>NZ_JBSFDW010000015.1:0-180542 GCF_053594115.1 Streptomyces sp. NPDC001970 | reverse complement strand
GGCCGAAACTCCCATCGGCACCACCCACATCAGCAGATTCGCCCGCCTCGGACTGGAACTCGCCGCATAGCCCACCGAATCCGCCAACAAAGTCCTTCAGGCATGGGTGGAGTCACGTTCATGAAGACGTTGACGCGCGCGCGACGCGCGCGACGGACGGGGGACGTCCGCGCGGGGCGACGGGAGCCGGACGTCAGTAGCGCTGCGCCTTGGCGACGGTGGGCGTCAGATTCATGTCGGCGGGCTTCCGGCTGATGGCCAGGGGCTGGGCCTGCTCCCCGGGCGCGAGATTCTCCGCCCCGACGATGCGGCTCTCCACCACCTTGCCCGAGGAGTCGCTGAAGTCGACCTGCACGGCGTACGAGGCCTTCTGCTGGGTGCGGTTGGTGATGGTGACCACGACGACCTGGAGCCCGCCGGTCTCGGACACCGGCTTGCCGGTCAGCGACACGTCGGACCGTGCGTTGCCGCCGCCCTCCACGTTCTTCAGCGCTTCGGCGGCCGCCGCGTTCGCGCGGGCGACCTCGGCCGAGACCGATGCCTCGAGCGAGGACGCGGCAGCG
The DNA here is from genome assembly GCF_053594115.1 of Streptomyces sp. NPDC001970. Lineage (NCBI taxonomy): Bacteria > Bacillati > Actinomycetota > Actinomycetes > Kitasatosporales > Streptomycetaceae > Streptomyces > Streptomyces sp. NPDC001970. The sequence continues at coordinate 179,979 of NZ_JBSFDW010000015.1, read as the reverse complement.
GACGCGGACGACGCCGCGGCGGAGGCCCTCGCGCGAGCCGAGGCCTCGGCGGAGGCCAGTGCGGACGGCGGGGTGCCCGTGAACGAGGCGGTGTGGGGCGGCGTCGGACGGGGGCTGACCGGCGCGGTGCCGCTGGAATCGCCGCCCGTGTCGCACGAGGCCAGGGCGGCCGTGCCCGTGGTGACGGCGACCAGCGTCAGCACCGCGGCCGCCAACCGCCGCCCGCCCCACGGACTCTTCCGGCAGGAGGTCATGAGGTTCTGTCCTTTCACCTGTGGTGATCGGGCCACCCCCGGTGCGGCCGCGTTCAGTAGCGCAAGGTGCTCGCGATGCCGCCCATCTCGGCGAGCGTGCCGTCGGGTACGAAGCGGACCTCCGCGCCCGTCTCCAGGGACTGCTCGACGATGTCGTCGACGATGTCGTCGACGGCGTCCATGTCACCGGGCTCCGCCGGGAGAAGGTGGCCGCCGGAGTCGCGTACGGTCTCCCGGTAGTTCTCCTCGACGGCCAGCAGCGCGACCCGGCCTTCCGTCACGTTCTGCCGGATCTCGTCGACGCCGGCGGCGAACGTCCGGCGGCCGCGGGCCTTGTCCAGCTCCTCCAGCACAGCGGAGACGTCCTTCTCGGCCTGGGCCTCGGCATGCGGTCGCACCGCCTGCCACACGGCGTCGGCCGGACCTGACGCCAGCCCGCCGTGCGGGACCTGGGCGGTGGCGCCCTTGGCCACGGTGCCCACGTCGCCGAGGAGGGAGAGCGCGGCCGCCTCGCCGGCCACGTAGAGCGGCCGGGGGTCGGACTTGAGCACGCCGCTCATCGCGTGGTCCGCCTCCCGCAGGAAGTGGCGGGTCTCCTCGTCGGTGAACGCGCTGGGCACGTTGCCGATGCGCTCCTCACGCTCGACGTCCTCGTTCTCGCGGACCCGTGTCATCGGGAAGGGGCCCGTGCTCTCCTCGGTGACACGGTCCGGTCCGCCGCTCCACAGGGAGACCCGGTCCGAGGACACGGCCAGCAGCCAGAAGGGCCGTTCGGCGGCCTGGGCCGAGACGAGATTGCGGGTCAGATACGTGTCCGAGAGCACGACACGCTCGGGCACGCTGCGGCCCAGCGTCCACACCTCGTGCTCTCCCTGTGCGGCGTAGACGACCAGGCCGTCCTCGGCGTGCACCAGGTCGATCTCCGACAGCGCCTGGTCGAGCTGCTTGATCACGTCGATCCGGGTCTCCCGGGTGACGGCCGGATCGGCCTCCAACTGCTCCTTGGCCTCCGCCATCAGGTTTCGCAGGCGGACGGGATCCTGAGCGCTGTCCGGATCACGGCGGTGCGTGGGCATCAGGACCGACACCGCCGGATAGGGGCGCTGCCGGCGCAGCCGGGCGAGAGTATCGGAGCTGAGTACGGGGTGCATCGGGACCCTTCCAGAACATGCGGTGGAACGCTGAAGAGGCGGGCGTACGCCTACCAGGAGTCACGCCCTGGAGGAGGGCCACGCCCACGGGGCCACGCCCTGCACGGAGCCGCGGGGCGGCCTTACTCGGAGCCGGCCGGCTGCTCGGCGCGCTCCTGCTCTTCCTTCGCGGCGAGCGAGGTCTTGAGGATCGTGCCGCCGCGGCGCTGCATCTCCGTCATGGGCTTCTCCGCTGCGGCGTCGTCGTACCCGATCACGATGAGTTCGGACATCAGCGCCTCCTTGGCCGTCAGACCGGCACTTATGCACCATATGTCTGATTCTCGGCGGGCGCGTCCGGATGTATGACGCACCTATTGCAGGGGCGAGGTCAGACGGTCCGCGACGGTCTTCGCCGGGGCGCCCATCAGGATCGTGTAGTGGTTGCAGTCCGGCACCGGCTCGGTGGCCAGCGGCACCCGGGCGGTCCAGTGCGCGACCAGCGGGGCCGGGAGCATGCCGGGCTCCGTGCCCATCAGGCCCCGAGGCGCGTACAGCAGGCGGGTCGGTACGGACAGTGCGGCGAGGTCAGCGTCGAAGGCCATCGCCGAGGTGAGGAGTTCCCGGCCGTCGTGCCGGACGGCGCCCTCCTGGGCGCGTGAGCCGCGGGCGCCGTCCGGGCCCGTGATGTCGTAGCGGACGTACGCCTCGATGTCGTCGTTCCAGTTGGGGCCGAGCGCCGGGTGGGCCCGGAAGAAGTCGACGTACGCCTCGTCGCTCGGGTACGTCCGCGAGAGCCGGTCGAGCACCGGGCCCAGGGACGCGTCGAGGAGGGCGTCGGGGTCGGCGTCCGGCGGGACCGGGAGCGGCAGGCCGCCGTCGACGAGGAGCAGACGGTCGAACAGCTCCGGGCGCCGGGCCGCGGCGCGCAGCGCGATGTACGCCCCCATGGAATGGCCGGTGAGGGCGACGGGTCCGCCGTCGCCCCACCGCTCCGCGGCCGCGCAGAGGTCGGCGGCGTGGGTGTCGAGACCGTACGGGCCCGGGACCGACGCGCTGTGGCCCCGGCCCCGCAGATCGAGGGCGAACAGCGACCAGTCCGGCGGCAGATGGCGGGCCACGGCGGCGAAGGACATCGCGGACGCGGTGATGCCGTGCGCCGCGACGGCAGCACGCGGTCCCTCGCCGAAGCGCAGGACGCGCAGCGTCCCGCCGCCCACCGGGAGGTCGAACTCGGCCGGCTTGGTCATCTGTGGTTCCCCTCGGGTCGCTGCGGCGGTCAGCCGCCGAGTGCGTGGATCTGGTTGACGATGGCGCGCATCTGCGGTGCGGACTTCTGGGCGTAGTCGCCGCCCGTGTAGCCCCACCAGTCCCAGCAGCCCTGGGGGTTGCCGCGAATGATGCTGATGTCGGTCTGCGGATAGAGGATCACGAGGTTGTTGGTGTCGGCGTATTCGTTGAGGTGGGACTCACGGGCGAAGCGGTCGCCGACGAACTTGTTGTCGCTGAGACAGCCGTGCAGGGCGACGATCAGTCTGCACTCCGCGCCCTGGGCACAGGACCTCGGGGTGTAGAGGAAGCTCTTGCTGCCCAGGCTGTACCACTGCGCCCAGCCGCCGGGAACGTACCGGTCCTGGTCGCGCTCACTGAGCGTGCCGGTCTGGCTCGCGGCCGGCGGCTTCACACTGCCCAGCCAGTGGGTCAGCATCTCGCCCTGCGGGTCGTTCCCGCAGTTGATCAGGAACGGGTAGAACGTGGTGCCGCAGGACAGCGGCGCGTACGGGGTCGGCCAGCCGTGGCCCGCCGGGTCCGTGTCGTGGTACAGCGTCCGGGCCCCGAAGTCCCGGTAGAACTGCACCCCTTCGTCGCTCACCCGGTCCTGGACCAGCGGGTCCTTGGTCCCGTGGTACGTGTACACGGGCTTGCCCGCCAGGTTGGCGACCGGGTCGATCTTCCCCTGGGCCGACCAGCGGCGGGCGATCTCCTCGATGCCCTCGGGGTCGGTGGAGATCAGGCCCGTACCGCAGGCGATCAGGCCGGTGACGATGCCTCCCTTGCCGCAGTAGTAGGGTCCGGCGGCGAAGACGCCCGCGCCTTCGAAGGTGCCGGAGTAGGCGACCTGCAGCTGGGACGCCATGAAACCGCCGGAGGAGATTCCGGTGATGTAGGTGTCGGTGATGTTGAGTCGGGGCAGCGCGGGCTCGGCGGCCTGGGCAGGCGTGCCGAGCCCGACGGTCGCGACCAGGGCGGCGGCGAGAGTGACGACGGCGGCTCTCAGGTTCTTCGGTCTCCTGTGCGAGCGGAACCTCATCGTTCGTGCTCCTTCGGCTTGTTGTGGGGGCCGAAGGGACTCAGGGGATCGGCAGCACGGGCGGAGTGATCTCCCGCTTGAGGATCTTGCCCGTGGGTCCCTTCGGCAGCGCGTCGGTGATCCGCACCAGACGCGGGTACTTGTACGGAGCGACGCGCGCCTTGACGAACTCCCGCAGTTCGTCGGCGGCGACGGCCGCTGCGTGGCCCGGCTTGAGCGCGACCACGGCGGTCACTTCCTCGCCCAGCTCGGGATGCGGGGCGCCGAGCACCGCGGCCTCGGCGACCGCCGGATGCTCGTACAGCACCTCCTCGACCTCGCGCGGATAGACGTTGAACCCGCCGCGGATGATCATCTCCTTCTTGCGGCCGACGATCCGGATCAGCCCGTCAGGGTCGCGCACGCCCAGGTCACCACTGCGGAACCAGCCGTCCTGGATCGCCTCGGCGGTGGCATCGGGGCGGTTCCAGTAGCCCTTCATGATGTTGTGGCCGCTGATCGCCACCTCGCCCGGCCGCCCGTCGGGCACTTCCCGCCCGGCGTCGTCCTGGATCCGGATGCGGACGCCCTCGATCGGCACGCCGATCGTCCCCGCCCGACGCGGGCCCTCGGGCCGGTTGAAGGTGGCGACCGGCGACGTCTCCGACAGGCCGTAGCCCTCCAGCAGGGGGCAGTCGAACGCCTCCTCGAAGGCATGCAGGATCTCCACGGGCATCGCCGCGCCCCCCGACGCGGCGAGCCGCAGATGCTCGCGGTGCGCGGAGGACCGCGAGGGGTGGGCGAGCAGCGCCGCGTACATCGTCGGTACGCCCTCGAAAACGGTGACCCGGTCACGTACCAGCATCTCCAGCGCCCGGCCCGCGTCGAAGCGCGGCAGCAGGGTGAGGCAAGCACCCGCCGCCACCGCGCAGTTGAGAGCGCAGGTCTGGCCGAAGGAGTGGAAGAGAGGGAGCCCGCCGAAAAGGACGTCGTGCTCGGTGAGGCGCAGCAGCGAGGCGTTGGTGGCCGTGACGTTCCGGAGCAGATTGCCGTGGGTGAGCTCGGCGCCCTTCGGACGGCCGGTGGTGCCCGAGGTGTAGATGATGACGGCGGTGTCGTCGGGGGAGCGCTCGACAACGTCGTCGTACGGCTCGTGCCCGGCGAGCACCGCCGGCCAGTCCCGGTCCGCGCCCAGCAGATGCCGTGCGCCCGAGTCCGCCAGGTAGTAGTCCGTCTCCCGCTCCTTGAGCAGCGGGTTCATCGGCACGACGACACCGCCCGCCCGCAGGATGCCGTAGTACAGCACCGCGAACGCGGGCACGTTGGGCAGGCACAACCCGACCCGGTCGCCCGGACGGACACCGAGCGCGCGCACACAGGACGCGGCACGTGCGGCGTCCCGCTCCAGCCGGGCGTACGACACCACCTCGTCGTCCAGTCGCAGGGCGGGGTGGCCGGCGTGCCGGGCCGCGGTGTCCGACAGCAGACGCGCGAGATTCACGACACCCTCCGGTGCGGGGTGGTCGTGCGGCGGTACGAGGGCACCGAAACCTCCAGGAAGCGTGGTGGTGACTGCCGGGTAACGACCGACATCGTTCGCCGCCGGACGCACCGGGCGCCATGGAGCGGTCCCACGCTGTCGCGTCCGCAGGAGTGGAGACTTTCTCCGTCGCCCTGCGACGCGGCTCGTTCCTACGGTCGGAGCCACGCCGGCGACCGCCGGTGTCGAACCGGAACATTCGAGGTCGGCATGACCCTGATCAGCCGTCCCGTGCTGGAAACCCGGGCGCTCACCAAGGACTACGGGGGTTTCACCGCCGTGGGCCCGGTCGATCTGCGGATCGCCGAAGGCACGGTGCACGCACTGGTGGGGCCCAATGGCGCGGGCAAGACCACGCTCTTCCACCTCCTCACCGGCCATGTGAAGCCCACCGCCGGCCACATCCTCCTCGGCGGACACGACATCACCGGCCGCCCGCCCGAACGCATCGCCCGCCTCGGCGTGGCCCGCTCCTTCCAGGTCACGAGCCTCTTCGAGCACGCGAGTGCCGTGGAGCACCTGGAGCTGGCGCTGATGTCCGGCAGTCCGCTCGGCCGCGCCTTCTGGCGCTCGGACCGGACCCTCGCCCGGCACCGCAAGCGGGCGCGGGAACTGCTCGACCAGGTGGGCCTCGGCCGCTGGGCGGACGAACCCGCGGGACGGCTTCCGTACGGGCGGGGGCGCGCCCTGGAACTCGCCCTCGCGCTCGCCCTCGAGCCACGGCTGCTGCTGCTCGACGAACCGACCGCGGGGATGGGTGTCGAGGACGTGGAGCGGACGGTGGAACTGATCGGCCGTGTCGGGGAGGGCCGTACGGTCGTGCTCGTCGAGCACAACATGCAGGTCGTCGCCTCGCTCGCGGACCGCGTCACCGTGCTGCAGCGGGGCCGGATCCTGGCCGACGGCCCGTACGACGACGTCCGGTCCGACGAGCGGGTCGTCGAGGCGTATCTGGGGGCGGGCCATGAGTGACGCCGCCACCGCTCGGCCCGAACCGACCGCACCCGCCGCGGCGCTGAGCGTTGAGGGCCTCGACGCCTTCTACGGGCAGGCCCAGGCCCTGCACCAGGTGTCCCTGGACGTCGCCCCGGGCGAGATCGCCACCCTCGTCGGCCGCAACGGCGCAGGCAAGACGACCCTCCTGCGCTGCCTCATGGGCCTGCACCGGCAGGCCACCGGCCGCATCGCCCTCGCCGGCCGGAGCGTCCACCGGCTCCCTGCCCACCGCCGCGCCCGCCTCGGCCTCGGCCATGTCCCCGACGACCGCGGCATCTACGCAGGGCTCAGCGTCGAGGAGCACCTCGCCCTCCCGTACAGCGACCGGGCGCACGGCTGGCCGCTGGAGCGCGTGCACGACACCTTCCCCGTGCTGGCCGAGCGCCGCCGCACCCCGGCCGCCCGGCTGTCGGGCGGTGAGCAGCAACTCCTCGCACTGGCACGGGTGTTGCGCATGGGTTCGCGGATCATGCTGTGCGACGAGCCGACCGAGGGCCTGGCCCCCGTCATGGTCCAGCGCATCGGCGACGTCCTGCGCGAGGCCAAACGGCACGGCGTGACCGTGCTCCTCGTCGAGCAGAACCTCCGCTTCGCCGTCACCGTCGCCGACCGCCACCACCTCCTCGACCGCGGCCACGTCGTCGAGTCCCTGGACAACTCCGCCGTACGGGACCGGGAGCACGAACTCCTCGACCGCCTCGGTCTGTAGCACGTACGCACCTCTGAAAGGAAAGCCATGACCCACGTTCGGCATGCCCTCACGGCCTCGGCCGCGGCGATCGCGCTCCTCGCCACTGTGGCCGGCTGCGGCGGAGGCGGCCCGTCGTCCTCCGGCGGGAAGATCAGCGGCGGCAAGGTCACCCTCGGAGTCGTCACCGACCTGTCCGGGGTGTACGCCTCGCTCACCGGCCCCGGCTCCGTCGAGGCCGTGAAGATGGCCGTCGACGACTACCGGAAGAAGTACGGCGACAAGGCCGTCGCCGAGGACATCCAGGTCCTGTCCGCCGACCACCAGAACAAGCCCGAGACGGCCTCGACGAAGGCCCGCGAGCTGTACGAACGCAAGGGCGCCGACGCGCTCTTCGACGTTCCGACCTCCAGCGCGGCCCTCGCCGTGCAGACCGTCGCGGGCCAGGCGAGGAAGCTGTACTTCAACGTCGGCGCCGCGACCCCCGAACTCACCGGCAAGGCCTGCAATCCGTACACCTACGCCTGGGCGTACGACGCGTACATGCTCGCCCACGGCACCGGCGCGACCGTCACGGCGGAGGGCGGCAAGAGCTGGTACCTGCTCTACCCCGACTACGCCTTCGGCGAGGCGATGAGCGCCGGTTTCGAGGCGGCGGTCAAGGGCGCGGGCGGCACGGTCGTCCGGAAGGACCCGACGCCCTTCCCCAACGACAACTACTCCACCTTCCTGCTCAAAGCGTCGTCGATGAAGCCGAAACCGCAGGTCCTCGGCGTCCTCCAGGCGGGCGGCGACCTGGTCAACGTCGTGAAGCAGTACGACCAGTTCAAGCTGAAGGACAAGGGCATCGGACTCGCCGTCGGGCTGATCTCCGACACCGACATCGAAGCGATCGGCGCGGACAAGCTGGCGGGCGCCCAGTTCACCAGCGCCTGGTGGTGGAACATGGACGCAAAGGCCAAGGCCTGGTCGAAGGGCTTCAGGGAACGCACGGGCAAGGTGCCCAGCTTCGACCACGCCGGCAACTACTCCGCGGCCACGCAGTACCTGGAGGCTGTCCAGCGGGCCGGGAGCGACGCCCCCGCTGCCGTGCGCAAGCAGCTGGACGGCATGCAGTTCGACGACGTCTTCGCCCGCAACGCCACGGTCCGGGCCGCCGACCACCGGGTCACCCACGACGCCTACCTCGCCCGCGTGAAGCAGCCCGGCTCCGACCCCGCGGACACGACCGAGCTGGTCAGCACGATCCCGGCCGCACAGGCCTTCGCCGCTGCCGACCCGGCGTGCAAGCTGTCATGACCGGCTTTCTGCAACAGGCGTTCAACGGGCTGGTCAGCGGCGGTTTCTACGCGCTGCTCGCCCTCGGCCTCGCCGTCATCTTCGGCATGCTCCGGGTCATCAACTTCGCCCACGGCGCCGTCCACACCCTCGGTGCCTTCGGCGCGGTGTGGCTCGCGGACGCGGCCGGGCTCGGCTTCTGGTGGGCGCTGCTCCTCGTCCCGCTCGCGCTGGGGTCCGCGGGGGTCCTCGTGGAGCGCACGCTCATCCGGCGGATCGCCGATCTCGATCCGCTCCACGGCTTCCTGCTGACCTTCGGCATCGCACTGGTCTGCCAGGACCTGTTGAGGGCGGAGTACGGCTCGGCGTCCCGGCCGTACACGAGCGGGCCCTTCCCCGGCTCGCTCGACCTCGGTGCCTTCACCTTCCCCGCCTACCAGGTCTTCGCCCTCGGCGTCTCGGCGGTGGCCTGCTGCACGGTGTGGCTGCTCCTCGCCCGTACGAAGGCGGGCACGATCGTGCGGGCTGCCACCGAACGCCCCGAACTGACCCGCTCCCTGGGCATCGACACGGGCCGCTGGGTCACCCCCGTCTTCGGTTTCGGGGTCGCGCTCGCTGCCTTCGCCGGGGTCCTCGCGGCGCCCATGCGCGCCGTCAACTCCCAGATGGGCGCGGATCTCGTCATCACGGTCTTCGCCGTCGTCGTCATCGGCGGCCTCGGCTCGGTGCCGGGCGCTGTCGCCGCCGGCTTCGCCATCGGCATGCTCCAGGCGCTCGGCAATCTCTATGTCCCGGCGCTGTCCCAGACCTCGGTGTTCCTGCTCATGGCCGTCGTACTGCTGGCCCGCCCGGCCGGGCTGTTCGGCAAGGAAGGGCTCACGTGATCGTCAAGTACGCCGTGGAACGAGGCGGACTGCCGCTGCTCGCCGCCGGGCTCCTGGGCGCCCTCGCCCTGCCCTGGCTGCTGTATCCGCCCGTCGCCACCGACATCCTGTGCTGGGCACTGTTCGCCGTGGCACTGGATCTGCTCATCGGCTACGCCGGACTGCTCTCGTTCGGGCACGCCGCCTTCTGGGGCTCCTCCGCCTACGCGACCGGGCTCATCGCGATCCACACCGGACTGCCGTTCCCGGTCGCCGTCCTCGGCGGGGCGCTGACCGCGGCCGCGCTCGCCCTGCCGATCGGCTGCCTCGCGGTTCGCCGCACCGGCATCTACTTCGCGATGGTCACGCTCGCCTTCGCCCAGTTCGTCTACTTCACCGCCAACCAGTGGAAGGACGTGACCGGCGGCGAGAACGGGCTGCAGGCCATTCCGCGCGACCTCCCCGGCGTCGACCTGAACGACAGCTTCGTCTTCTACTACGCCGCCCTGCCCCTGGTGCTGCTCGGCCTCTTCGCGGCCTGGCGGGCTGCGCGCTCGCCGTTCGGCCGGGTCCTCACCGCCGTGCGGGACAACCCTGAGCGCACGCGTGCCCTCGGCTACGGCGCCGACCGCTACCGGCTCGCCGCCTTCACCGGCTCCGCCTTCCTCACCGGGATCGCCGGCGGACTCCACGCGATCAACCACGGCTTCGCCTCGCTCCAGGAGGTCTACTGGACCACCTCGGGCAAGGCGGTGGTGATGGTGCTGCTCGGCGGCATCGGCACGCTGTGGGGTCCTGTCGTCGGCGCCGCCGTCGTCGTACGGCTGGAGGACTGGCTGTCCACGGCGGGCTTCGAGTCCGTCCAGCTCGTCACCGGCACCGTCTTCATCGCCGCGGTGCTGCTGCTGAGGCGCGGGGTGTGGGGCACGGCAGCCGGGTTCCTGACCTGGCTGACGGAGAAATCCTCCACACATCCGGCCTCGCTGACGGAGGACACGTCCCTATCGGAGAAACAGCGGGCGTGAGGTATCACTGGCCCTGTGACGACGACGCACACGGCCACCGGGTCCCTGCTCCGACTCCTGCGGGAGGAGGCGGACGAATCGGCGTTCCACGCCGTCGCGGCGGACGGGGCACTCGTCGACGACGCCCTGGAGATACGCTCCCGGCTCGCGGCCCATCGCCGCCGCGAGGCCGCGCTCGCCGGGCTCTACGAGACGGCAGGCGACCTCGCCTCGCTGCGCGACCTGGAGGACGTCCTCCAGGCGATCGTCCGCCGGGCGCGCACCCTCGTCGGCACGGACGTCGCGTATCTGCTGCTCTCCGACCCGGAGGCGGGCGACACATACGTCCGCGTCACCGACGGCATCACGACCGATCCGTTCAAGAACGGCCGGCTCGCGGTCGGCACCGGTCTCGGCGGGCTCGTCGCCGAGACCGCCCAGCCCTACCACACGGCCGACTACCCCAACGACGAGCGCTTCGCCCACTCCGACTACGTGGACGGAGTCATCGCCGCCGAGGGACTGGTGGCCATCCAGGGCGTGCCGCTGAAGTTCGGCGACCAGGTGTACGGCGTGCTGTTCGTCGCCAACCGGCGCGTACGGCCGTTCTCGCCCGAGGAGGTCGAGCTGCTCATCTCGCTGGCCAACCATGCCGCGCTGGCCATCGAGAACGCCACACTCTTCGAGGAGGTGCGCAAGGCCGCCGCCGTCCACGAGCGGCTGACCGCCGTCGCCCTGGAGGGCGGCGGTGCCGCCGGGCTCGCGCAAGCCCTCGCCGAGGTGCTGCGCGGCAGTGTCCTGGTCGTCGACGCGCACGACCGCCCGTTGGCGGCCGCAGGCGAGGAGCCGCCCGAACCGGCGTCGTGGAAGCGGGAGTTGAGCGAGGTGCGCGCCCGGCGGACCTCCGTGACCCGCGGCGGCACGTGCGTCACCCCCATCGTCGCGGTCGGCGAACACCTGGGCACGCTCTTCTTCGTGCGCGGCGGACTCGACGCCACCGATGTCCACGCCCTCGAACGGGCCGCCCAGTCGGCCGCGTTGATGCTGCTCGGAGAGCGGTCGGTCGCCGAGGCCGAGCAGCGGCTGCGCGGCGAGATCCTCGACGACCTGCTGGGCGCGCCGCACCGCGACCCCGACGGGCTGCGCCGTCGGGCCGCTCTGGTCGGTCTCGACCTGGAGGACGCGCACATCGTGCTGGCGGCGCGTGGCGAGGACCCCGACCGCAGACGCCGGATCACGGAACTGGCGAGCGCTCACGCCGGGCGCCTGGGCGGGATCGCGGGCGAGTACGGAGGCAACACCGTCGTCGTCCTGCCCGGCGCCGACGACCCGGGCAGGGCCGCCCGTACCCTCGCCGACGTCCTGACCGCCGGGAGCGGCGGGTGCAGGGTGACCGTGGGCGCGGAGGCGGCCGTGCCGGGCGCGGCGGCCGTGGTCGAGGCGCACCGCGACGCCGCCCGCTGCCTGGACGTGCTGCTCGCTCTCGACCGGGCGGGAGAGGGCGCCTGCCGCGACGAGTTGGGCATCCACGGCATCCTCCTCGGTCAGGCGGACCGCCGCGAGCTGGACCGATTCGTGGCCCGGACGATCGGGCCGCTCGTGGAGCACGACGCGGCGCGCGGCAGCGAACTGGTCCGTACGGCGCTGGAGTACTTCGCCTGCGACGGCAGTCTGTCGCGTACCGCCGCCGCCCTGTACGTCCACGTCAACACGCTCTACCAGCGCATCGACCGGATCTCGGCGCTGGTCGGGAAGCAGTGGCGGCACGGCGACCAGGCGTTGCAGGTGCATCTTGCGCTGAAGACCTATGTGACGCGCCCTGTCAGGCCATTGACTTCGTAAACCCCTATTGGTTGAGTGGCTCATCCACTGAGCCATTGGGGAGGAACGGCGTGGAGGCACTGCCCCGCGAGACCATCGTCGATGTCCTGGAGAGCCGGCTGCGTGAGGACATCCTCGCCGGGCGTCACCCGGCGGGCAGCTATCTGCCGCCGGAGCGTCAACTGGCCGACGGCTACGGTGTCACCAGGACCACCCTCAAGCACGCCTTCGGCCGGCTCGTCCAGGCCGGACTGCTGGAGACCCGGCACGGCGTCGGCACGCGGGTGCGCGACTACGCACGGCTCGGCGGGGCCGATCTGCTGCCCATGCTCGTGCGCCACAGCCCCGACTGGATCGGCGAGATCTTCGAAGTGCGGCGCAGCGTCGGCGCGTTGATCGCCGAACGGGCCGCCGCCCGGGCGACTCACGGGCACCGCGGCGAGCTGCGGACCCTGCTGGACGCGGTGCGCCGGGCCGAGGGCGGGGACGCCGTGCAGCTCGCCGACATCGAGGTGCACCGGGCGCTGGCCCGCGCCACCGGCAACCGGGTCTACGTCCTGCTCACCAACACCCTTTTCAACGCCTATCTGCCGGTGCGAGCCGCGCTCGTCGGCCCCTTCCTCGACGCCGACGTCGCGTACGGGCGGCTGGAGCCGGTGGTCGACGCGGTGGCGGCCGGTGACGAGAGCGGCGCGCGGCGCGCGGCCGAGGCGTATCTGACGGCGACCGAGCGGATCATGCTGGAGGGACTCGCATGAGCAGGAGCGACAGTACGGGCAAGGGCAAGGGCAAGGGCACGGGCCCGGCTACGGGTACGCGTACGGGTACGCGAGGCACCTCGTTCAGCGAGACCATGCTCGGCACGGTACGCCTCGACGGCGAGGACCGGACCCGCCGGGTCCGCCTCGATCTGCGCGTCTGTGCGGACCGTGTGATGCGCCCTCTCGGCACGACCGAGGCGCGGACCACCGGCCGGATACGCATCGCGGGCTGGGCCGACGATGCCCACGCCCAGGGTGAGTTGGAGATCTCGCCGCTGGCCAGACGGCGCATCCGCTACCGCATCTCCTTCGCCGCCGGCGGCCGCCGCCTCACCCTCGACGGCTGGAAGTCCGTGACCCCGCTCAGGCCCCTCGCGTCGATGACCGTGCTGCCGTACACGCTCTACGAGGACGGGGTCCAGGTCGGCACAGGCACCCTGCGCTTCCCCCTCGCGGCGCAGCTGCTGCCCTTCCTGGCGAGCTTCCGCTTCCCGCGCCACGACGACCCGGACTCACTGATGGCGCCCCGCTGGAACGGTGAAGCGCACCGCACCGAGGTCTGGTACACCACGCTCACCGACCCGGCGACCGGCACCGGTCTCTGGCTCCACCACGAACTCACCGCGCCCGCCGACGGATCCGAGCCCTACGCGCACGGCTGGGCCGCGGTGTTTCCGAGGGACGCACCCGTACGGCACGCCCGCTTCGGCCCCGCCAAGTGGACCGGAGACGAGGCGGGCTTTGCCGCGGACGGGGTGTCGGCCGTACCCGGCCGGCTCACCGGCTCGGCCGGCGCCCTGCGCTGGGACCTCGCCGAACGGCCGGCGGACACACCGCTGTTCACCTTCCCCCGCTGGTCCTGGCGCCGCCCCCTGCTGCCGGCCGCCCAGATCCTGCCGGCCGCGCGCGCCTCGTACGACGGGACGTTCACGTACGACGACACGCTGCTGACGCTCGCCGCCGCGCCCGGAGCCTCTGCCCGGATCTACGGCCACGGCAACGCCCGCCGCTGGGCCTGGCTGCACGCGGACCTGGGCGGCGGAGACGTCCTGGAGATCGTCGCAGCGGTTTCCATGCGCCCCGGCCTGCGACGCCTGCCGCCGCTGGTCTTCCTGCGCCTGCGTCGCGGCGGCCGCACCTGGCCGCGCCGGGCGGAGCGCACGGCCCTCGGCTGGGCGGGGCTCGGTCGCTTCCGCGCCGCCATCGGGCTGCCCGTGTGGACGGTGACCGGGCGAGCGGGACTGCGCCGCATCCGGGTCGAGGTCACCCAGCCGGAGGCGCGCACGCTGGCCCTCGACTACACCGACCCGGACGGTGCGCAGGCGGTCTGCCGCAACAGCGAGAGCGCGGACGCGCTGGTGCTGCTGGAGCGCTGGTGGTGGCCGGGCGGCTGGCGTACCGAGGCGAAGTGGGCCCTGGACGGCACGGCACACGCGGAGGTGGGCACCCGATGAGCCTCGGTGGACTGGTGGCCGCCCTCATCGCCGACGACGGCACGGCCGGCGGCACCGGCGACTGGCCCGCACGCGTGCCCGGCAGGCTGGACGCGGTCCTCGACTCGATGCCGTACCCCGCCCGGGCAGGCGTACGGGCCGCGGCCCGCGCCATCGACGCGTACGCCGTGGCCCGCACCGGCCGCAGGCTCGCCGCACTCACCGGCCCCGAGCGTGAGGCCGTGCTGGGCGGGCTCGGCGCGCGCCCCGCGCTCCTGCCCCTGCTCGACGTGCTCAAAGTGCCCGTCCTGCTCGCCGCCGGAACCGAGCGGATGCTCCAACAGGGGCTCCGGAAACCCTCGTTGGCGCGAAGAGACCCTCCGCTCGACTGCACCCCCGCCGATGCCTGGCCCGCACGCTCCACCGCGGACGCCGTCGTCATCGGCTCCGGCGCGGGCGGGGCCATGGCCGCACGTACGCTGGCGCGCGCCGGACTGCGTGTCGTCGTCCTGGAGGAAGGGCAGCACCACTCCACCGAGTCGTTCGGCCGGCGCACCCCGCTCGACCGGTTCGCCGAGCTGTACCGCGACGGCGGCGCCACCGTCGCCCTGGGAAGTCCGCCGCTGCTGCTGCCCGTGGGCCGGGCCGTCGGCGGCACCACCGTCGTCAACTCCGGGACCTGCTACCGCACTCCGGACCATGTCCTCGCGCGCTGGTCGAAGGACTTCGGCTTCGCGCTCGCCGACCGCTTCGGCCCGTACCTCGACGAGGCCGAGCGCACCCTGCGCGTGGCCCCCCAGCCCCTCGACGTCCTCGGCAACAACGGCCGGATCGCCCTCGCCGGAGCCGAACGCCTCGGCTGGCGGGCCGCACCCCTGCGCCGCAACGCGCCCGGCTGCAAGGGCTCCTGCCAGTGCGTCGTGGGCTGCCCGACCGGCGCGAAACAGAGCGTGCAGCTCTCCGTGCTGCCCGACGCCTGCGCCGCGGGCGCCCGGATCGTCACCGGCGCGCAGGTGCGGCGCATCATGGTGGACGGCGACCGCCCGGGAGGTCCACGGGCCGCGGGCGTACGCGTACGACGCGAGGGCGGCGGCGAGTTCGAGATCCTCGCCCCGCTGGTCGTCGTCGCCGCGGGCGCCCTGCAGTCACCGCCCCTGCTGCGCCGCTCGGGCCTCGGCGGACACCCGCGCCTCGGACGGAACCTCAGCGTCCATCCGGCCACCAGCGTCGCCGGGCGCTTCCCCGAGCCGGTCACCGCCTGGGAGGGCGTCCTGCAGAGCGTGGGCGTGGAGGAGCACCACGACGGCGGCGTGCTGATCGAGGCCACCGCGACCCCACCCGGCATGGGCTCGTTCGTCCTGCCCGGCCTCGGCAGCGAGCTGCGGCGCGAACTGGAGGACGCCGAGCGGCTCGCCACCCTCGGCGCCATGATCGCCGACCGTCCGTCGGGCCGCGTGCTCGGCCGCGACCGCACACTGCTCCGCTACGACCTGGACCGCCGTGACGCCGGCCGTCTGATGCGGGCCGTGCGCGCCATGGGCGAGCTGCTGTTCGCCGCCGGCGCCGAGGAGGTCCTCACCGGCATCCCCGCGGCCCCGCGCGTCCGCACCCTCGCCGCACTGGACGACATCCTGGCCCGCGTCGGTCCCCGGCATCTGCACCTCTCCGCCTACCACCCCACCGGCACGGTCGCCGCGGGCGTCGACCCCGAGCGGTTCCCGGCCGATGCCGTGGGACGGCTGCGGGGGGTGCACGGAGTGCTCGTCGCGGACGCCTCGGTGCTGCCCGGCTGTCCCGAGGTCAATCCACAGCTGAGCATCATGGCCGCGGCGCTCGCGGTCGGCGAGGCATGTCTGGAGCGGTGAGGTCCCGGGCGGGAATGGGGACGGTCGGCAGCCCCGACGGGTCGCACGGCGCGTATCGGGAGAAAATGACTCGGTGAGGTGAGGCCGATGGCTCCGTGGCGGGTCCGGGATCTGGAGGACGGCGATCTCGACCAGGTGGTGCGCATCTGGGAAGAGGCCCGGGACACCACGGCGGACCCGGCCGTGACGCTCGCGGAGGTCGTCGGCGCCGTCCGCATGGACACACCCGCGGTCGTCGCCGCGGTGGGGGACGAGATCGTCGGTGCCGCGGTGTCCTCGACGGCGCAGGAGCGGGCCTGGGTGCTGCGGCTCGCCATCGCCCGGCAGTGGCGGAACCACGGCATCGGGTCGGCCCTGCTCGCCGCCCTCGAAGAACGTCTGGCCCGTGGGGGAGTGCGCCGTATCGGGGCGCTGCTGCCGCGGGGGGAGGCCGGTGAACGCGCCTTCGAGAACTCGGGATACACCGGCCGGCCCGATCTGAGCTATTTCGAGAAGGTGCTGTCCGCGGACTCGGCGGAGGCCACCCTTCTGGATCAGCTCGGCGGCGCGGTGCCGGAGGCAGGGCTGTGGGACCACATCGCGGGGATGGACGCGGAGAAGAGCCTCATCGAGCGGCGGCTCGTGCTGCCGTTGGAACATCCGCAGGCCGCGGAACGCTTCCAGCTCGCGCCGCCCCGGGCCGTCGTGCTGTTCGGGCCGCCGGGCACCGGCAAGACCACCTTCGCGCGGGCGGTGGCCTCCCGGCTGCGCTGGCCCTTCATCGAGGTGGTCCCGTATCAGCTCGCCGCCGAGGCGCACGGGGTCGCCGCCGGTCTGCGGCAGCTGTTCGCACGGGTCGACCACCTGCAGCAGGTGGTGCTCTTCTTCGACGAGGCGGAGGAGATCGCCTCCGAGCGGCGAGACCCGACCTCGCTGGCCCACCGCGTGACCAACGAGCTCCTCAAGCTCATCCCGCAGTTCCGGCGCAGAGAACGACGACTGCTCATCTGCGCGACCAACGCGGTCCGCAGCCTGGACCCGGCCTTCCTGCGGCCGGGCCGGTTCGACTACCTCATCCCGGTCGGCCCGCCGGACGCCGATGCCCGCCGCGCGATCTGGACCCGCTACATCGGGCCCGACCGCCTGCCGGCGATCGATCTGGAGGCCCTCGTCGAGGCCAGTGGCCGGTTCACGCCCGCCGACATCGAGTACGCGGCACGCACCGCCGCGCAGAGCGCCTTCGAGCGGCACCTGGCGGCGGACCCGCAGCAGGCCGAGGATTCCGCCCGGGTCACCGACGACTACCTCCAGGCGATCGCACACACCCGCACCTCGCTGACCGACGAGGACATCCGTGCCTTCGACCGCGACCTGAGGGCCGCGGCCCGCGTGTGAGCCCCGGGCCGGCGCCGCCGCTGCCCGGTGCGGCGCGGCAGGGCGCCGCGGGGCGCGCCCATCGGGTACGTGCGTCGCGGAGCCCCACAGCGCGGAGAGCCGCGTGCGCAACGACCACGGCACCGGTGGCCCGGAGCCCGCCCGCGAGCGATCGCAGACCCGTTCGGGCCCGCGGGCCGAGCCGAACGGCCCATGCCGGCGGTGCGCCGCGGGCGCAGGCTGGAGGAGCGAGAACGGCCGGCGGCCCCGCGGACTCGCCGCCCGGTCCCGGCCCTTGGGAGGACAGTCCATGACCAGCACATTTCTCCATGGCTTTCCGTCGGACGAGTGCGACCGCCTGATGGCGTGCTCCCACGAGGTCTCGATCCCGGCAGGCACACGGCTCTTCGACGAGGGCGACCCCGCGGACCGGTTCTGGATCATCCGTACCGGCGCGGCCACCCTCGACCTCCAGGCCCGCGGCAGCCGAGCCGCCACGGTCGACACGCTGGGCCACGGTGATCTGCTCGGATGGTCGTGGCTGGTCCCTCCGTACACCTGGCGGCTGGGCGCCGAGGCCTTCAGCCTGGTCCGGGCCCATGAGTTCGATGCCCGGGCGGTGCGGGCACTGTGCGAGGCGGAGCCCGCGCTCGGCCTGGCCCTCACGCGGCGCGTTCTCGACGTGGTCGCACACCGGCTGCAGACCACCCGGATCCGGCTTCTGGATCTCTACGCACCCCACGGCAGCGGAACGATGCAGGTGCCGCAGTGAGCCTGCGGCGCGCGGAGGGAGCGGGCGTCATGACACGAACGGCGGAGTGGAAGATCCGGCTGTATCTGTTCGAGGAGGACGGGACCACCAAGGCACGCGTGGACCTGGACACCGGAACCACGGTGCTCACCGGCCACGGAGTCGCGCGGTGCAGGCCCGACGACACGGATGTTCCGGAGATCGGCGACGAACTGGCCGCGAGCCGCGCCGTCCAGGACCTCGGGCGCCGCCTGATGATCGCGGCCTACGGCGACATCGAGACCCTGCGCGGCGCGCATCTGCCGCCGACGGCGGATGCGCCCGGCAGCGTCGGCTGAGCGCCGGCCGCAGGGGGCCGTGCGGTCCCCATCGGAGCCCGGTCGCGGCTCCCCACGGCCCCGGCCGAGCGCCGGACCGGGGCACGGAGGGCGTTTCCCGTCGCTGTCGTGCCCTGGGGGAGTGAGGCCCGCGACCGCTCCGTCCGCGACTACTCCGCCTGCTCGATCAGGCGTGCCGCATGGTCGGGAACGTAGGACTGCAGATCCCTGGGAGGCCGCTGGTACCCGGTGCCCGGCGGCCGTGCCGGCAATTCGATCGCCGGCAGCCGGACCGCCTCGTAGGGAACCGTCGACAGCAGATGCGCGATCATGTTCAGCCGCGCCCTCCGCTTGTCGTCGCTCTCGACGACGTACCAGGGGGCCTCCGGGATGTCGGTGTGGACGAACATGTCGTCCTTCGCCCGGGAGTACGCCTCCCATCGGGTGAGCGACTCGAGGTCCATCGCGGAGATCTTCCAGCGGCGGGTGGGGTCGGCCAGCCGCCGGCGGAACCTCTCCTCCTGGACCGCGTCGCTCACCGAGAACCAGTACTTGCGCAGCAGGATGCCGTCCTCGACCAGCAGTCGCTCGAAGATCGGACACTGGTGCAGGAAGCGCTGGTGCTCCTCCTTGGTGCAGAAACCCATGACGCGTTCGACACCCGCGCGGTTGTACCAGCTCCGGTCGAACAGGACGATCTCCCCTGCGGCGGGAAGGTGCTCCGTGTAGCGCTGGAAGTACCACTGCGTGCGTTCACGCTCGGTGGGCGCGGGAAGGGCGACGATCCGCGCGACCCTGGGATTGAGGTGTTCGGTGACCCGTTTGATCGTGCCGCCCTTGCCGGCCGCGTCCCGCCCTTCGAACACCACGACCAGACGGGCGCCTTCGGCACGCACCCACTCCTGCAGCTTCACCAGCTCCGTCTGCAGGCGCAGCAGCTCCCGCTCGTACAACGAGCGCGACATCGCCGCCTGCCTCCCGGTGTGTTTCTTGTCTGCCATGCAACGACGTTACGGAGGGTCTGATGGGAACGGTCAAGCGTCACGGCCGGACAGCTTTGAGCCGGAAGGAACTGCGCGACCTGGACGCGCACTGGCGGGCGGCGAACTTCCTGGCCGCAGGGCAGATCTATCTGATGGGCAACGCGCTGCTGACCGAGCCGTTGCGACCGGAGCACATCAAACCGCGCCTCCTCGGGCACTGGGGCACGTCACCCGGACTCAATTTCGTCCACACCCATCTCAACCGTGTGATCAAGGCACGTGACCTGCAGGCCCTGTGCGTCTGGGGCCCCGGCCACGGCGGGCCCGCCGTGCTGGCCAACTCCTGGCTGGAGGGAAGCTACAGCGAGACGTACCCGGACGTGAGCCGCGACGAGGCCGGCATGAACCGGCTCTTCCGCCAGTTCTCGTTCCCCGGCGGGGTGCCCAGCCATGTCGCCCCCGAGACACCCGGCTCCATCCATGAAGGCGGTGAGCTGGGCTACGCCCTCGCACACGCCTACGGGGCCGCCCTGGACAATCCCGGGCTGCTGGTCGCCTGTGTGATCGGCGACGGAGAGGCGGAAACCGGGCCGCTGGCCGCCTCCTGGCACTCCAACAAGTTCCTCGACCCCGTTCACGACGGGGCGGTACTGCCGATCCTGCACCTCAACGGCTACAAGATCGCGAACCCGACCGTGCCGGCCCGGCTGCCGCAGAACGAACTCGACGATCTGCTGCGCGGCTACGGCCACGAGCCCCTGCACGTCACCGGGGACGACCCCATGGACGTGCACCGGGCCATGGCCGCCGCGATGGACCGGGCAGTGGACCGCATCGCCGACATCCAGCGGACCGCCCGTGCCGGAAAGATCACCGACCGGCCGCGATGGCCCCTGATCGTCCTGCGCACCCCCAAGGGCTGGACCGGACCCGCACGCGTCGACGGCCAACCCGTCGAGGGCACCTGGCGGGCCCACCAGGTCCCGCTGGCAGGCGTCCGTGACAACCCCCGGCATCTCGCCCAACTCGAGGCGTGGCTGCGGTCGTACCGTCCGGAGGAACTCTTCGACGAGGCGGGCGGGCCCCGCCCCCACGTGCTCGCCTGCGTCCCGGAAGGAGACCGCAGGCTCGGTGCCACCCCGCACGCCAACGGCGGCCTTCTCCTGCGCGAGCTGCCCGTCGCGCCGCTGGAGCGTTTCGCCGTGCCCGTCGACAGGCCGGGAGCGACGCTGCACGAGCCCACCCGCGTGCTCGGCGACCTCATCGCCCAGATCATGCGGGACTCCGCAGAGCACCGGAACTTCCGCCTGGTCGGGCCGGACGAGACCGCCTCCAACCGGCTGCAGGCCGTCTTCGACGCAACGGGAAAGGCGTGGCAGGCCGAAGTCGTCCCGACCGACGAGCATCTGAGCCGTGACGGCCGGGTCATGGAGATCCTCTCCGAGCACTGCTGCCAGGGCTGGCTGGAGGGATACCTGCTCACCGGACGGCACGGACTGTTCTCCTGTTACGAGGCCTTCGTCCACATCGTCGACTCGATGGTCAACCAGCACATCAAATGGCTCAGGACCTCGCGGCAGCTGTCGTGGCGGGCCCCGGTCGCCTCCCTCAACTATCTGCTCACCTCACACGTCTGGCGCCAGGACCACAACGGCTTCTCGCACCAGGACCCCGGCTTCGTCGACCACGTCCTCAACAAGAGCCCCGAAGTGGTGCGCGTCTATCTGCCACCGGACGCCAACACCCTGCTCTGCGTGGCCGACCACGCGCTGCGCAGCCGGGACTACGTGAACGTGATCGTGGCCGGCAAACAGCCCTGTTTCGACTGGCTCACCCTCGACGAGGCCCGCACTCACTGCGCTCGCGGCGCCGGCGCATGGGAGTGGGCCGGGACCGAGACCGCGGGGAGCGCCCCCGACGCCGTACTGGCCTGCGCAGGGGACGTGCCGACGCAGGAGGTCCTGGCCGCTGCCGGACTGTTGCGCAAGCACCTCCCGGACCTCGCCGTCCGCGTCGTCAACGTCGTCGACATGACCCGGCTGCTGCCCCAGGAGGAGCACCCGCACGGGATGCCGGACTCCGAGTACGACTCCCTCTTCACCCGCGACAGGCCCGTGATCTTCGCCTACCACGGCTACCCCTGGCTGGTGCACCGCCTCGCCTACCGCCGCACCGGGCACCCGAACCTGCACGTGCGCGGCTACAAGGAGTTCGGAACGACCACGACGCCGTTCGACATGGTCGTCCGCAACGACCTGGACCGCTACCGCCTGGTGATGGACGTCATCGACCGCGTCCCCGGTCTGGGCGTCCGGGCGGTGGCCGTGCGCCAGAGGATGGCCGACGCCCGGACCCGGCACCATGCGTGGATCCGGGAGCACGGCGTCGACATGCCGGACGTCGCCGACTGGACCTGGGAGGGCTGAGGGGCGCCCCCGTCCGCTCCTGGACGTGCTCCTCACGGCGGCCCTTGCCTGGCGGAACACCCACGAGACGCGCAGCGTGGAAGACGGGGTCTGTGAGAGAGGTGGAACAGCATGGGCACGAGCGAACCGGCTCCGCGCGTCGTCGTGGGCGTCGACGGCTCGCCCTCGTCCTACGGGGCGCTGCGCTGGGCCGTCCGGCACGCCGCTCTGATCGGGGCGACGGTCGACGCGGTGGCGGCGTACGAGCTGCCGGGGGCTCACGGGTGGTCGGCTCCCGCGGTGGACGCCGATTTCGACGCGGAGGCCGCCCAGGAAGGTCTCGTACGCGAGGTACGCGAGGTGCTCGGCGACACCGGTGAGACCCGGGTGCACGAGCGTCTGGTGCGGGGCAACCCGGCCGAGGTGCTGCTGAACGCCGCTGAAGGAGCCGAGCTGTTGGTGGTCGGCTGCCGCGGCCGGGGCGGGTTCACCCGCATGCTGCTCGGCTCGGTGAGCCAGCAGGTCGCACAGCACGCGCCCTGTCCGGTCGTGATCGTCCGCCCGGAGGTCGTGAAGGGCGCCGGGGACGACGCGGAATGACGCGCTGAAAGGTGCTCGGGCGCTGGGCCTGCCGGTGGGTCCGCGAGCCGGCGTCCGGCGCCGACAGCACGGCTCTTCTCAGGAGCCGGTCGGCCGCGTCACGTCTCCTTGAACTGCGCATCCGGAGCCACGGCGACGACAGTCCTGGTCATGAGGTCGTTCACGGTGTACGGGCTGCCGGCCATGACGGCTTTCCTCTCCGACGCGCGGAAGCGGCGCCGACGAGGTGCCGAGCGCCCCGCATGACGGTCACGTGTGGGTCTTCACCTCCGGCGGTGACCCGGCGGGCGGACAGGGCCTGGTGGGCCCACCCGACAGGACCGAACGGCCCAGGTCGGAGGCCGGTACCGGCGCTGCCGGTGGCGACGCCGCAGCGCGGCGTGACCCTGGAAAGAGCCGCCCTCCGGCAAGGAGGCGTTCGTGGTCGCGCCGCCCGAAGGGACCGACAGGGCCTGCCGAAGGCCCGTCCGGCCCAAGCGGCGGCCCCGCCCGCCGGGACAACCTGACGGTGACCGCTGACGATCCAGGCAGCGGGGCAGCCGCCGGACCGAGCGCAGCGGCACCGGTACCGGCCGGCGGGGACGGGCCGAACGGCCCCACAACGGGACTGAACGCCCCAAGACACCGGCCGGGCCGAGGAGGGACGGTGACAGAGAACGGCCTCCCCGTGGAGGGATCCGAGGCGGACCGGTCCCGTGCAGGGCAGCGCCGGGGACGCAAGGAAAGGACGCGTCATGACCACCAAGCGCGTGCTCGTAGCACATGGCAGCACACACGGTGCCACCGTCGGCATCGCCGACGAGATCGGCCGGGCCGTGGGTGACGACGGCTACGAGACGGCCGTGCTCCCGGCCCGCTACGTCAGGGATGTCAGCGGCTACGACGCCGTGATGCTCGGCAGCTCGCTCCACGCGCGACACTGGCACCGCGACGCCCGGCGCTGCGCCGAGCGCAACGCGGAAGCCCTGCGTGAGCGGCCCGGCCGGCTCTTCAGCAGCGGCCCCGTGGACAGCACGGCCGAGCAGGGCGACGTTCCGCCTGTGCCCGGTGCCCGGTGCCCGGTGCCGCCAAGGTGATTGCACGCCCGCGAGCACGTCACCTTCGGCGGCAGCGTCACCGCCACCACGCCCGGCTGGATCGCGCGGTACCTCGTACGCCGAGGCGAAGGCCGCGACTTCCGGAATCCCGAACGCATCCAGCACTGGGCCCACCGGATCGGATCGGAACTCACCACGGCCCCGTGAAGCGGAGCCTCGCGCGCCGGAGGTCCCCATGTCCCCGACCCCCTCGCAGTCCGAGGAGAACCCGCACCGCACCACCCTGCGGCGGCATCTGCGGCGTGCGGCGGGCCGCGATCCCAGCCCGCTCACCCGCCGGGCCGACCGGTCACGCAGCAGAGCGGTCCTCGCCCTCGTCGTGTCCCTGCCGCTCGCGCTGGCCGTCGGCTCTGCCGCCGGAGTGGCCACGTGGGAGACGATACGCAGCGAGGCCGGCGTCGAAGCACCGCACCGGCATCACATCGGTGCGACGACCGTGACCGCGGCCGAACGGGACCCGGGCGAGACCCGGAGTGAAGCGGGCTCGGAGGCCACGGCCCGCGTGGTCTGGCGTTTCCCGCCGTCCCGTCAGCACACGGGCATGCTCCACGTACCGTCCGGCACCCCGGCAGGTACCACCGTCAAGATCTGGGTGGACGACGCCGGCGACCGGGCCTCGCCGCCCCGCTCCGACCGGGATGTCGCCGTGAGTGCGGCCGCTGCGGGCCTGGTCGTCGGCGGCGGCCTCTCCCTCGCGGCCTCCGGCCTCGTGTCGCTGCGCCTGCGCGTTCTGCAGAACAGGACGCTCGCGCAGTGGGAGCACGAGTGGGAGAAGGTGGAACCGCTCTGGACCGCTTCGGGTCGCTGAAAGTCCGTGTGCGTCTGCTGCCGCATCCGCCGCACGACGGCGGTGTCCGAGACCGACGGCGGTGTCCGAGTCCGCGGGACCGTCATGACAGGCGCGGGGAGACGTGTCACACGATGTCGAGGACCTCACCCACCGGCCGGCGTGGGGTCGCAGGGCCCGTGGGACCGTATCCGAGGCGGATCACCATCTGCACGTGGCCCATCGCCGATCCCGGATCGCGCACGGCCCACCGCAGTTCGGGCCATTCGAGGGCCTGCGACGTCAGGGACGTGACCAGCCCGTCCGCAGTGGCCTGGAGCAGGACCCGCTCCATGGCCTGGCCGGCCCGCAGCCAGTCCACGGGAGTGTCGGTCGCCGTGCCCAGCAGGGCGAGACGGGGCAGCTTCTCGAAGGTGGCGGAGTCGCGGTCCGGAACCGGCCGCCGGCCGGCGAAGTCCCGCACGGGCGCGGTGACGTCATGCTGCCGGGGGCCGAACGCATAGGCGGGGATCCCCTCCGGGCGGGGCGCGCCCTCCCCGGTGTCCGTGTGCGTCCAGCGGTCCGTCTCGGCGCGCGCGGCCGCGTCCATCGCCTCGCGGCCCTCCGCGTCGTGGACCAGGTCCAGCACCGACCGCACATGCCAGGCGTCGGGTATGTACAGATGGGCGCCCTCCAGGAGCGCGGCGCCGCACAGCCCGGCCAGGATGCCGTCGGGGATCTCCTCGTCCGTGAAGGGGAGCCTGCTGGTGTGCCGTCTGCGGATGGCGGGGTGGAGGACGGCGAGATCGTCGTCGGGGCGCACGGGTCCGGCAAGACTCACCTCGGCGAGCAGCCAGGCGTCGGCGGGGTCGGGGAGCAGCGTGGTGAGGGGTTCCCTGCCCGCGTGCGCGGCCGCCACGCGCAGGTTGAACAGCGCGGCGCCGCAACCCAGATGGAGGGCACGGTGCTCCGGGTCCGTCCTCGGCATGGCACGCTCGGGATCGCCGTGCACCTGCAACAGGCCGCTGTCGCGCACGAACCGGAACGCCCAGGGCTGGGCGTTGTGCATCGAGGGGGCCGACGTGGCGTCCTCCACGAGGACGGACACTGCTGCGGTGTCGGGTGGTGGTGAAGGCACGGAAATCTCCTGCCGGACGAAGCGGTCAGTCATGGGCCACGACCGCGATCGGTGCGGCGCAGTGGTGCATCACCCCGTGGGCCACGGGGCCGATGTGCGCACCCAGGGGAGTTCTGCGGATGCGCCGGCCGACGACGACCAGATCCGCGTCGGCGGCGGACTCCACCAGCTGCTGCGCGGGCGCGCCGATGAGTGTTCTCTCGACGGCCTTCACCGACGGGAACCTCTCCCGCCAGGGCGCCAGCAGGTCGCCGAGCGCACCCGCGAACTGCCGCGCCATCTCCCGCTCGATTCCGGGGTCCGCGTTCGGGGCGTACCGGAGAAGAGGCGCGACCTTCCAGGCGTACACAGCCTGCAGGGCGCAGTCCCGCCGCGCGGCCTCGTCGAAGGCGAAGGCCAGGAGCTTGTCGCAGGACTGGTGGATGTCGACGCCGACGACCAGGTCGCGGTAGGGGCCGGTGTGGACGGGCGGCGGCTCGTCCGGCTGCCGTGGTGCTCGGACGAGCACGACCGGCTGCTCGGTGGCACTGATCGTGGCCACGCCGACCGAGCCGATGAGAAAGCCCGCGAACCCGCTCAGCCCGCGGAAGCCGAGCACCAGCATGTCCGCCCGGCCCGCCTCGACGGACAGGGCGGCCGCGGGCCTCCCGCACAGCCGCCGAGTGGTGATCTCCAGCGTGGGCCGGCGTCGCCGCAGATCGTCGGCCGCCTCGTCGAGCATCCTGTCGACCCAGCGGAGCTGCTCGGTCGGGCCGGCGACCGGAACGGCCGCCGACATGGGCCACTCGTCGGAGTTGACGAGGCACAAGGGCACCTTGCGCAGCAGAGCCTCGTCGGCGGCCCACTCGGCTGCGGCCAGGCCTTCGGGCGACCCGTCCACGCCGACGGTCACGTGGCTCGTCATGGTGCGGACCTCCTTGGGGCCGCGGGTGCGGTGACGCCTCCAGCATCGCGGCCGGGAGAGGGCGGCGGCAGGGGCCGAGGGGCCTTCGGCGGCGCCGAACGGCCCCTCTACCGATTCTCGCCCACGCGGCCGTACGCAGCAGCCCGCACACGGCCCGCGGACCCCGGCCCCGGGCCCCACCGGTCCATCCGGACGATCGCCTCGCTCACCGGAGAACCCCGTCAGCGGACCGCTCGCTCGGTACCGGCCGGGAGTCCTCGACACGCGCGGTGAGGCGGTCGGTCACCGACACCACGCCGTCCAGCTGCTCCGTCAGGCGCAGCAGGACGGGGATCTCACTGCGCTTCTCCAGCAGCCCCTCCAATGTGACCACGCCGTCGACGACATGAACGCCGACGGCATCGGGCGCGAGACCCAGGGTGTCCACGAGGACCTCTGCGATCACCCGGCGGCGGATCTCCGGGTCGGGGCGCAGAAACACCTGGAGCAGGTCGCGCCGGGTGACGATGCCCACGAGGCGGTCCTCCTCGTCGACCACGGGCAGGCGCTCGACACTGCGGCGGAGCATGGTCCTGGCGGCCTCCGCGACCGTGTCGTCGGCATGCACGGTGACGGCGGGCCCGGTCATCAGCTCTGCGGCGGTGAGGGCGTCGCGTTTGTCGCTGTCGGGGACGGGACCGGCACCGTGCGCGTGATACCGGCGTTCCCGCCCGGCGGACCCGGCCGATGCCTGCCGCACCAGGAGATCGCTCTCGGAAACGACGCCGAGCACCCTGTCGTCCTCGTCCAGCACGGGCAGGCCGCTGATGTCGTGTTCTGCGAGCTGCTTGGCGACCTCCTTGAACGGCGTCGACGGGACGACCGAGACGACCTCGCCCACCATCAGGTTCCCGACCTTGCTGTGCTTCATCCCGGCCACTCCTGTCGTTGCGGTCCCAGGACCACCATGCGCCGGTCGGGGCGGCCCGTTCGAGGGCCGAAAGGGCCGGGTACCGGGACCGACAGGGCCCGGACCTGCCGTCACGCGGCGACCTGCGCCCTGGCACGTCCGGCCGGCCCGCCGAGGGCGGAGCGCTCGACACGCCGGCCCACCTCGGCCGTCGGTTCCGCCGGCCCGCCGGGAGACGACCGGTTCGGCCGTGGCGCTGCCGCGCAGGGCCGAGCAAGGCCGGCCGGGGACTGTTGGGCCCTGGTGGTGTCCCGCGTCGGGTGCTTCCATGGAAGTGACGGAAAGGGTCTCTGCAGAGGACGCGGAGAAGCGGTCGGCGACCGTGCACCGTGCAATCAGGATCCGCGAGAAGCGGATGGGCCCTTTCCGCCGTTTGTCGTGCGGAACCCGTCCTGGCCGGTGTTTCCGCACGGGCTTCCGGCGCTCCCCGCGGCGGCTCGACGTCCGCCGGCCGAGCCTGTCGAACGCGTAGCCGCCGATCACCTGGTGCACGGCGACCGCCGCGACCGCCGCGACCACCGCGACCACGGCGACCACGGCACCACGGCGTCGTTGGAGCGGCACAAGCGCTCGATGACGGGGATGTCCCCGCCCCGCTCCTCTGCTTTGCCGGTCGGGGGCACCACGCCCGCGCTCACGACGACCCGCACCGATGCGGGAGCCCCCCGGTGCCCGGCCCACTGCGTCCCTGCCGATCTCGTCGCCGATGGCCTCGTCCCGGCGCAGGAAGGGCCGCAGCAGGTCGCTTCGGCTGACGATGCCGACGAGCTTTCCCGTCTCGCCGACCACCGGAAGCCGCTTCACCTTGGTGCGGTCCACCGTTCCGGCCGTCTCGACGATGTTCCACGCCGACCGTGCCGTGATCGCGGGATCGGTCATCAGGGCCTCCGCCGCCTCCGGGACACCGCAGAGCCGAACGGCCCCGGAACGGGGCTGATCGCACCATCTCCGCTGCTCCGGACCAGCGGCACAGGAGAGAACTCACCGGACACGGGCAGTAGCAGGCGCGCCCGGCGCGAGGGCTTGCGTCGAGCTACCGTGAGATTGCGCGAAGCGCATCGTGATCGCCGACACCCGCGGAGGAGCCATGGGCGGGGACGTCCCGAGCGGCGCGGGCCAGGCTCCCCGGCTGCGGCTCGACGAGCTCCTCGAAGAGCTCCAGGTGCGCATTGACGAGGTCCGCGGCACCAGGGACCGACTCAACGGGCTGCTGGAGGCCGTCATCTCCGTCGGCCGGGGACTCGACCTGGCGCAGGTGCTCCGCGAGATCGTGGAGGCCGCCGTCGTCCTCGTGGACGCCGAGTACGGTGCGCTCGGGGTGATCGGCGAGGACAAGAGGCTGTCCCAGTTCCTGCCGGTGGGCATCAGCGACCAGCTCCGCAAACAGATCGGCGATCTGCCGTCCGGACACGGGCTGCTCGGGGAACTGATCAGGCACCCCCATCCGCTGCGTCTGCCGGAGCTGTGCGCGCACGCGGCCTCGTCCGGTTTCCCCGAACACCATCCGCCGATGCACTCGTTCCTCGGTGTTCCCATCCGCGTGCGGGACGACGTGTTCGGGAACCTCTATCTGACGGAGAAGCGCGGTGGGGCCGAATTCGACGCCGAGGACGAGTCGGTGCTCTCGACGCTGGCCGTCGCGGCGGGCGTCGCGATCGAGAACGCGCGGCTCTACGAGGAGGTCCGCCTCAGGGAGCAATGGCTCGCCGCCAGTGCGGAGTTCAGCAGCGCTCTGCTCTCCGGCTCCTCCGAGGCCCACGTGCTGGAGATGATGCTGGGCAGCGCGCGCCGGATCACGGGGGCCGAGCTGGGCGTCGTCTACCTGGTCGAGCGGGGCGGAGACCTGCGCGCCGCCCTCGCCCTCGGCGAGGGTGCCGAGCGACACCGGGGCGTGGCGCTGCCGAGGGGCAAGGGCACGCTCGCCACCGTCGCGCTGCACAGCGAGGACGGCCTGATCGCCACCCCTGACGTGGCCAACGACCCCCGCGTCACCTTCCAGCCGGGTCGCTGGAAGGACTGCGGACCCGCGGTGGCCGTCCTGGTGGGCGACAAGGAGAGTCTGCGCGGCGTGCTGATGCTCGCCCGCGGTGTCGGCCGCCCCGCCTTCACCGATACGGAGACCGCCCCCCTGTCCGGTTTCACCGGCCAGGCCGCCCTCGCCCTCGAACTGGCCGACCGGCGACGGGACGCCGAGCAGATGATTCTCCTCGCCGATCATGACCGGATCGCCCGGGACCTGCACGACCTTGCGATTCAGCGGCTGTTCGCGACCGGTATGACGCTCCAGAGCGCCCAGCGTTTCGTGCAGCACCCCGAGGCCTCCGAGCGCCTGGGGCGCGCCATCGACGACCTCGACGCCACCATCAAGATCATTCGCTCGACCATCTTCGGGCTCCGCGAACACGAGGCGCCCACTGCCCCACCCGCACTCAGAGTCCGAGCCGTACGGTGCGTCGAGGAGGCCACCCGGACGCTCGGCTTCGCCCCGGCGCTGAGCATGGAGGGCCTGATCGACACCGACGTGACGCGCCCGATCGCCGACGAGGTCATCGCCGTGCTCGGCGAGGCCCTCGCCAACGTGGCCCGCCACGCCAGGGCCTCCAGGGCCGAGGTCTCGATCGTCGCGAACGCCGGGACGCTCACCGTGTCCGTGACCGACGACGGTGTCGGCATCGCGCCCGACGGCAGGCGAAGCGGGCTGCGCAATCTGGCGGAACGCGCCGAGTCGCTGGGCGGCGGGCTGGGCGTGGCGCCGGGGGCCTGCGGCGGTACGCGACTGGTGTGGCGGGTACCGCTGCCCGGAAGGCAGTGAGAGGAGGACATCGGTGAGAACCGGACTCACCGCGGGTCCGGCGCGTCCTGGGTGACCGTCTGTCAGTGATGCGGTTGCTCGTGCTCGTGGAACTGCGCCGCGATGACGGCGGCCTGGACACGGCGCTCCACACCGAGCTTCGACAGCAGCCGCGAGATGTGGTTCTTGACGGTCTTCTCCGACAGGTAGAGCTTCTTGCCGATCTGACGATTGGTCAGTCCCTCGCCGATCAGATCGAGTACGGCCCGTTCCCGGTCCGTGAGGACGGCGAGCCGTTCGTCCTCGGCCGGAGCGGCGGCTTCGGGGTCGCGCAGCGAATGCATCAGACGTGCGGTCGTGGCGGGATCGAGCATCGACTGCCCCGTCGCGACGGTGCGTACGGCGGAGACCAGGTCCGAGCCCTTGATCTGCTTGAGCACGTATCCGGCTGCTCCGGCCATGATCGCGTCCAGCAGAGCGTCCTCGTCGTCGAAGGACGTCAGCATGAGGCAGGCGAGATCCGGCATGCGTGAGCGCAGGTCGCGGCAGACGGTGATGCCGTCCCCGTCGGGGAGCCGGACGTCGAGAACCGCGACATGGGGGCGCAGCGCCGGACCCCGGGTCAGGGCCTGCTCGGCCGTCCCGGCTTCGCCCACCACCTCGATGTCGGGTTCGCCGTCGAGCAGGTCGTGCAGGCCACGCCGGACGACCTCGTGGTCGTCGAGGAGGAACACCCGGATGGGCGCCTCCGCCGAGAAGACCGGTGCCTCGGACATGTGAGCCTCTTGCAGGTCTGGTGATCCCTCTTGATCATGTCGCCCCGGGCGTACGGCGCAACAGGGCCGAACGGCCCCCATCATCCGCGCACGGTCAGGGTTCGCGCGCAGGGGAGCGGCTCGGATTCAGCCGAACGTCCACCACGAATCGCCGGCACGACCTCCGGGACCGGGCCCTGATCCCGCTGCCGGCGCGGGCTGCCCCCGGGGTCGCCGCACCGTCGCTGACGGAGACTTCCGTCCGCGCGGCGGGCGGCAGCTTCTCGATGACGCTGCGTCGGATCTCGTCGGCGATCTCCTCGTCGGGGCGCAGGAACGACCTTCCGCAGCTCGCTGCGGTTGACGACGCCGTCCAGCATGCCGACGCCGTCGACGGCGGGCAGCCGGTTCACCCGCCTGCGCGCCATGGCCCGGGCGGCCTCGGCGATGGTGGCGCTCGCGTGGACCGTGACGGCAGGGGCCGACACCGGCTCACCGGCGGTGACGGCCCCGCCTCGGGGGCATCGGACAGCGGCCGGTCGGGCCGGGTCAGGTCGTCGCGGCGGTGCTCCTCCTCGGCCGGCGGATCGGGATCAGGGACCACGCCGATCACGCGGCCTTCGCCCTCCACGACGGGCAGGGCGCTGGCCTTCCACTGCTCCATCAGCGTGACGATCTCCTTGTGGCCGGCTTCGCGCCCCACGGCGACAGCGGTGTGCGCCATGACGTGGCTCACGGTGTGTGAGGGGAGTCGGCATGGCCTGCTCCTCCACGGTTGCCACGCTGTTCCGGGCTCGACACTCGACCTGTTCCGGGCTCGACGCTCGCTCGCCCGCCGTGCCAGGGGCCGAGTGGCCCCCGGCACGGACCGCCCGGCGCGCCGGGCCCGTCAGACCCCGCGGCGGCTCCACTCCGGTTCGGTGCGGGTCCACTCCCGCTCCCACTCGGCCATCCGGTGCCTGTCGGCCGTCCGGCGTACCGCCGTCCGTATCCCGGCGACGCCGAGCGCGCTGAGGGCCGCCGCCACAGAGCCGGCGGCGAAGCTCTCCAGCCAGATGTCCGCGTCCGACTTGGGAGCAGCGGTCACACGGCCTCGCCCGTCCAGCCAGACATCGGCGCGCTCTCCGCGCCTCGAGCCTGCGGACACCGGCGCGACGCCCTCGCGCACGCCGCCTTCCGGAGCGGTCCAGCGGACGGGGACCGGGTATGTCTCCACCTCCACGGCCCCTTCGGCCCCGGGGACCGGCAGTGGCGCGTCCTGGAGGAGCACGGCCCGTACGCGTTCGCGGCCCGATGCCTGCTCCGCCGCGGTCGTCCGTCCCTCGTGATGCACCGACCAGCCCACGGCCAGCCCCGCCGCAGGTGCACCGACGATCAGCACGGTCCCGAGAGCGAGCGCGGTCCACCTCTCGACGGCATCCGACCTGCGGCGGAGCGGATTGTCGCGCCGACGGCCGTACGATCGCAGCCGGTGAGGCATGGGATCACCACCGTTCCGGTTCGATCGCCACCAGGTCGGCGGCGATCCGCTCGGCCCACTCGGCGATCCGATGGAAGTCGCGGAAGTCCCCGCCGCGGCCCTGCTCGAGGATCATCCGGGCGATGCGCCCCCGCGCACCCTCCTGCAGCCGGCCACCGAACGTGACATGCTCCTCAGCCCCCAGCCGGCGCTCCGCCCGACGGGCACCCGGTACCGGCGGGATCTCCCGTTCCGATGCGGACGGGTCCAGCGGGCCGCTGCTGAACAGCCACACCCGCCGCTCGGCGAGGGCGTGGCGATGACGGCGGGCGAAGTGCCGCGCGTCCCGGTGCCAGCGCCCCGTATAGAGCGCGCCGCCGAGCACGACGACGTCGTACGGGCCGACGTCCCCGACCTCGGCCGCGGGCCGCACGTCGACCCGCATCCCTTCGTCGCGCAGCACGGAACCGATGAACCGGGCGATCTCCGCCGTGGAGCCGTTCCTGGTGCCGTATGCCACAAGGGCCGTACGCGCCATCCGGATCCACACCCTTCGTCAGAGTCCGGGCGGCCGGTCGCCGGGCATGTCCGCCGAGCCCGGGACCGAGCGCTGGGGATGCGCGTCCTCGGCACCGAAGGAAAGGCGATCGACGACGTCGGTCACTCCGTCGACCTGGCGGGTCATGCGCAGGACCATGGGCATCTCGCAGCGGCGTTCGAGCTGACCGGACAGGGTCACGACCCCGTCGCGCACCTCGACGCCCACGGTCTCGGGAGCGAGCCGGAGCGCGCGGACCAGAACCTCGTCGATCACCTCCCCGCGGATCTCGGCGTCCGGCCGCAGAAAGACCTGGAGCAGATCGCGCCGGGTGACGATGCCGACGAGACGGTCCTCCTCGTCCACCACGGGAAGCCGTTCGACACGTCGCTCGGCCATGGTCCGTGCGGCCTGGGCGATCGACTGCTCGGCGTGGACGGTGATGGCCGGGTGGGCCATCAGCTGACCCGCGTTGCGGGCGGGCGCCTCGGGCTCCCGGGCCCGCGCCCTTCCGATGAGGGAGGACCAGTGGAACCGGTGGGCGGACTCCGGGCCGTCGTCCGCGGAGCGAGGGATTGTCAGGTCGGTCTCGGAGACCATCCCGAGCACCTGCTCGTCGTCGTCGACCACGGGAAGGCCGCTGATCCGGTACTGCTTCAGCAGCTGGGAGACCTCCGTGAACGGGGTCTCGTACGTGGCCCGGACGACCTCACTCGTCATCACGGAACCGACCATGTCGTGCTTCACGGCCTGTCCTTCCTTCAGCGGAGCCGGCGCAGACAGGGGTCCACGGACTGCCGGGGTACCAGCCGGAGCCGGGCGTCGACGACGGAGACACCGGCCGCACCGGCGAGCACGGGGTTGAGGTCGGCCTCGGCGAGCTGCGGGATGTCACCGGCGAGCCGGGAGAGCCGCAGCAGCAGGTGTTCGAGTCCCTCCCGGTCCACGGGCCCGGTCCCGCCGTGGCCGAGGAGCAGCGGCGCACAGCGGGGCGCGGTGATCAGCTCCTGGACGTCCTGCCCCGTGAGCGGGGCGAGCCGGGCGGCGTGATCGGCGAGCAGGTCGGTCGCCGTACCACCCAGCCCGAACAGGACCAGCGGCCCGAAGACCTCGTCCTGCACGACGCCCGCGAACAGTTCCACACCGCGCTCCGCCATCGGCTGGACGAGCACGCCCGACAGTTGCCCGTCCCAGCGTCCGGCGAAGTCCCGGTAGGCGGCCCGCACCTCCGCCTCG
This sequence comes from Streptomyces sp. NPDC001970, assembly GCF_053594115.1. Taxonomy (NCBI): domain Bacteria; kingdom Bacillati; phylum Actinomycetota; class Actinomycetes; order Kitasatosporales; family Streptomycetaceae; genus Streptomyces; species Streptomyces sp. NPDC001970. Next base: position 146,014 of record NZ_JBSFDW010000015.1, on the reverse strand, counting down.
TCGCGCAGGCTCAGTCGGACGGCGTCCTCCGCGCTCTTGTGCACCAGCCCGGGCCGGTAGGCCTTGAGGACCACCGACCCGTCCCCTGCGGACAGGCGCTCGGCCGCGTGTGCGGCCTCGTCCTCGGTCCTCGTCCAGGCCCAGGGGAGCTGGTCGATTCCGTAGCAGTCCAGCAGCGCCGCACAGGTCGGCGGGTCCGGCCACCCGCCCCCGGGATGTTCCGCCAGATACGCCGCGACGATCCCGGCGGCGCGCTCGGTGTCGGCGCCGTCGAGCCGCGGAACGCTCCCGGCGGGACGGCCGAGCCACTCGGTGCGCGCGACGGCATGCGCCAGGGCTCGCGCGGCGGCCTGAGGATCGGCGTAGGCGGGGATCGAGCCGCTGAACGCGGGGAGCAGACGGACGGATGCCTCCTGGTCGGGGAGGACCGCGGCGACGGTGCGGCCGTGACGCGCCCGGGTGACGGCCCGGGTGAGGTCGTCGCCGGTGGCCACGGCGACGGCGGTGGGCACGAGCGCCATCAGTACCGCGTCGACGTCGGCCGCCGCCAGGATCCGCAGACACGCGCTCAGTTGGTCCTCGGACACGGCGGCGGTGGTGTCGACCGGGTTGGTGGCACTCGCGCCGTGGGGGAGCGCCGCGAGCAGCTCCGCGGCCGGCTCCGGGGCAAGCGGCCGTACGTCGAGGCCGGCTTCGGCGCAGGCGTCGGCGGCCAGCACGCCCGTGCCGCCGGCATTGCTGACGATCGCCACCCGCCGGCCTTCCGGAAGCGGCTGGGAGTGCATCAGGGCGGCCGTTTCCACGAGTTCGGCGACGCTGCGTGCAGCGGTGATGCCCGCCTGGCGGAAGAGAGCCCCACGCGTCATGGTCGCGGTGGCAGCGGCCGCGGTGTGCGAGGCGGCGGCTCGCCGGCCCGCGGCCGTGCGCCCCGCGTCCACGGTGAGAACGGGCATCCGGCGGGTGACGCGGCGGGCCGTGCGGGAGAACGCCCGCGGATTGCCGAAGGATTCGAGATGCAGGAGTGCCATGTCGGTCCGGCCGTCGGACTCCCACCACTGCAGCATTTCGTTGCCGCTCACGTCGTACGTGTCGCCGAGCGAGACGAAGGTGGACACGCCGATGCCGAGCCGGGACAGCCCGCCGAGGAGCGCGATGCCGATGCCCTCGGACTGCACCGCGATTCCGGCGGTTCCGGGCCGGGGACGGTCGGCGGCGAACGTCGCGTCGAGGCGCTCACCGTCCTCCGTATTGGCGATCCCGAGGCAGTTGGGGCCGACGAGCCGCATCCCGTACCAGCGGCACGCCGACCGCAGCGCCTGCGCCTGGCTCGCGTTGAGTTCCGAGGACACGACCAGCAGGCCACGGATTCCGCGCCGACCGCACTCCTCGGCGAGGATGGGCAGAGCAGAGGGCGGCACGGCGAGCACCGCGAGATCGGGTGCCTCGGGCAGTGCCTGGACATGCGGATACGTGGGCACGCCCAGACCGCCCGGCGCCCGGGGGTGCACCGCGAACAGCCGGCCGGTGAATCTTCCGCCCCGGAGATTGCGCAGGATCGCGCGTCCGACGGACCCCGGCCGCTGCCCAGGGCCGATCACCACGACCGACCGGGGCCGCAGCAGTGGGCCGAGGCTCGCCACGTCGGCGATCCGGCCCCGGACCTCCACCGCGGACAGACAGGTCTCGTCCTCGGTGAGCCGGACCGTGCAGCGCATCTCGGGCCCCTCGAAGTGGCGTGAGACGCCGAGCCCGAGGTCGCCGAAGACCTTCAGCACCTCGTGGTTCTCCGACAGCGTGTCGGCGCTGAACGCGGTGATCCCGTCGGACCGCGCCAGGGACACGAGGTGCTCCAGCAGCAGCGTGCCGACCCCTCGGTGGTGCCAGCCGTCCGACACGGCCAGACCCACGTCCGCCTCGGTGCCCCTGGCGAGCCGCTCGTACTCGCCCAGCCCCACGACCTCGTCGCCCGATTCGGCCAGCAGCGCCCGGCGGTGGGAAGCGGCGGGGGCGCACATCCGGTCGGCATCGTGCCGGGCGTTGTCGCGGTTCATGGTGAGGAACCGCAGCCGCAGGTTCTCCGGGGACATCCCCTCGTACAGCCGCAGCACCCGCGGACGATCCCCGGGCAGGACCGTGCGGATGCGCACGGTCGTGCCGTCCGCGAGGAGGGCGTGAGCCTGCGGTGGCGCCTGCGACGTGTCGGTCATGATCAACCTCTCGGGGAGCGGGGGTGGTCCTGGTGCGCCGCGCCGCTCACAGGGCGTGCATCGCGGGTTGCCGGTCGTGCGCGACCGCGCACCGGTGCAGGGCGACCTCGTCCTCGATGCGCTCGGCCACCCGCGCGACCTCGGCGGCGATCGTCGGCGAGAGTCCGCTGCCCAGCGAGGAGTCGACTCCCTGGACGGCGTACACGACGAGCCGTCCGGGCAGGCGTCCGAAGATCCGGGAGAGCTCGATGCCCTCGGCGAGCACATGTCCGTGCGAGTGGGTCCGCGAGGGACCCGCGAGCTGCCGGCCGTCCTGTTCCAGCCGGACCACCCTGCCCGGCTGATCCGGGTACGCGTGCGCGGACTCCACGACGACGGCCAGATCCGCTTCGTGCCACAGAGCGATGAGCCGGCCCGGGTCTCCGTCGCAGGTACTGAGCGCCGTGCCGCGTGGCAGCGGCCGGTGGGCCGCGCGTGTCCGCAAGGCGTCGACGACCGCCAGGCCCACCCCGTCGTCGTGCCTGAAGTCGTTGCCGAGGCCGATGAGCGCGATCCGCGTCCGGGGTTCCATGGCGGTTCCTCCCGTCCGTACACCGCCCACGCTCGTCGCTCGCCGACCTTCCGCGCATGGGCCGAACGGCCCTGGCACCGGGGACGCCCCGGCCCTCCCGGTCCCGAACCCGGGCGTGACGCCGAATCCGGGATCACCGGCATCACCGGCATCACCGGCGACATCACCGAGCGACATGACCGGACGAAGAGGGGCCCGCCGTGCCCCACGCCATCACCGCACGCGTCCACGGCTCCGCGGAGGGCATGGATCCCGGCCGGCTCGGCCGATGCCGGCTGCTTGCCCGCCCAGGTCGAGATCTCGTCCGCGCCCGGCTCGCCGGCCTCGGCCCGGTCCTCAGGCAGCACGTCGCGCGCATCCCGCACCCCGTGATCAACACCCTGTTCGACGAACTCCTCCCCGTCGGCCTCTTCCACTACTGGAAGGGCACCTTCAGCCACGGACTCCCGGACGGAGCCATCGACGCGTACGTCGAGTACGGCGCCATGACCCCCACCATCCAGAGCGCCACGGTCGTCTTCCCCATCGACGGCGCCTGCCACCGGGTCGCCCCCGAGGCGACCGCGTTCGCCCACCGCGACGCCGACTTCTCCACCGCGCTCAGCCCCACGCTCCTCAGCCGCACCGAGTGCGAGGCGACGATCGACTGGACCCGCGCCTTCGCCGCCGCGCTCCGGCCCCACCCCCTGGCCGGCGGCTACGTCAACTTCATGGACCACGACGACCAGGGCCAGGACCGCGTACGGACCGACTACCGCCAGAACCACGACCGGCTGACACAGCTCAAGCGGCGCCACGACCCCGGCAACCTGTTCCGCCTGAACCACAGCATCAGGCCCTGAGCGCCGTGTTCGCTCCGACGGCTCGGTCGGCGAGCCGCTCGACCGCCTTCACCACCCGGCCCGCCCTCGTCCCCCGCAGCCGCCTCCTTCGCCGAGGCGGGCCTCAGCGGGCCCTTCGGGGGTTCTGAGCACCCGGACGCAGCGTGGCCGGGCACCCGTTGGTGCGAGCCGTCAGCCGGCGGGCCGTGCGGGTGAGATGCGCACGGTCGGCGAAGCCCGCCAGGGCCGCCACGCCGGCTGTCCCGTCCGGGCGACCGTGGTTGCCCGGACGGCTGACCGGGCCGGCCGCCTGACCGCCCGACCGGCGCTCAGGAGGCGTCGTGGAAGACCAGGCCGAGTGCATGGCGGCGACCCGAGCGCACCACGCTCACTCCGTGCCGCACCGCCCCCGCCGACCAGCCGCGGGCCGAGCGCACGGGCCGGTCGCGGGTGGTGAAGACGAGTCCGTGGCCCTGCCGGAGCGGTGTGGACGTACCCCGCGACTGTGCCCGCGGCCGCTGCTCGACCAGCAGGAACTCGCCGCCCGTGTAGTCCGTGCCGTAGGCGTCCAGGCCGATCACGACCTGGAGCGGGAAGACCATGTCGCCGAACACGTCGCGGTGCAGGGCGTTCCAGTCGCCCTTCCCGTATCCGAGCAGAATCTGCGCCGACCGGTCCTGTCCGGCCTCGTGGCACTGCGCCAGCCATTGCGCCAGGCTGTCGGGCCACGGAGCCGGACGACCGAGCCGCTCGGCCCAGTCGCGGGCCACGGGCAGCAGTCGCGGGTAGAGCGCCTCTCGCAACTCCCTCACCACATCCGGCAGTTCATGGGTGAGGTAGCGGTACTCGCCGGAGCCGAAGCGGTGCCGGGCCATGTCGACGGTGGTGCGGAACCGTTCCTCGTCGTCGTACAGCCCGGCAATGCCGCGGCACTCCGCGGATGTCAGCAGCCTCGGCGTGCCCGCACAGCCGTGGGCGTCGAGCTCCGCGGCGACAGCCGCCCAGTCGGCTCCGGCAGCGCGCTTCTGGATCCTGGTGGGGGAGACCGTCATCGGTCCGTCAGTCCTCTCTCATCCGTACGTTCCACCCCAGGGTCCGTCGTGCCGGTCATCGGGACCGGCGGATTCCGGACATCGAGATCAGCGGCTCAGCCGAGGCCCCAGCCATGGCCGAGCCGGTAGGCCGCGCACAGATTCACATCCAGCGCGTACGCCCCGGCCGTGCCGCACTGGGTCGCCGCGGCGCCCGGATCGACCGGCTGACCGTGACCCATGCCGGTGATGGCGTACGTCTCCACGACCGTCTTCCCTGACGGGTCCCGGTACACCCGGTGCGGGTACCCGGCGACGGTGTCGCTCGTGTCGGCGGTCTGGTCGGCGCCGTGGACGTCCGTCCACTGGCGCATCAGATCGTCCATGTTGACCGGCTTCACGGTGTAGTCCGCCGTCCCGTGCACGACCGTCAGCGCGGGCCACGGACCGGTGTACCCCGGCCGGGCCGCCCGCACCCGGTCGCCCCATTGGCGGGGCGTCTGCGTCGCGCCGACGTACATGCACACGTACGGGGAACCGGCCGCCTGCGCGCAGCCGTACGGCAGCCCCGCGACGACCCCGGCCGCAGCGAACTTCTCCGGGTACGCGGCCATCATCACCGCGGTCATGCCGCCACCGGCCGACAGCCCGGTGACGTACACGCGCGCCGGGTCGCCGGATACGTCCGCGAGCTGGCGGTCGGCCATCTGGGCGATGGAGGCGGCCTCGCCCTGGCCGCGGGCGATGTCGCCCGCCTGGAACCAGTTGAAGCACGAGCTCGCGTTGTTGGCGGACGTCTGCTGCGGCAGGACGAGCGAGAAGCCCCAGCGGTCGGCGAGATCCGTCCAGCCGCTGCCGGTGCCGTAGCCGGCGGCGTTCTGGGTGCAGCCGTGCAGCACCACGACGACGGGGCGGCCGGCGGGCAGGCCGTCGGGGACGTAACGGAACATGCGCAGGGCACCGGGATTGGAGCCGAAGCCGGTGACTTCCTGGACGACCGGGGCGGCGGCGGCCGACGGAAGCGGTAACACGGGGAGGAAGGCGAGCGCGGCGAGCAGGGCCAGCAGCCGGCTGCGAAGACGCTGTGATGTGGCTCTCAGTGAGTTCATGGGGCCGGACGGTAGAGGCGGCGCCCGCGGTGCGGACATGGCCCGGGACCCCACAAGCAGGGCCATCGGCATGTCGTCCGGCCCCGCAGCGTCGGCCCGCAGCGTCCGGCACCGCAGCGTTTCGGGCCCGGCGGGAGAATGGCCGGGTGACCTACCGCTACCGCATCCTCGGCGCCACGCAGGTGCTCCGCCCCGACGGGAGCGAGGTGCCGCTCAGCGGCGCCCGGCTGCGCGCGCTGCTGACCGTACTGGCGGCCGTCGGCGGGCGACCGCTGCGGGCCGGCGAACTCGTCGACGAGGTGTGGGCCGACGGCGAGCAGCCTGCGGACGCCGCCGCCGCGCTCCAGGCCCTGATCGGCCGGCTGCGGCGCACGCTGGGCCGCGACGCGGTCACCTCGGTACCCGGCGGCTACCGGCTCGCGGCCGAGCCGGACACGATCGATCTGTACGGCTTCGAGCGGCTGACCGAGCAGGGCACACAGGCGCTGCGCGCGGACGACCCCGCGCGTGCCGCCTCCCTCCTCGACGAGGCCCTGGCCCTGTGGCGCGGCCCCGCTCTCGCGGATCTCCCGATCCGTGTCGGCGACCCCGTGGCCGTCCGTGCCGAACGCCGCCACGCCGAGGCGCGCAGAGCACGCCTGGCCGCCGACGTCGCCCTCGGCCACCCGGAGGCCGCCCTCGCGGGCCTCGCCGAACTCACGGCCGCGCACCCGCTCGACGAAGCCCTCCACGCCCTGCACGTCCGAGCCCTCCGCGCCGCCGGCCGCCCCGCCGAGGCCCTCCAGGCGTACGAGCAGGTCCGCGCCGCCCTGGCCGAGCACCTGGGTACGGATCCGGGCCCGGAACTGCGCGCGCTGTACCAGGATTTGCTCCGTCCGGCTGCCTCCACCGCGGCGCACACCACGTCGCCCCGCCACGGCAACCTGCGCAGCCGCCTCACCTCCTTCGTGGGCCGCGGCCGGGAACTCGGCGCGCTCCGCGACCAGTTGGCCACCTGCCGCCTCGTGACGCTCGTCGGGACCGGCGGGGTCGGGAAGACGCGGCTGGCACTGGAGACGGCCGACGCGGCACCCGGCGCCGCCGACGGCACATGGGTGGTCGAGCTCGCCCCCGTACGGGACGGTGCGAACGTGGCGGAGGCCGTGCTGACGGCGCTCGGGGCGCGCGAGCCCCACGTACGAGGGGCGGCCCAGCCGCAGGGCCCCGCGCCGGGGCCGCTCGCCCAGCTCGTGGAGGTGTGCGGGGCACGGCGGATGCTGCTCGTCCTCGACAACTGCGAACACGTCGTCGGTGCCGCCGCCGAACTCGTGGAGGCCGTGCTCACCAGCTGCCCCGGCGTGTCCGTGCTGACCACGAGCCGCGAACCCCTGGGCGTGCCGGGGGAGACCGTACGGGCCGTGGAACCGCTGCCCCGGGACGGAGCCCTGTGGCTGCTCGCCGAGCGCGGCGCGGCGGCCCGCGCCGGCTTCCGCACGGACGAGGACCCGGAGGCCTGCGCCGAGATCTGCCGCCGCCTCGACGGGCTGCCGCTCGCCATCGAGCTCGCCGCCGCCCGCCTGCGGGCCCTCTCGCCGCGCCAGATCGCCGACCGCCTGGACGACCGCTTCCGGCTGCTCAGCACCGGCGGCAGGACCAGCAGGACCGCGCTGCCCCGGCAGCAGACCCTGCGGGCCGTCGTCGACTGGTCCTGGGACCTGCTCGACGCGCCCGAACGCACCGCGCTGTGCCGCCTCTCCGTCTTCTTCGGCGGCTGCGCCCCCGAGCAGGCCGATGCGGTGTGCGGGGACGCGGACGTACTCGCCTCCCTCGTCGACAAGTCACTCGTCGTCGCCCGGCCCGACGGAACGGCCGGACGGATGCGGTACCGGCTCCTCGACACCATCGCCGCGTACGCGGCGCGCCGCCTCGACGAGTCCGGTGAGCGCGACGCCGTCGAACGCCGCCACCTCGTCGCGTACCGGGAACTCGCACGGACCGGCGAACCCCTGCTGCGGGGCCCGGACCAGGCGGAGTGGCTGGAGCGCTTCGAGACCGAGCACGACAACGTGCGGGCCGCTCTGCGCACCGCTACCGCGCGCCGCGACGAGCAGGACGCCCTCTGCCTCACGCTGTCGATGAGCTGGTTCTGGCAGCTGCGCAATCATCAGGCGGACGCGCGCCACTGGGCCGCCACCGTCGCCGCGCTCGGGCCCGACCCGTTCGCGGCCCCGGTGCGACACGCCGTGCCGCTGCCCGAGCGGTGCACGGACACGCCGCCGCCCTGGGACGAGGAGCAGCTGTGGGAAGCGCGCAGAGGCGTTCGGCTGCTCATGATCGCGGCCGGAGACGAGGGACCGGACCTGCCCGGGATCGTTGCCGCTTACGGCCCCGGCCTGCCGCAGAACTGCCGTCAGCCCGGGTCCATGTGGTACTTCGTGCGGCTGATGACGGGCGAGTTCACCGGGCTCCGCGAGAGTGTCGACGCCCTGGTGCACGCCTGCCGCGTGCAGGGATACGACGGCTGGGATCTGGGCCTCGCCCTCCTCATGCGGGCGAAGCTCCTCGACGACGGCCCCGGCGACGCGGACGAGGCCCTCACCGTGTTCGAGCACGCCGGTGATCTGTGGGGTGTCGCGGAGTCGCTGGCCGCACGCGGTGAGGCGCACGAGAGCCGCGGCGCGTCCGAGAAGGCAGCGCGGGACTTCGAACGGGCCATGAAGACGTCCGCCCGGCTCGGCGCGCACGCCCAGGTGCCGATGTTCAGAGCCCGCCTCGCGTCCGTACGGCTGGAAGCCGGTGACGAGGCAGCCGAGGAGATGCTGCAGGAGGCGGTGGAGGAGTCGAGGGCCCACGCCGGACAGGCGGTCAGCACGGCCGGTCTGATGCTCGCGCGGCACTACGGCGGCACCGGGCGCACGGACGCGGCTCGTGCGCAACTGCGGCTCACCGCACAGGAGTTCCCCGTGGGTACGCCCCCGCTGTTCACCGGCACGGTGGCCGGGATGCACGCCTGGCTTGACTGCCTCGACGGCGCGTACGGGCCCGCACGGGACCACATCCGTCACGCCGTCCGCGAGCTGGCGAGCCTGGCGTACCTGGTGGCCCCCGAGATGATCGTCGACCAGTTCCCCGTCGCCGCCTGGGCCGGCGCCCACCTCGGACACGCCGAGGACGCCGCCCGGCTCCTCGGCGCCTACGACGCCCACCGCGCCGCCGCGCCGGGCGGGGGCTTCTCGGACTTCCGCCCGCTCCGGCCCGCTGCGGAGGAGGCGCTTCGGCGCCGCGCGGAGACGGAGGTGCGCGCGGCGCTCACCCCGTCCGACTACGCGCGAGCGTACGGGGAGGGGGACGGCCTCACGATCGAGGAGGCCGCGGCCCTGGTCTGACCGGGAGCGCGTACGCACCGGGGTCAGCCCTCACGGGTACGCACACCCGGGGGTGCGCAGGGGGTCGTGTTCGGGACACCCAAGCGGGAATTGTGGTGCGCGGGGTGGGCGATGACTGGGGGACGGGGTGGCGCGCGCCGTGCGGGGGCCGGGCGTGTTTCCGGGAAAGACGGGCCGGGCGTGTTCCTCGGAAAGACACAGCATGCCGTCGGAAGCGATCCCCCGGAGCGGACTCGCACGGCAACCGACCCGGCACGGGGGCAGCCCCGCACACCCAGCCCGTCCGGGGGGTCGCCCCCACGCCGCAGGGCGTAAGGGGAGTTTGAGGACGGACACGCCGGACGCCGTCGCGGCACCGGTCGGCCCACCCCGGGCTCACCCGGCGTCCCGCGCCTGCGCGAGGCGTTCACGAGCCTCGGCGAGGTCCGCCTCGGTGGGCGCGTCGTCCTGGGTGAGACTCAGCCGCCGGTAGCCGGCGAAGTCGATCGCGCGCTTGTCGACACCGCGTTCGCCGACCAGATGGCGCCGCAGCGCGCGGACGACGCTCGCCTCGCCGCCGAGCCACGCGTACACCTGGCCGGACGGGAACGCGGCGGCGCGTACCGCGTCGACCAGCGGCCCGCCCGGTCCCGCCGGGCGCCCGTTCCGGTGCAGCCAGTGCACGGTCACCGCGCTCTCCGTCTCGAAGCGCTGCTCCTCCGCCGCGTCGGCGACCTCCGCGTACACGAGGGCGCGGGTGCCCGCCGGCAGCCACTCCAGGACCGTGCCGATCGCGGGCAGTGCCGCCTCGTCACCGGCGAGCAGCACCCATTCCGCAGCCCCGAGCTCCATGGGCCGGGCGAAGTACGCCGAGGGGCCGAACATGCCGAGCGTGTCCCCGGGCCGGGCGGACTGCGCCCACCGTGTCGCGGGTCCCGGGTCGCCGTGCAGGGCGAAGTCGATGTCGATCGTGCCGTGCAGCGCGTCGCACGCCCGGAGCGTGTAGCTCCGCATCCACGGACGTTCGGCCTCCGGGATCGCGCCGTACGCCGCGTACCAGCGCATCACGTCGCTGTCGGCGCCCGGCTCGGGCAGCCGCGGCACCCGCTGCCCGGCGCGCGGGAAGTACAGCTTCACCTGCTGATCGGGCGCGTCGAGGGTGAACCGGGGGAGATCCGGTCCGCCGAAGGTGATCCGCGCCATGCGCGGGGTGAGCCGGTGGACGCCGGTGACCTGGATGAAGCGGAGCGGAAGGGCGTGATCCATGGGGCCTCAAAGGGACAGGGACAGGGAACCTCGACCCTTCCAGCTCTCGCCGACACGCCACCTGCACGCCACCGACACGGCCCCACAGGCCCCCGACGCCCTCCGTCACGCCGTCCGCGGCGACGAGCGGCCGCTCCCGGCCCGGGTCCGCACCCTTCCGAATTACTGCAACACGTTCTACTGTGTCCGCGCCGCCTCGACCGCAGCGACCGCAACGTACGCGGGACCGCAACGTACGCGGGACCGCTACGAACGCCGCGACCGAAGCGAGCAAGCGCCGGACCGCGAGACCGCGAGAGCCTGGAGGGGCCGTGCACCTCGAATACACGCCTGAGCAGCAGCAGTTGCGCGCCGAGCTGCGTGCGTACTTCGACGGGCTCGTACCCGACAACGCCTACGCCCGCTACGCCGACCCCGCCGCCCAGAAGCGCTTCTACCGCGAGACGATCCGCCGGCTCGGCACCGACGGCTGGCTCGGCGTCGGCTGGCCGAAGGAATACGGCGGCCGCGGACTCACCCCGATGGAGCAGTTCATCTTCTTCGACGAGGCCGCCCAGGCAGGCGTACCGCTGCCCCTGATGGCGCTCAACACCGTCGGGCCGACGATCATGCAGTACGGCACCGACGAGCAGAAGGCCTACTTCCTGCCGAAAATCCTCTCCGGCGAGATCGACTTCGCGATCGGCTACAGCGAGCCCGACGCGGGCACCGACCTCGCCGCGCTCAAGACGCGGGCCGTGCGCGACGGGGACGAGTACGTCGTCAACGGCCAGAAGATCTGGACGACCAACGGGGACACCGCCGATTGGGTGTGGCTCGCCGTCCGCACCGACCCGGAAGCCCCGCCGCACAAGGGCATCACCATGCTCCTCGTGCCGACCGCCGACCCCGGCTACTCCTGCACCCTGATCAACACCCTCGCATCCCACGACACCACCGCCAGCTACTACGAGAACATCCGCGTCCCCGTCTCCCGCCGCGTCGGCGAGGAGAACAAGGGCTGGCGGCTGATCACCAACCAGCTCAACCACGAGCGCGTCACCCTCGCCGCCCACGGCACCATGGCCATCCGCGCCCTCCACAACGTCCAGCGATGGGCGTCCGGGACCAAGCTCGCCGACGGCCGCCGCGTCATCGACCTCGGCTGGGTCCGCGGCCGCCTCGCCCGCACCCACACGAGGCTCGACGCGATGAAGCTGCTCAACTGGCAGATGGTGAACGCCGTCCAGGCAGGCAGCCTCACCCCGCAGGACGCGTCCGCCGTCAAGGTGTACGGCTCCGAGGCGCGCCGCGACGCCTATGCCTGGCTGATGGAGGTGGTCGGCGCCGCCGGCCCGCTCAAGGAGGGCTCGGCCGGCGCCGTCCTCCACGGCGAGCTGGAGCGCGGCTACCGCTCCGCCGTGATCTTCACCTTCGGCGGCGGCAACAACGAGATCCAGCGCGAGATCATCTCCTGGATCGGGCTCGGAATGCCGCGGGTACGGCGATGACCGTCTGTGACCACCGACGCCAGTTGTCACATACCGTGGATAGTGGGCACCAGGATTCACATGCCCTACTACATGGACCCGCTGCTCAAGCGGTGGCTGCGGCGGTCACCGGACGAACCGGCGGCGAAGACCAACCTCGTCGGCCTCGGCATCGTCGCCGCGGTGATGGTGTTCTGGGGCGTCGTCTTCCACGTCGTCACGACCCAGATCTGGACGCTGCCCTGGCGGCGGCGTGGCGCTCGTCCGGATCCCAAGGGTGCCGGAGACAGAGCGCGCCGACATCGGGCCGTATGACGTGATCGACGCCACGCAGCATCGGCCGGCTGATCGCCTCTGGACTCTTGACGTTACCGCCGGGTACGGCGTGGGCTGGCTGACACCATGGGGTTCGTCGCCGCCAGGTCGAAGGGATCCAGAATGTTCCGCAAGGTGCTGGTCGCCAACCGCGGCGAGATTGCGATTCGCGCGTTCCGCGCCGGCTACGAACTGGGCGCGCGCACAGTCGCCGTCTTCCCGTACGAGGACCGCAACTCGCTGCACCGGCTGAAGGCCGACGAGGCCTACGAGATCGGCGAGCCGGGGCACCCCGTCCGGGCCTACCTCTCCGTCGAGGAGATCGTTCGTGCCGCGCGCCGGGCAGGCGCGGACGCCGTCTACCCAGGCTACGGATTCCTGTCCGAGAACCCGGAACTGGCCCGCGCCTGCGAGGAGGCGGGCATCACCTTCGTGGGGCCGAACGCCGAAACCCTCGAGCTGACCGGGAACAAGGCCCGCGCGGTGGCCGCCGCCCGCACGGCCGGAGTGCCGGTGCTCGGCTCCTCCGACCCCTCCACCGACGTCGACGAACTCGTCCGTGCCGCCGAGGACATCGGCTTTCCCGTGTTCGTCAAAGCGGTCGCCGGTGGAGGAGGACGCGGTATGCGCCGCGTCGAGGACCCGGCCGCCCTGCGCGAGTCCATCGAGGCGGCCTCCCGCGAAGCGGCGTCCGCTTTCGGCGATCCCACCGTGTTCCTGGAGAAGGCCGTCGTCGATCCGCGCCACATCGAGGTACAGATCCTCGCCGACGGGGATGGCAACGTCATCCACCTGTTCGAGCGGGACTGCTCGCTCCAGCGCCGCCACCAGAAGGTGATCGAGCTGGCACCCGCCCCGAACCTCGATCCGGCGCTGCGGGACCGGATCTGTGCCGATGCGGTGCGGTTCGCCCGCGAGATCGGCTACCGCAACGCGGGCACCGTGGAGTTCCTGCTCGACCGCGAGGGCAACCATGTCTTCATCGAGATGAACCCGCGCATCCAGGTCGAGCACACGGTGACGGAGGAGGTCACCGACGTCGACCTGGTCCAGTCCCAGCTGCGCATCGCGGCCGGCGAGACACTGGCCGATCTCGGGCTGTCGCAGGAGACCGTCACTCTGCGCGGCGCCGCGCTGCAGTGCCGCATCACCACCGAGGACCCGGCCAACGGCTTCCGCCCGGACACCGGCAGGATCAGCGCCTACCGCTCGCCGGGAGGCTCCGGCATCCGCCTGGACGGCGGCACCACCCACGCGGGTACGGAGATCAGTGCCCACTTCGACTCGATGCTGGTCAAGCTCACGTGCCGGGGCCGGGACTTCAAGGCAGCCATCGGCCGCGCCCGGCGGGCCGTGGCCGAGTTCCGCATCCGCGGCGTGGCCACGAACATCCCGTTCCTGCAGGCCGTCCTGGACGACCCGGACTTCCGGTCCGGGCGCGTCACGACATCGTTCATCGAACAGCGGCCCCACCTGCTCACCGCACGCCACTCCGCCGACCGCGGCACCAAGCTCCTCACCTACCTCGCCGACGTCACGGTCAACAAGCCCCATGGCGAGCGGCCCGAGCTGATCGACCCGGTCACCAAGCTGCCACCGCTTCCGGCCGGCGAGCCGCCCGCGGGCTCCCGGCAGCGACTCGTCGAACTCGGCCCGCAAGGCTTCGCCCGATGGCTGCGCGAATCGCCGACCATCGCGGTCACCGACACCACCTTCCGCGACGCCCACCAGTCGCTGCTCGCCACCCGGGTCCGCACCAAGGACCTGCTGGCCATCGCCCCGACGGTGGCGCGGACTCTGCCCCAGCTGCTGTCGCTGGAGTGCTGGGGCGGCGCCACCTACGACGTCGCCCTGCGCTTCCTCGCCGAGGACCCCTGGGAGCGCCTGGCGGCACTCCGCGAGGCCGTTCCCAATATCTGCCTCCAGATGCTGCTGCGCGGCCGTAACACCGTGGGCTACACGCCGTACCCGACCCAGGTTTCCGACGCCTTCGTCCACGAGGCCGCCGCCACCGGCATCGACGTCTTCCGGATCTTCGACGCGCTCAACGACGTGGGCCAGATGCGGCCCGCCATCGACGCCGTACGGGAGACCGGTTCGGCCGTCGCGGAGGTCGCCCTGTGCTACACCTCCGACCTGTCCGACCCCTCGGAGCGGCTGTACACGCTGGACTACTACCTCCGCCTGGCCGAGCAGATCGTGGACGCCGGTGCCCATGTCCTGGCCGTCAAGGACATGGCCGGTCTGCTGCGCGCCCCGGCCGCGGCCACGCTCGTGTCGGCACTGCGTCGCGAGTTCGACCTGCCGGTGCACCTGCACACCCACGACACCGCGGGCGGCCAGCTCGCCACTTACCTCGCCGCGATCCAGGCCGGCGCGGACGCCGTGGACGGCGCGGTCGCGTCCATGGCGGGTACGACCTCGCAGCCGTCGCTGTCGGCGATCGTGGCCGCGACCGACCACTCCCGGCGCCCCACGGGCCTGGACCTCCAGGCCGTCGGCGAGCTGGAGCCCTACTGGGAGAGCGTCCGCAGGATCTACGCACCGTTCGAGGCCGGCCTGGCCTCACCGACCGGACGCGTCTACCACCACGAGATCCCCGGCGGACAGCTGTCCAACCTGCGCACTCAGGCAGTCGCCCTCGGCCTGGGGGACCGCTTCGAGGAGATCGAGGCGATGTACGCCGCCGCCGACCGGATCCTCGGCCGGCTGGTGAAAGTCACTCCGTCGTCCAAGGTGGTCGGCGACCTGGCCCTGCACCTGGTCGGTGCCGGGGTGGCGCCGGAGGAGTTCGAGGCCACTCCCGACAGGTTCGACATCCCCGACTCCGTCATCGGCTTCCTGCGCGGCGAGCTCGGCACCCCGCCCGGCGGCTGGCCGGAGCCGTTCCGCAGCAAGGCGCTGGAGGGCCGCGCCGAGGCCAAGCCGGTGCAGGAGCTGACGGCCGAGGACCGCGCAGGGCTCGAGAAGAACCGGCGGGCCACGCTCAACCGGCTGCTGTTCCCCGGCCCGACGCGCGACTTCGACACCCACCGCCAGGCGTACGGCGACACCAGCGTGCTGGACAGCAAGGACTTCTTCTACGGGCTGCGGCAGGCGAAGGAGTACGGCGTCGACCTCGAGCCCGGCGTGCGTCTCCTCATCGAGTTGCAGGCCGTCGGTGAGGCCGACGAACGAGGCATGCGCACCGTGATGTCCACCCTGAACGGCCAGCTGCGGCCCATCCAGGTGCGCGACAAAGCGGCGGCCTCCGAGGTACCGGTGACCGAGAAGGCCGACCGCTCCAACCCCGGCCACGTTGCGGCGCCGTTCGCCGGCGTCGTGACGCTGGCGGTCGCCGAGGGTGGCGAGGTGGAGGCCGGTGCCACGGTGGCGACCATCGAGGCGATGAAGATGGAGGCCACGATCACCGCCCCGCAGGCCGGGCGGGTCACCCGCTTGGCCATCAACCGGATTCAGCAGGTGGAAGGCGGCGACCTCCTCGTCGAGATCGCATGAGTCGTCCCTCGCCGCGGCCGGACCTACATGCCGCGGGCGCGGCGTCGACCGCGTACGGCGCTACCGTCGAAGCATGAGCGGCGACGCGGACCCGGGCCTCTTCGGCCCCGACTCGGTCACCTGGCAGATGCACGGCGACCCCATGATGTGGGTCGCCGGCGTCCGCGCGCTCTACCTCCAGGCCCTCCACCCGCGCGCCGTCCACGGAGTCATGATCAACAGTGACTTCCGCAGGGACGCCTGGGGTCGCCTCATGCGCACCGCCAATTTCGTCGGCACCATCACCTACGGCACCACCGACGCCGCCGAACGGGCCGGAGCCCGCGTCCGGAAGATCCACCGGCTCCTGGGCGTGGACGAACCCGACCTGCTGCTGTGGGTCCACTGCGCCGAGATCGACTCGTATCTGGGCGTGGCACGCCGCTCCGGCTTCCCGCTCAGCGACGCCCAGGCCGACCGCTATCTCGACGAGCACCGCGTCAGCGCCCGCCTCGTCGGCCTGGACCCGGCCGGCGTGCCCGCATCCACCGGCGAACTCGCCGCCTACTTCAAGACCGTACGGCCCGAACTCGCCGCCGGGGCCGACGCCCGCACCGTCGACGACTTTCTGCGCCGCCCGCCCGTCCACACCCTCCTCGTCCCGGCGCGTGAACTCCTCTGGCGGCGCGTTGCGGCACTCGCGTACCACGCCCTGCCCCCTTACGCCCATGAGCTCTACGGCAGACCCGCGCCGCCGCCCGACCGGGTCACCCACCAGCTCCTCGCCACCGGGAACGCACTGCGCGCCATCCCCTCCCGGGTGCGCTGGCAGCTGCCGCCAGGTCACATCTTGAAGGCAATGGCGCGACTCGGGCCCGGCAGCAGACCCGCACCGTACAAACTCCGCAGACAGGCGGCTATCCCTCCTCTTCAGGGGGAATCCATGCCCGGGGAGGGATTCCCATCCTGATTCCGCGACTTCGAGCGCCGCAGGGTCAGGATGGGACGGTGCAGACCTTCACGACCTGGAGCGGTGATCCACCGCAGTCGGCGGCGAAGTGGGCAATGCTATGTTCCGGGGTTGTCCTGAACCGAGGGGGTGGGCTGGATGATTCGTGCGTACAAGTTCCTGATGCGGCCCACCGTGCGCCAGACAGTTGCGCTCGGCGAGAAGCTGCGCGATCACTGCTCGCTCTGCAACGGCGCATTGCGGGAACGTCGTCAACGGCTTGACCACGTGCACAAGACCGCTCTTGACCTGGTACGCGAACACGACTTCATCGCGCACGAGGACCTCGACATCCGCACCATGAGCAAGGCTCCTGAGCCTCAACCGAACGCCGACAAGCCGGGCAGCTTCCTACCGAACGGGGCGGGTGCAAAGGCTGGGCTGAACAAGTCGATCAACGATGCCGGATGGGGGGTGTTCCTTGCGATACTGAACGCCGAGGCAGAGTGCGCCGGACGGGAGGTGATTGCGGTGGATCCCCGCAACACTTCCCGGCGCTGCCCCGCATGCGGGCACACCGCCAAGGAGAACCGGCCCACACAGGAGAAGTTCCTCTGTGTCAACTGCGGCCACGCCGCGCACGCTGACACGGTGGGTGCTCTCAACGTTCCACGGGCCGGGCTGGTCCGTCGCGGAGCCATTCGGCACAGCGAGAAGCCGCCCCGTTTGCGGGGTGGAGGAGTCACACTGGACGGGCCGGGGAGGCCGCGGCGAAGCGACGGGGGCGACAGCACGCGATGGCGGACACCAGGCTGATCCACGGCCGGTACCGGCTGCTCGATGTGATCGGGCGCGGGGGCATGGGCGAGGTGTGGCAGGCTCGCGACGAGTCGCTCGGCCGACGTGTCGCGGTCAAGTGCCTCAAGCCCTTGGGGCAGCAGCACGACCGGTCCTTCACCGGTGTGCTGCGGGAGCGCTTCCGCAGGGAGGCGCGGGTCGCCGCCGCGCTGCAGCACCGCGGGGTCACCGTCGTGCATGACTTCGGCGAGTACGAGGGCGTCCTGTATCTGGTGATGGAGCTGCTGGAGGGCCGCAACCTCAGCCAGCTGCTGGAGGACAACCGGCAGCATCCGCTGTCGGTGCCCGACATCGTCGACATCGCGGAGCAGGTCACCGACGCCCTCGCGTACACCCATGAACGGGGCATCGTCCACCGGGACTTGAAGCCGGCCAACATCATGCGGCTCACCGACGGCACGGTGAAGATCTGCGACTTCGGCATCGCCCGCCTCGGCCACGACATCGGCTTCACCTCGCGGCTCACCGGCACGGGCATCGCCATGGGCACCCCGCACTACATGTCGCCCGAGCAGATCGGCGGCGGTCATGTCGACCACCGCAGCGACCTCTACTCGCTGGGCTGTGTGCTGTACGAAATCGCCACCGGCGTCCCTCCGTTCGACCTCGAGGACGCCTGGGCCGTGCTCGTCGGGCACCGCGACACGCCGCCCGTGCCGCCGCGCAAGCACCGCGGCGAACTGCCCCCGTTCCTCGACCGGATCGTCCTCGACCTGCTCGCCAAGATGCCCGAGGGCCGCCCGTCCGACGCCAAGGAGCTGCGCCGGCGCATCACCGCGGCCCGGTCCGTGCCCGGCCGGGCGCAGCCCGTGGCGCCTGGCCCCGAGCAGCAGCAGTCGGCGTCCGCGCCAGAGCGGCGGCTGCCGTCGTGGACCCACGGCATGACCACCGGCCACAAGGCGACCGGCGGCTCCGCGCTCCGCCCCACCCCGCCCGACTACACCGCGGGCCTCACCGGCGAGTGGACCACCGGCGTGGCTCTGCGCGGACCCGTGCCCGTGCAGCTGCCGCGGCCGGAGCGTCCCACTCCGCCGCCCGAGCTGCTCGCCGTCCTCGCGAGCCGCCACAATGCGGGCCTGAGCCTCGGCCGGCTCGGCCGCTGGGAGGAGGCGGGCGAGGTGCACCGGTCGGTCGCCGCCGAGCGCGAGCACGCGCTCGGGCCCGACCACCCGGACACGCTCGCCAGCCGCTACGAGGTCGGCTTCACCCTCAGCAGGACGGGGCGCACGGCGGACGCGCTGCGCGAGTTCACCCGCGTCGCCGACGGCCGCGAGGGGACGCTGGGCCCGGACCATCCGGAGACGCTGGCCGCCCGCCAGGAGACGGCGTACGTGCTCGGCCAGCTCGGCCGCCACTTCGAGGCGCACCAGGTGTACGCGGCCGTGCTGGCGTCCCGCGAGCGCACGGTGGGGCCGGACCATCCCGACACACTGCGCTGCCGGCACAACCTCGCGTTCAACCTGAGCCGGCTCGGCCGCCTCGAGGACTCGTACCGGATGGCGTACGAGGTTGCTGCGGCACGTGAGCGCGTCCTCGGTGCCGGGCACCCGGACACGCTCGTCACCCGCTACGAGGTCGCCTACGCGCTGGGTCAGCTGGGCCGCTGGGCGGAGGCTCTGCAGACGTACCGGGAGGTCGCGGCCGCCCGGGCGGAGGTTCTCGGGCCGGACCACCCCGACACGCTCTCGGCGCGCTACGAGGTCGGCATCAGCCTGGGCCGTCTCGGCCGCAGCGCCGAGGCCCTGGAGCTGTACCGGGCCCTGGTCGACGACCGCACCCGGGTCCACGGCCCCGCGGATCCCGAGACCTTGCGCGCCCGGCACGGCCTCGGCGTCAACCTCGGGCGGCTCGCCCGCTGGGAGGAGGCACTGGCCGAGGCCCGGGAGGTCTGCGCGATGCGGGAGCGTGTCCTCGGTCCCGACCACCCCGACACTCTCGTCAGCCGTCGTGAGGTGGCCGTCGGGCTGGGCTGGCTGGGCCGCTGGGCGGACGCCCTCGCCGTCTACCGAACGGTCGCCGAGGCCCGTGAACGGGTTCTCGGCGCCGACCACCCCGACGCGCTGGCCAGCCGCAACGACGAGGCACACTGCCTGGAACAGCTCGGGCGGGGCGCCGAGGCGGTCGAGCTGTACCGCCGCGTGGCAGCGCTCCGCCAGCAGCGCGGGAGCCGAGGCCACTGACCGCACCGGGATCGAGTGGCCCTCTGCCACGCGTGTGCCGTCGTCACTCGAACGGCTCCGCTCCGCCGCGCCCGGTGCCCTCCCGCCCGCAGACTGGGCAGCATGACGGACCCGGCCGAACAGGCGCGGCGCGGTCGTGCCGCACGCAAGCAGGTGCCCCGGTCCGCGCACGGGCGCTGGATCCCTGCCGCGGATCGTCCCGATCCGCTGCAGATCCTCGAGGAGCAGGGCAGGACCCGTGTCCCGGAGCTCGTGCCGATTCGCTACGGCCGGATGGCGATGTCCCCGTTCCCGTATCTGCGCGGCGCACCCGCCGTGATGGCTGCCGATCTCGCCGCACTGCCGCACACCGGTCTCACGGTTCAGCTCTGCGGCGACGCCCACCTTCTCAACTTCGGGGCCCACGCCGCGCCGGACCGTGAACTCGTCTTCGACCTCAACGACTTCGACGAGACCCTGCCGGGTCCGTTCGAATGGGATGTGAAGCGGCTGGTCGCCAGTGTCGCCGTCGCCTCCCTCGACAACGGCCATTCCGAGGGGAAGGCCTGGCGGGCCGCCCTGTCCGCGGCGGCGTCGTACAGGACGACGATGCGGCGCCTCGCGGGTCTCGGCGAGCTCGATGTCTGGTACGAACGGATCGGTGTCGAGGACATCCTCCCGCTCGTCCGGAGACTCCGGCGTGCGCACTTCGAGGCCCAGATCGCCAAGGCCCGCCGCCGTACCAGTCTGCACGCCCTGGAGAAGCTGACCGAGACGGTCGACGGGCGCCGGCGCATGGTCTACGACCCGCCGCTGCTGGAAGCGCTCGACCTGCCCGACGCCGCGGCTGTGCGGAAGATCCTCAGCGACTACCGCTCCACCCTGCCGGAGGAGCGGCGGGTGCTGCTGGACCGCTTCCGGTTCGTCGAAGCGGCCCGCAAGGTCGTCGGTGTCGGCAGCGTCGGCACGCGCTGCTTCATCGCGCTGCTGATCGGCCGGGACGACCGGGACCCGCTGTTCCTGCAGATCAAGGAGGCCCAGCGGTCCGTTCTCGAACCCCATCTGCCGGCGTCGGCGTACAAGCACCAGGGCCAGCGGGTCGTCGCGGGACAGAAGCTGCTGCAGGCGGCGAGCGACATCTTCCTGGGCTGGGTGAGCGGCCCGGGCGGCCGTCACTTCTACTGGCGGCAGCTGCGCGACATGAAGGGCTCGGCGGAAGTCGCCGACATGTCCCCGATCGTGCTGAGCGACTACGCCGGACTGTGCGGCTGGGCCCTGGCGCGGGCCCACGCCCGGACAGGGGAGCGGATCGCCATCGCCACGTACCTCGGCGGGTCCGGCGCGTTCGACCGGGCCATGGCCGACTTCGCGGCGGCCTACGCGGACCGGACCGTCGCCGACCACGCGGCACTGAGGGCGGCGATCGCCTCCGGCGATGTCACGGCCGTGCTGGACGTCTGACGAGCGGTCTTCGCCGTCGCCCCTGGCCCGCGCGGTGATCGCGTGCTACGAAGAGGCATGCCAGCAGCCGAAGCGTTCTCCCGACCCGTGTACGACGCCGTCATCGTGGGCGGTGGCCACAACGGACTCGTCGCCGCCGCCTATCTCGCCAGGGCGGGGCGTTCCGTCCTCGTCCTTGAGCGTCTCGGGAACACCGGGGGAGCGGCCGTCTCCACCCGCCCGTTCGCCGGGGTCGACGCCCGACTCTCCCGGTACTCGTACCTCGTCTCCCTCCTGCCCGACACGATCGTCCGCGATCTCGGGCTGCGTTTCGCCGTACGGAAGCGGACCGTCTCCTCGTACACGCCGACCGTGCGGGGCGGGCGGCCCACCGGTCTGCTGGTGGGCGGCGGGACGGACCGTACCCGTGAGTCGTTCGAGCGGCTCACCGGGTCGGACCGGGAGTACGCGTCCTGGCTGCGGTTCTACGAGCGGACCCGGCAGGCCGCCGAGCGGGTCTTCCCGACGCTGACGGGGCCGCTGCCGACGCGTGAGGAGCTGCGGGCCGGGGTCGGTGACGAGGAGACCTGGCGGATGCTGTTCGAGGAGCCGATCGGGGTCGCCGTCGAGGAGAACTTCGACGACGACCTGGTCCGCGGAGTGGTCCTGACCGACGCGCTGATCGGGACCTTCGCCGATGCCCATGACCCCTCACTGGTGCAGAACCGCTGTTTCCTCTACCACGTCGTCGGCGGCGGCACCGGCGACTGGGACGTGCCCGTCGGCGGCATGGGTGCGCTGACCGACGCGCTCGCCGACGCGGCGCGCGCCGCGGGCGCGGAGATCGTGACCGGTCACGAGGCCATCCGGATCGACACGGACGGCGATGCCGCGGAGGTCGTGTTCCGGACGGAGGACGGGGAGGGCACGGTCGCCGCGCGGAAGGTTCTCGTGAACGCCTCACCGCAGGCCCTGTCCACGCTGCTCGGCGAGGAGCCCCCGGCCCCGGCGGAAGGCGCCCAGCTCAAGGTCAACATGCTGCTGCGCCGCCTGCCCCGGCTGCGTGACCGCGCCGTCGACCCGCGTCAGGCGTTCTCCGGCACCTTTCACATCGCCGAGGGATACGGCCAGCTGGCGACCGCGTACGCCCAGGCCGCCGCCGGACGTCTCCCCGAGGCGCCGCCGTCGGAGATCTACTGCCACTCGCTGACCGATCCGTCCATCCTCGCCCCGGAGCTCGCCGCCCAGGGCTACCAGACCCTGACCCTCTTCGGCCTGCACACCCCGGCCCGTCTCTTCACCGACGCCCCCGACGCGACCCGCGACGCCCTCCTCAAGGCCACCCTCGCCGAACTCGACGCCCACCTGGACGAGCCGATCGCGGACTGCCTGGCCCTCGACGAGGCCGGACAGCCCTGCATCGAGGCGAAGACCCCGCTGGACCTGGAGCGCGACCTCCGGCTTCCCGGCGGGCACATCTTCCACCGCGACCTGGCCTTCCCCTACGCGGACGACTCGACGGGCCGCTGGGGCGTCGAGACCGCCCACCCGAACGTGCTGCTCTGCGGCGCGGGCGCCGTGCGCGGCGGCGGCGTGAGCGGCATCCCGGGCCACAACGCGGCGATGGCGGTGCTGGGTCGCTGAAAGGAACCCGCATGCGTGCGCCCGCGGTGGACCGGGCGGGCCGCCGACACCTGCAGGCGACTGTCGGAAGGCCGGCCCGACGGCATCGCTCGCAGATCAGTCCGCGGCGGCCACGCCGTGGGACCTGCGTGCCGCCGCCAGCCGTCTGCCGGTGCGCGCGGCGGGCGCCGCGCTCTCCTGCGCGAGCGGTTCCTCCGGCGTGGCCGGCCGGGTTCCGCCGGTCGCGAAGAAGGCGGCCAGCGGTAGCGTCGCCGCGCCGACCGTGACCGCGTCCGGACCGAGCCGGCCCAGCTCGATCGTGGCGTGTCCGGCCGGGTGGCGCAGCGCGTAGGAGGTGGCGTACTCCCGTACGGCGGGCAGCAGATGGGGTCCGAGCTGGAGTCCCGCCCAGCCGCCGATCAGGATGCGTTCGGGGGCGCAGAGGTTGATGAGGTCCGAGAGGCCGGCACCGAGGTACTCGGCCGTCTCGTCGAGCAGTCCATGCGCGACCGGGTCGGGGTCCGCACCGCCCGGCGGGTACGCGGCGGCGATCAGCGCGGCGATCCCGGACTCCTCGCCGGTGTCGTCGGTGACGGGACCGCCCGCCTCGCGCCAGCGCTCCAGCACCGCCTCGGCGCCGACGTATGCCTCGAGGCAGCCCCGTGCGCCGCACCGGCAGCCGCGGCCGCGCAGCGCGATGGTGCTGTGCCCCCACTCGGCGGCGCTGCTGTGCGCGCCTCCGTACAGCCTGCCGTCGCTGACGATGCAGGCGCCGACGCCGGATCCGAGCAGCACGACCACGGCGTCCCGCGCGCCCCGTCCGCCGCCGAACCACATCTCGGCCTGCCCGAGGGTGCGGGCACCGTTGTCGATGAAGTACCGGGCCCCGCCGAGCGGTTCGGCGCGCGAGCGGAGCAACTCCTCCAGCGGTACGGCCTTCCAGCCGATGGTCTGGCCGTGCACGACAGCGCCCGCGGGGGAGGCGCGGTCCACGATGCCGGGGACGCCGACGCCGACGCCGAGCAGCCGGTCCGGGGGTACGTCGGCGCCCGAGAGGACGGCGGCCATTCCGTCGCGGATGTGGTTCACGACGCGCTCGACGTCGTAGTGGCGTGGCGACAACGGCAGGTCGGCGCGGGCGAGTTCGGTCAGTGCCAGGTCGAACAGTTCGACCCTGACCCGGGTCTCCCCGACGTCCACGCCGATCAGCCGGCCGCCGTCCGGGGCGACGCGCAGCAGGGTGCGGGGGCGGCCGCCGTCGGATTCGACGATCCCGGCCTCCTCGAGCAGCCCCTCGCCGATGAGTTCGCCGACGACATTGCTGACGGACCCTGAACTCAGTCCGGTCGACCGTCCGAGCTCCTGGCGGCTCAACGGCCCGTCGAAATACAACCGTTGCAATACGGCGCTGCGGCTGGCGCGCCGCAGGTCGCGCACGGTCCGCTTGGTGGGCTCAGCCATGTGTCTCCCTTCCGGTGCGGAACCTACCCCTGCGGCACATCTTGACGCACCCTTCTCTCAGGTCTTAACTCACGTCCTGAAATAAGCCGTGAGGTTGTTCAGGGACTGAACACAACCATCATCCGGACCCCTTGGAAGGGGCGATCCTGCCATGCGCAGATTCCGAGCCGCAGCAGCCCTCGCCACGGTCACCGCACTCGCCGCCGTCACGGGCTGCGGGGGCGGGACCGATCCCGACGCCGGTGGCAACAGCTCACCGAAGACCCTCACCTACTGGGCCTCCAACCAGGGCCCGGACATCGAGGCGGACAAGAAGATCCTCGGACCCGAACTGAAGAAGTTCGAGGAGAGGACCGGCATCAAGGTCACGCTCGAAGTCGTCCCCTGGTCCGACCTCCTGAACCGCATCCTCGCCGCCACCACGTCCGGTCAGGGCCCCGACGTGCTGAACATCGGCAACACCTGGTCCGCCTCGCTCCAGGCCACCGGCGCGCTGCTGCCGTGGGACGAGGCCCACTTCGACAAGATCGGGGGCAAGGACCGCTTCGTCGCCTCCGCGCTCGGCTCGGCCGGCGCACCCGGCCAGGACCCGGCCGCCGTCCCGCTGTACTCGATGGCGTACGCGCTCTACTACAACAAGCAGATGTTCCAGGAGGCCGGCATCGAGAAGCCGCCCGCCACCTGGGACGAGCTCGTCGCCGCCGGGAAGAGGATCTCCAAGGACGGGAAGTGGGCCCTCGGCGCCGAGGGCGGCAACCTCTCCAACAACATCCACCAGGCGTTCGTGCTCTCGCAGCAGCACGGCGGCGCCTTCTTCGACGACGCGGGCAAACCGACCTTCGACACGCCCGAGAACGTCGCCGCCCTGAAGCAGTACGTCGACTTCATGGCCAAGGACAAGATCGTCGCGCCCGGCAACGCCGAGTACGCCCAGAACCAGTCCCTCCAGGACTTCGCCAAGGACAAGACGGCGATGGTGCTGTGGCAGAGCGCGGCCACCTCCTTCAAGGCCCACGGCATGAACCCGGACGAGTGGGGCGTCGCCCCGGTGCCCGTGCCCTCCGGCGTCCCGGGCACCGGGGCGCAGACCAACTCCATGGTCGCCGGCATCAACATGGCGGTCTTCAAGAACAGCAAGAACCTCGACGGCGCGGTCAAGTTCGTGGAGTTCATGACGAGCGACGAGGAGAACACGCTCCTCAACAAGACGTACGGCTCCATCCCGCCCGTCAAGGCCGCCCAGCAGGACGCCGCGTTCGCCGCACCCGACCTCGCCGTGCTGCGCGACACCCTCGCCAAGAGCGCGACGCCCCTGCCGCAGGTCCCCGCCGAGTCGCAGTTCGAGACAGCGGTCGGTACGGCCATCAAGTCCCTCTTCGCCGACGCGGCAGCCGGCCGACCCGTGACGGACGAGTCCGTCAAGGCCGCCCTGGCCAAGGCCCAGCAGCAGATGCCGCGGTGAGCGCGGGGGGACGACGAACGTGACGACCGCCGCCAAGGACCCCGTCCGCGGCCAGGCGCCGCCGGGCCGCAGCACACCGCGGCCCGGCGCGGGCACAGCCGCGCGGCGACCGCCCCGCCCGCCGGGCCGGCTGCGCCGCATCGGCCTCCCGTACCTCCTGCTGCTGCCCGCGCTCGCCCTGGAACTCCTCATCCACCTCGTGCCGATGGTCATCGGCATCGTGATGAGCTTCCGCGAACTGACCCAGTTCCACATCCGCGACTGGAGCGCCGCCCCCTGGGCCGGCCTCGACAACTACCGGCTCTCCGTCGACGTCGACGGACCCGCCGGCCAGGCACTGCTGCACTCCTTCCTCGTCACATGCCTGTTCACCGTGCTCACCGTCGGGCTGTGCTGGCTGCTCGGCACCGCTGCCGCGATCTGCATGCAGGACCGCTTCCGGGGCCGGGGCCTGCTGCGCGCGCTCTTCCTCACCCCGTACGCCCTGCCGGTCTACGCCGCCGTGATCACCTGGGCGTTCATGTTCCAGCGCGACAACGGCATGGTGAACCACGTCCTGCACGACCAACTCGGCCTCAGCGGCGACCGGCCCTTCTGGCTGATCGGCGACAACAGCTTCACGGCACTGGTGATCGTCGCCGTCTGGAAGAGCTGGCCGTTCGCGTTCCTCATCGTCACCGCCGCCCTCCAGGCCGTCCCCCGGGAGCTGTACGAGGCGGCGGCGATCGACGGTGCCGGGATGATCCAGCAGATCCGCCGGATCACCCTGCCCTCGCTGCGCTCCGTCAACCAGGTCCTCGTCCTCGTGCTGTTCCTGTGGACGTTCAACGACTTCAACACGCCGTACGTGCTCTTCGGCCGCGCGGCACCCGAAGCGGCGGACCTGATCTCGATCCACATCTACCAGTCGTCCTTCGTCACCTGGAACTTCGGCACCGGTTCGGCCATGTCCGTCCTGCTGCTGCTGTTCCTGCTGCTCGTCACCGGGATCTATCTCCTCGCCACCTCGCGCGGAAGGAGGACCGCAGATGGCTGACCCCCGGGCCGCGGCCCGTCGTTCACCGACCGCACCGCCCCGCTCCTTCCAGTGGATCAGGGCGGTCTTCCTCGGCCTGCTCACGGTCTTCGTGCTGTTGCCCGTGTACGTCATGGTGAGCAGCTCGCTCAAGCCGCTCCAGGACGTCTCGGGCGAGTTCCGCTGGCTGCCGAGCACGCTGACGATCCGTCCCTACATCGACATCTGGCAGACGGTCCCGCTCGCACGTTACTTCGTGAACTCGCTCATCGTGGCGGGCGCCGCGACCGTCTGCTCGGTCGTCGTCGCCGTCTTCGCGGCGTACGCGGTCAGCCGTTACCGCTTCCGCGGCAAGCGCGCGTTCACCGTGACCGTCCTGTCGACCCAGATGTTCCCCGGCATCCTCTTCCTGCTGCCGCTGTTCCTGATCTTCGTCAACATCGGCAACACGACGGGAGTGGCGCTGTACGGATCGCGCGGCGGCCTGATCCTCACCTACCTCACGTTCTCGCTGCCGTTCTCCATCTGGATGCTGATCGGCTACTTCGACTCCGTGCCGCGCGAACTCGACGAAGCGGCGCTGGTCGACGGGTGCGGACCGCTGCGCGCGCTGTTCCGGGTCGTCGTGCCCGCAGCCACCCCGGGGATCGTCGCCGTCGCCATCTACGCGTTCATGACGGCCTGGGGCGAAGTGCTCTTCGCGTCCGTGATGACGAACGACACCACCCGCACCCTCGCCGTCGGGCTGCAGGGCTACTCGACGCTCTTCGACGTCTACTGGAACCAGGTCATGGCCGCGTCCCTCGTCGTCAGCGTGCCCGTCGTCGCCGGATTCCTGCTGCTCCAGCGCTATCTCGTGGCCGGTTTCACCGCCGGAGCCGTCAAGTGACCCCAACCCCACCCCGGACGACCACACCCGAGAGGAACTCCGTGTCCGACCCGAACGAACCCGGATCCCTGCCCGACGACTTCGCCTGGGGCGTCGCCACGTCGGCGTACCAGATCGAAGGAGCCGTCACGGAGGACGGCCGCACCCCCTCCATCTGGGACACGTTCTCGCACACTCCCGGCGCCGTCGACAACGGTGACCACGGCGACGTCGCCTGCGACCACTACCACCGCTGGCCCGAGGACATCGCCCTCATGAAGGAACTGGGCGTCACGGACTACCGGTTCTCGATCGCCTGGCCGCGTGTCGTCCCCGGCGGCGACGGGCCGGCCAACCCCGCGGGACTCGACTTCTACGAGCGTCTCACCGACGGCCTGCTCGACGCCGGCATCACCCCGCACGCCACCCTCTACCACTGGGACCTGCCCCAGGTGCTGCAGGACCGCGGCGGCTGGCCCGCCCGCGACACCGCCGAGCACTTCGCCGCCTACGCGTCCGTCGTCGCCGGAGCGCTCGGCGACCGCATCACCCAGTGGTGCACGCTCAACGAGCCGCTCTGCTCCGCCTGGATCGGCCACCTGGAAGGCAGAATGGCCCCCGGCCTGACCGACATCCGGGCCGCCGTCCCCGCCTCGTACCATCTGCTCCTCGGCCACGGGCTCGCCACCGAGGCCATCCGCGCCGCGTCCCCCGGCGCGCGCGTGGGCATCGTCAACAACCTCAGCACCGTCGAGCCGGCCGGCGGTTCCGATGCCGACGTCGAGGCGGCGCGCCGCATGGACGGTCACACCAACCGCTGGTGGCTCGACCCCGTCCACGGACGCGGTTTCCCCGCCGACATGCTCGAGGTGTACGGAGTCGGACTCCCCGAGCGCCCGGGGGATGCCGGCACCATCGCCCAGCCGCTGGACTGGCTCGGCCTCAACTACTACTTCCCGATGACCGTGACCGCCGATCCCGCCGGCCCGCCGCCGTTCGTGCGACAGGTGCGCCGCCCCGGCGTCCCCCGGACCGGCATGGACTGGGAGATCGACGCCGGCGGCCTGGAGAGCCTGCTGGTCCGCCTCACCGACGAGTACGGGGCACGCGAGCTGTACGTCACCGAGAACGGCTCGGCCCACCCCGATGTCGTCGGCGCCGACGGCCAGGTGCACGACCCGGAGCGCACCGCCTATCTGGACCAGCACCTGGCCGCCTGTGCCCGCGCCGTACGCCGGGGAGCGCCGCTCGCCGGGTACTTCGCATGGTCGCTGCTCGACAACTTCGAGTGGGCGTACGGCTACGACAAGCGGTTCGGACTCGTCCATGTCGACTACGGCACCCAGAAGCGCACGGTCAAGGGCAGCGGACGGCACTACGCCGACATCATCCGTCGCCACGGAGACGTGAACCGCCGCGTCGCGTGACACCACACCGCCCCGGACGATGTCTGCCGTGTCGTCCGGGGCTTGTCGCGTCGTCCTGTCGTCACGCACCTGCGCGGCCCGGCGAAGCCGGTCCGGCCCCCGTCAGTCCGCGGAGGCCGTCCACCCCACCGCCTCGATCCGCCCCGCATCGCCAGGGCGCCGCTCGTCGAAGAGGACCCGGGTGCCGTCCTCGACGCGCAGGCCGTCCACGTACACCCCCCGCCCCACGTAGAGCTGGTCCGTCGTGTACCGCCACCGCAGCCGGACCGGCCGGCCGCGCCAGGCGACCAGGGACGCGTCGAGGCGGTGCCACGCGCGCCCGGACCAGCCGGTGGCCGAACCCGCCGGATGGAGCTCGGACTGCTGCCCCTTGCGCACGGTCGTGAAGGGCACCGGCTGCCACGTGGCGCCCGCATCCGACGAGGCCTCCAGGAACACCTTGTCCGAGCCGGGCTCGGTGTCCCACCACAGCGAGCAGCACAGACCCGCGCGGTCGCTCTCCGGGGTGATCTCGGGCAGAGCGAGCGTCGCGGTCGTGGCGCCCGCCATCCCGGAGAACCAGGCCGTGCGCCCCCGCTCCGGGCGCACGGCGACGGCACGCGCCATGTTGGTCGCCGCGGCGACCCTCGGCGCGCTGCCGGAGCGCCAGCTGCGCACCGGGTGCACGGAGTTGCCGAGGACGACGAGGAACGAGTCGGTCGACGGGTCGAGCACGAGGCTCGTGCCGGTGAATCCGGTGTGCCCCGCCGTGCGCGGAGTGGCCATCGCGCCCATGTACCAGTGCTGGTAGAGCTCGAAGCCGAGGCCGTGCTCGTCACCGGGGAACGCGGTGTTGAAGTCGGTGAACATCAGTTCCACCGACTCGTCGGACAGGATCCTGGCCCGCCCGTACGCCCCGCCGTTGAGCAGCGTCCGTGCCAGCACGGCCAGGTCCCAGGCGCACGAGAACACCCCGGCGTGTCCCGCGACCCCGCCGAACCCGTACGCGTTCTCGTCGTGCACCTCGCCCCACACGAGGCCTCTCTCCAGCCCGGACCACGGCAGTCGCGCGTCCTCGGTCGCGGCGATCTTCGGCTTCCACGAGGGCGGCGGATTGAAGCGCGTGCGATCCATCCCGAGCGGGGCCGTGATCCCGTCGTGGAGCAGCCGGTCCAGACCGAGCCCGGTGATCTTCTCCAGGATCAGCTGCAGCGAGATCAGATTGAGGTCGGAGTACAGGTACTTGGTGCCGGGCGGGTTCGCCGGCGCCTCGTTCCACAGCAGGCGCAGCTGCCCCTCCCGCGTCGGCTCCTTGTACAGCGGTATCCACGCCCGGAACCCCGACGTGTGCGTGAGCAGCTGCCGTACGGTGATGTCCTGCTTGCCCGCCGCCCCGAACTCCGGCAGATACGCGGCGACCCTCTCCTCCAGCTCCAGCGCGCCCCGCTCGATCTGCTGGACGGCCAGGATCGACGTGAACAGCTTGGACACCGAGGCGAGATCGAAGACGGTGTCCTCGGCCATCGGGATCTGCTGCTCGGCCGGGAACTCGAGGCCCGTGTCGGTCGCCTGGTCGTACGCCGCGTACCGCAGCGCCATGCCGATGGGACGGTGCAGGGCCACCGTCCCGCCACGGCCCGCGAGCAGTACGGCGCCGGCGTACCAGGGGTGCTTGGGGGAGGGGGAGAGGTACTTCTCGGCGTCCGCGACCAGCTTGTCGAGGTGCGCGGCGATGAGCCCCGCCCGCTCGGGAGAGCCGCGCCGCAGCGTCGTACGTCCATGGCGGGATCCCGGACCCGGGGCCGCCGCTGCGGCGCCGACCGGAAGCGGTCCGATCACCAGCGCACCTCCCAGTGCCAGCACCCCGCCGCCGAGCCGGCGACGGCTGATCCCTCTGCCCGCCGAGGCATCCGTCATACCTCACCCTCCCTGAAAGAATCCTTCGGGAATTGCACAACACGTGAAACTTTCTTACCAAGGTGAAGAGGCGTCAAGACCCGACAGAAATCTGACACTGCATCAGAAAATCTCTTCCCTCGGCCGTTCCGCTGCGGCATCCTGCCGCCCATGGAGACGGAGCTGAGCAAGAAACTGGGAGTCGAGCACGCCATCTTCGGCTTCACGCCGTTCCCCGCGGTCGCCGCCGCCATCACCAGAGCGGGCGGCTTCGGCGTCCTCGGCGCGGTCCGCTACACCGCACCCGACGACCTCGCCCGCGACCTCGACTGGATGCAGGAGCACACCGACGGAAAGCCGTACGGCCTGGACGTAGTCATGCCCGCCAAGAAGGTCGAAGGCGTCACGGAGGCCGATGTCGAGGCGATGATCCCCGAAGGACACCGCCGGTTCGTCGAGGAGACCCTCGCCAAGCACGGCGTACCGGCACTCCCCGACGGCGAGGCGGCGGGCTGGCGGATCACCGGCTGGATGGAGCAGGTCGCCCGCGGCCAGCTCGACGTCGCCTTCGACTACCCGATCAAGCTCCTCGCCAACGCCCTCGGCTCCCCGCCCCGCGACGTCGTCCAGCGCGCCCACGACCACGGCATCCTCGTCGCCGCCCTCGCCGGCAGCGCCAAGCACGCACGCCGCCATGCCGAGGCGGGCATCGACATCGTCGTCGCGCAGGGCTACGAGGCGGGCGGCCACACCGGCGAGATCGCCTCCATGGTGCTCACCCCCGAGGCTGTCGACGCCGTCGCGCCCCTGCCGGTACTCGCCGCCGGAGGCATCGGCAGCGGCGAGCAGATCGCCGCCGGACTCGCCCTCGGAGCCCAGGGAGTCTGGCTCGGCTCGGTCTGGCTCACCACGACCGAGGCCGACCTCCACTCGCGCGCCCTCACCGCGAAGCTGCTCGCCGCCGGCTCCGGCGACACCGTCCGGTCCCGCGCCCTGACCGGCAAACCGGCCCGCCAACTGCGCACCGAGTGGACCGACGCCTGGGACGACCCGAACGGCCCCGGCACCCTGCCGATGCCCCTCCAGGGCCTGCTCGTCGCCGAGGCCGTCTCCCGGATCCAGAAGCACGAGATCGAACCGCTGCTC
Source organism: Streptomyces sp. NPDC001970 (assembly GCF_053594115.1). Taxonomy (NCBI): domain Bacteria; kingdom Bacillati; phylum Actinomycetota; class Actinomycetes; order Kitasatosporales; family Streptomycetaceae; genus Streptomyces; species Streptomyces sp. NPDC001970. The sequence goes on along the minus strand of NZ_JBSFDW010000015.1, from coordinate 114,121 downwards.
GGCACACCGGTCGGCCAGATCGTCGGACGCATGAACGCCGAACGCAGCGTCCAGCAGGTCTTCGACGACCTCACCAGCGGCTTCGAACGTGCCATGGACCGCCTGAACCGCATCGCCGGAAGGAACCAGTCGTGAGCGGACGGCCGAGCAGCGGACAGCCGACCAGTGGACAGCCCGACGGTGGACAGCCCAACGGCTTCTGGGCGCAGGCGACGGCCGACCCCGACCGCACGGTCCTGATCGCCCCCGACGGCGAGGAGTGGACCGCCGGCCGGCTGCACGCCGACGTCAACCGGCTCGTCCACGGGCTGCGCGCGGCGGGCCTCGAGCGGGGTGACGCCTTCGCCGTCGTCCTCCCCAACGGCGTCGAGTTCTTCACCGCGTATCTCGCCGCGTCCCAGGCCGGGTTCTATCTCGTCCCCGTCAACCACCACCTCGTCGGCCGCGAGATCGCCTGGATCGTCGCCGACTCCGGCGCCGAGGTCCTCATCGCGCACGAACGCTTCGCCGCCGCTGCCACCTCCGCCGCCGACGAGGCGAAGCTGCCCGCGAGCCACCGCTACGCCGTCGGCGGGATCGACGGCTTCCGCCCGTACGCCGAACTCCTCGACGGGCAGCCCGATTCGGTGCCCGGCGAGCGCACCCTCGGCTGGGTCATGAACTACACGTCCGGCACCACCGGCCGGCCGCGCGGCATCCGCCGCCCGCTGCCCGGCAAGCTCCCCGAGGAGACCTACCTCGGCGGCTTCCTCGGCATCTTCGGCATCAGGCCCTTCGACGACAACGTCCATCTCGTCTGCTCGCCGCTCTACCACACCGCCGTGCTGCAGTTCGCGGGCGCGTCCCTGCACATCGGCCACCGGCTGGTGCTGATGGACAAATGGTCGCCGCAGGAGATGCTGAGGCTGATCGACACGTACGCCTGCACGCACACGCACATGGTCCCCACCCAGTTCCACCGGCTCCTCGCCCTGCCGGAGGAGGTACGGGCGGGGTACGACGTCTCGTCGATGCGGCACGCCATCCACGGCGCCGCGCCCTGCCCCGACCACGTCAAGCGGGCGATGATCGAGTGGTGGGGCAACTGCGTCGAGGAGTACTACGCGGCCAGCGAGGGCGGCGGTGCCTTCGCCACCGCCGAGGACTGGCTCAAGAAGCCCGGCACGGTCGGCAAGGCGTGGCCCATCAGCGAACTCGCGATCTTCGACGAGGACGGCAACCGGCTGCCGCCCGGCGAACTCGGCACCGTCTACATGAAGATGTCGACCGGCGGCTTCAGTTACCACAAGGACGAGGCCAAGACGCGGAAGAACCGCATCGGCGACTTCTTCACCGTCGGCGACCTGGGCGTGCTCGACGACGACGGCTACCTCTTCCTCCGCGACCGCAAGATCGACATGATCATCTCGGGCGGCGTCAACATCTACCCCGCCGAGATCGAGGCCGCACTCCTCACCCACCCCGCGGTCGCCGACGCCGCGGCCTTCGGCATCCCGCACGGCGACTGGGGCGAGGAGGTCAAGGCCGTGGTCGAACCGGCCGCGGGCCGGATCCCGGGCCCGGAGCTCGCCGTGGCGATCCTCGACCACTGCGCGGCCAGGCTGGCAGGCTACAAGTGCCCGAAGAGCGTCGACTTCATCGACGCGATGCCCCGCGACCCGAACGGCAAGCTCTACAAGCGCCGCCTGCGCGACCCGTACTGGGAGGGCCACGACCGCCCGCTGTGATCCTCAGAGGGTGTTCGGCTCCCTGTGGAGTCGTTCTCAACCGATCTGGGCTTCGGACTCTTCGGGTCTGTCGGGTCTGTCGGGTCTGTCGGGTTGGTGGTGCGGGAGTCGCGATGGACTCGGCGCAAGGGTCAAACTTCTCCCGTCTCGCCCCGGTATGCACCGTTGTGCGCCCTTCGCTTCTGCCGCTGGGCCTCACGCCTGGACCGGGGAGGCTGTCGTCCGGTACTCCGTGATCATGTCGGGAGCCGGCCGAACCGGTCCTGTCCGCCTTGCGGGTCGAGCGCCGCGTCCCGGGCGTGTCCTTCCTGCGGCGACATCCGGTACTACGGGCCCTGACCGTCTGTCTGTCCTTCTTCAGCTTCCTGACACTCGGCATGAACGACCTGCTCATCTATCACCTCAAGCACGATCTCGGCCGGAGCGACGGCACGGTCGGCACCGTCTTCGCGGCCGGGGCGATGGGCACCATCACCGGAGCACTGCTCGTGGCCCCGGTCCGCCGAAGGCTCGGCTTCGGCGCCACGTGGATCGGCGCCGTGGCGGTCTGCGGAATCGCCCTCGCGGGCATCGGCTCGGCCCAGAGCGTGCCGGGCATCGCGGCCCTGACCGCCGCCTTCCTGGGCTGTGTCGGCGTCGCAGGGACCTGCTCCATGTCGCTGCGCCAGGAAGTGACCCCTGACCACTTGCTGGGACGGGTCACTTCGGCGTTCTGGACCATCCACTACTCGGCGGCCCCGCTCGGAGCGGCCGTTCTCACCTGGGCCGCGCAGCGCCACGGCACGGCGCCGATGGGCCTGGCCGCCGGAGCGGGCTGTCTGCTCATAGCGGCGCTGGCGCTGCTCACCCCGGTCCGCAGTCCCCGTCCGGAGCGTTCACACGGTCCTGCCTGACCGCCTGCGCCATGCTCTGGGCGGGCTGCCCCGTGGCGGCATCCGCGACGCGCCCGCCTGGACCGTCTTCCCCGCCGACACCTTGCCGGACGGCGCGGCCGGCAGCCCTTCGCGGGCCTCCAGGTCCCCCTGGGCGTGCCCCGTCGCAGGTCGTCCTCGCCTGGACCCGCACGCTCCGGTGCCGTGCATCCCGTTGCGGAGACCGGCTCCTGGGTGTTCGGCGAGAGCAGCGCCCGGCTCGACGGGCGCTGACGGACCCTCGGCGGGAGGCCTCTATCGGCGCAGCAGCCCGCGCGGCCCGCTCGGGCTCCTGGCAGCGTGGGCCGCATGAGGACCGGCACGAGAGCGCTCACGGCACGGTGGACCACCTGGGCACCGGTCGCCGCCGCGGTGGCCCTGGTGCTCGGCTGGGGGCGCGCCCTCCCGGCCTTCGCCGTCGTGGTCGTCGCACTCTGCCTGGTCGGCGCCGTGCTGGCGGCCGTGCACCACGCCGAGGTCGTCGCGCACAGGGTCGGCGAACCGTTCGGCTCCCTCGTGCTCGCCGTCGCCGTGACCGTCATCGAGGTCGGCCTCATCGTCACCTTGATGGCGGGCGGCGGCGCGAAGGCGTCCACCTACGCCAGGGACACCGTCTTCGCCGCCGTCATGATCGCCTGCAACGGCATCGTCGGACTGTCCCTTCTGGTCGCCTCTCTGCGCAACCGCATCGCCGTCTTCCACGCCGAGGGCTCTGGCGGCGCACTCGCGGTCGTCTGCACCCTCGCCACCGTGACCCTGGTGCTTCCCACCTTCACCACCGGCCGGCCGGGCCCCGCGTTCACACCGGCCCAGCTGGCGTTCGCCGCCATCGCCTCGCTGTGCCTGTACGGGCTCTTCGTCGCCGTACAGACCGTCAGGCACCGCGACTACTTCCTGCCCGTCGTCCGTGACGGCCAGGAATCGGATCCCGACGAGCACGCTCCGCCGCCCGCGGTCCGCCAGACCTGGTGGAGCGCGGCGCTGCTGTTCGTGGCGCTCGTCGCGGTCGTCGGTGACGCCAAGGTCGTCTCGCCCACCATCGAGGAGGGCGTGGAGTCGGCGGGGCTGCCGAAGTCCGTGGTCGGCGTCGTCATTGCGCTCATGGTCCTGATGCCCGAGACCCTCGCCGCCGTGCGCGCGGCACGCCGGGACCGGATGCAGACCAGCCTCAACCTGGCCTACGGCTCCGCCATCGCCAGCATCGGACTGACGATCCCGGCGATCGCGCTCGCCTCGGTGTGGCTGCCGGGCTCCCTGATCCTGGGTGAGGACGCCACCCACATGGTGCTCCTCGCGCTGACTGCCGTGGTCAGCGTCCTCACCCTGGTACCCGGCCGGGCCACGCTGCTCCAGGGCGGCGTCCATCTGGTGCTGTTCGCCGCCTTCGTGTTCCTGTCGTTCAGTCCCTGACGCGTACCACCTTCAGCTGCGGCGAGCGCAGGATGTCCTTCTCGCAGAAGCGCGCCGTCACCCAGCGTCCGTCCGCGTACAGCCCGGTCTGGTCGCTGTAGTGCGGCGACACCGGGTTCGACGACTGGGAGTACGTCAGCAGGGTGCGGGCGTCGGGGCACGGGCCGCCGTTCCAGCCGACCGCCTGGATGTGGCTGGAGCCGTGCGCGACCTCCGCGTACCCGCCCGCGGCCGGGCTCCAGACCGGCTCGACCTTGTTCCAGATGCCCAGCGCCTCCGTACCTCCGTGAACGGGGATGCGCGTGCCGTTCCGTACCACGAACTGGGCCGCACCCAACGGCGCGTCCAGCGGGATTCCGGCGGCGCGCAGCTCGGCCACCGCGTCGGTCAGGGCCTTGGCGAAGCCGGGTGACGACGTGTTCAGGGTGTGGGGCGTGCGGACCGGGTCGGCGGCGGAGAACGGCACCTTCCAGTGCTCCGCCGACGGCACCGACGCCGTGAACCTCCGCCAGAAGCGGTCGAAGAGCAGCGCCCCCCGGCTGGCGGTGTTCACCGTACGGTCCCAGCCCGCCAGCACCCCGCACGCCTCGGTGTCCTGCGGCAGCACCGTGGGGCAGGCCTTCGCCGCGTCGGCCGCGGCCAGATCGCCGGCCGGCGCACGGTTCGCGAACTGCTGGCGCTGCAGGTCCGTGACCGTCAGCCGGCCCTTCGCCGCCATCGCCGCGACATCCTCGATCGCGCCGCGCGTGCGCAGCGAGCGAGGCGTGGCGATCGTGCCGAAGACCCGCTCGTAGCCGGTCAACGGGCGGTCGGCGTTGGTCAGCCAGGCGCTGTCGTTGGAGTTCTCGGCGTACGGGGCGTCCTTCAGCACCGGCATCCTCGAAGGTCCGAAGATCCCCGGCTGCACCGCGTCCGGGTCGGTGCCCATCGCACAGTCCGTGCGCGCGCCGTCGAGCACGGCCACGCCCGACGCCGGGTAGGTGACCTTGCCGAGCGGCGTCGAGCAGCGCGCGACCAGCTCGTCGGTGAGGCGCGGCAGGACCTGCGCCTGGGTGAAGAGGGAGTGCCCGGAAGAGTCCGCCGCGACGGTGTTGACCCACGGAAGGCCCTGCGTGCGGCGCAGGGTCCGCAGGATGTCGTCGGTGGAGCGGGCGCGGCCGAAGCCCAGCGCGGTGTCGGAGCCGCGGAGGTTGGCCGCGTTCGGATCGTTCAGCGCGTACGCGGTGGTCGCCGTCCAGGGCAGTGGCAGCGAGGCGCCGAGCGAGGTGACGACCGGTCCGTAGCGCGTCCACCACTGCGTCCGGGTGATCGCCGGACCGTCCTTCACCGGCACGGTGACGGTACGCCGGGTCATCCGCTCCGGCTTCCCGCCCACGAGATACGCGGTCGGGTCGGCCGGATCCAGGGTCAACTGGTGCAGATTGAGCGTGACACCGGTCGCGACCGTGTGGCTCCAGGCGACCCTGTCGTTGAAGCCGATGTTGACCACGGTCGTGCCCAGCAGCGAGGCGCCCTGGACGTTCAGCTCACCCGGGATGGTCTGCTGCGACTGCCAGAAGCGGCGGCCGCCCTGCCACGGGTAGTGCGGATTGCCGAGCAGCAAGCCGCGCCCGTTCGCCGTGGTGCCGCCGCTGAAGGCGACCGCGTTCGAGCCCATGTCGGCACTCCCGGCGGCGAAGAGCTCGCGGGCGGCGCGCGCGGTCGCCGCGGGGTCCGGCGCCGTACGCGTGGCCGCTGCCGGGTCCGGCGCCGTACGCGCGGCGCCCGCGGCGGCGGCCCCCGCACCCGGCGGCTGAGCGGCGGTGATTCCCTCGATGCCACGCCCCTGCCCACCCAGGACCGATACGGCGAAGCCGCGCCGGGCCACGTCGAGCATGCTCACCGGACTCACCCAGGCCGCTCCCGCGCACCCCGGATCGCTGATGCGGTGCTGCTTCAGCCAGGCGTTGTAGCCGGCCGCCCAGCCGCGCATCAGCTCCTTGACCTGCCTGCTCGGGCCGGCCGGCGCGGGTGCGGCGAGCAGCTTCTCGACCGTTCCCGCGTTCCGTACCCCCCGGAAGTAGAGATCGCTCGACAGATTCCTCGTGGCGGACGACAGCGAACCGTCGGGCGCCGCGTCCGGGCCGAAGTGGCGTGACCGCTCCCCGCGTACGGTCACGAAACCGTCGGCGAGGGTGCACACCTGGTCGGCCGCCTGCGCCCAGCCGGTGCCGAAGCCGAGGTCCGCCCAGTCCTGCGCGACGATGTGGGGTATGCCGTACTCGGTGTACCGGATGACGGCGGACAGCCCGCCGCCCGAGGGACGGTGCCGGTCCTGGTCACGGGAGCCGGCGGCCGCGGCGGGCGGCAGTGAAGCGGTGGCGGTGACCAGGGCGAGACCCGCCAGGACCAGGTGTCTCAGACGCGTGCGGAAGAGCAACGTGCCTCCCAAGAGGGCTGTGATGAAGGCCGGTTGGTACATGCACGCAGCACGGACCCTCCGTGTCAACATCCCGTTCGGTATCCGTGTGTGCGGCATGCTTGACCCGCGCGGCGGCGCCGCCCAGGATCCAGCCATGGCAGTCACGGATCGTCTCCTCAGCAGCACCGTCGACGGCGTGCTGCGCCGCAGTGCCCGGCGCACCCCCGACCGCACCGCCGTCCGCTACGGCGACCGGTCCTGGACCTACGCCGAGCTCGACCGTGCCGTCAGCACCGCGGCCGCCGTGCTGAGCGAGCACGGGCTCGGCCGGTACGACAGGGTCGCGGCCTACGGGCACAACTCCGATGCCTACCTGATCGCCTTCCTCGCCTGTTCCCGCGCCGGGCTCGTGCACGTCCCGGTCAACCACAACCTCACCGGCGAGGATCTGGCGTACATCCTGCGCCAGTCCGGGAGTTCCCTGGTCCTTGCCGACCCGGGCCTCGCCGAGCGCGTTCCGGCGGGCTTCGCCGTGCGCCCCCTGCGCGACAGTGACGACTCGCTGCTGACCGCACTCGCCGAGCCGCGGCCGTACGACGCCGACCGGGACGCCCACGAGCTCGTCCAACTGCTGTACACCTCCGGAACCACCGCGCTGCCCAAGGGCGCGATGATGACCCACCGGGCGCTGGCGCACGAGTACGCGAGCGCGATCGAGGCGCTCGACCTCCGGCCGGACGACCGGCCGGTGCACTCGCTTCCGCTCTACCACTCCGCCCAGATGCATGTGTTCCTGCTGCCGTACCTCGCCGTCGGCGCGGAGAACACGATCCTCGACGCGCCGGACGCCGCAAGGATCTTCGACCTGGTGGAGGCGGGGCGCGCCGACAGTCTCTTCGCGCCGCCCACGGTCTGGATCGGACTGTCCGACCACCCGGAGTTCGCCACCCGCGACCTGAGCGGCCTGCGCAAGGCGTACTACGGGGCGTCGATCATGCCCGTGCCCGTACTCGAACGGCTCCGGGAGCGACTGCCGGAACTCGCCTTCTACAACTGCTTCGGCCAGAGCGAGATCGGTCCGCTCGCCACGGTGCTCGGGCCCGCCGAGCACGAGGGGCGGATGGACTCGTGCGGGCGTCCCGTCCGCCACGTCGAGGCGAAGGTCGTCGACGAGGACGGCAAGGACGTCCAGGACGGCACCGCGGGAGAGATCGTCTACCGATCGCCGCAGTTGTGCGAGGGCTACTGGGACAAGCGCCAGGAGACCGAGGAGGCGTTCCGCGACGGCTGGTTCCGCTCCGGTGACCTCGCCGTCCGTGACAGCGAGGGCTACTACACCATCGTCGACCGGGTGAAGGACGTCATCAACTCCGGGGGAGTGCTGGTCGCTTCACGCCAGGTCGAGGACGCTCTCTACACCCATCCATCGGTTGCGGAGGCCGCGGTCGTCGGGCTCCCGGACGACCGCTGGATCGAGGCCGTCACCGCCGTCGTCGTTCCGCGCGACGACGTGACGGAGGACGAGATCCTGGCCCACGCCCGTGAGAAGCTTCCCCACTTCAAGGCCCCGAAGCGGGTGCTGTTCGTGGACGAGCTGCCGCGCAACGCCAGCGGGAAGATCCTCAAGCGGGAGCTGCGCGACCGGTTCGCCTGACAGCTGACGTCACGGGCCGGGCGGATACGGCAGCGCCTGCTGCGGAAGCCCGCCCATCGGGGGCATGCCCGACCGCATGACCTGCTCCAGGCTCCGCAGGGTCTGCTCGGCCTCCCGGCGTGCTTGCGCGGGCACGTCACCGCGCTCCGTGACGAGCCGGTCGTAGATCGGCGCCTCCTGCCACACAGTCAACAAGCCTTTCGTCAAAGCGATTTCCGCTCCCCTGGAACCGGGAGCAGCTGCCGAGCTTAGCCGGTCGTGGGGGGCGGTCCGTCACCGGCCTGCCGCGTCAGCGGGACCGGGCCGCGAACGCAGCGGTGGTCGTGTCACCCGGATCGATCCCCTCGTCGGGAAGCTGCCGGAGCCCGACGTGGAGCACAGGCCGACCTGCTCGCCTCCGAGCGCAGCGAGGCCACGTGTGCACAGGGCCGGCGACGCCGCGGGCCCCGGTAGCGGGAGCTCCGTCAACGCCGGGTCGGAGTGGATCCGACTTTCACCGCCAGGGCTGTCGGCCTCGGACCACAGCCGGCCTCGGCCGACGATGTACACGCCTCGAGGAGCTCGGTCGGCCCGTTCGGCCGCGGTTGGCTTGCGCGCCTTGTCCGGTCGCGGTGCTGTCTATGCGGGTGCGTGCCGATGTCCAAGGCATCGGTGGCATCAGGCTTTCAGCGATGAAGCCGGAAGGACGGAGCATGCCCATACCCGGATCCACGGCGGGCCGCCGGCGCTGCGCCGCGGCCGTCGCCGCAGCGGTGTCCTGTTCCACCATATTCACCGGGCCGGACCTCGCCGCGGCCGGCGCGCCGTCACCACCGGTGCCCGCCCCGAAGCTGGACTGGAGACCCTGCGTCCAGGGCCATCAGTTCGACTGCGCGACCGCGAAGGTGCCGCTGGACTACCGCGACCCCGGCCGCCGCACCATTGAGCTGGCAGTCGTCAAACGCAGGGCAACCGGGCCCGGACGGCGCATCGGCACCCTGTTCTTCAACCCCGGCGGCCCCGGCGGCCCCGGAACGGTGCAGATGCCACAGAATTACGAGTTCTTCCCGCGAGAGGTGCGGGAGCGGTTCGACATCGTCAGCTGGGACCCACGCGGGGTCGGCAACAGCACCGCGGTGAACTGCTTCCACACTCCTGAGGACGCCGACGCCTGGATGTCGAGCAAACCGGCCGGCCTCCCGGTGGGCGAACAGCAGCGGACGACCTGGATCGCCGCGTACAAAGATCTGGCCCGGCGCTGCCAACAGCGTGACCCCGAGCTCCTGCGCCATGTGTCGACCGCCGACACCGCTCGCGACCTCGACCAGCTCCGCCAGGCGGTGGGCGACCCCCAACTCACCTACCTCGGGATCTCCTACGGTTCGATCCTCGGCGCCACCTACGCCAACCTGTACCCCGACAAGGTCCGCGCCATGACCATCGACAGCAACATCGACCCGCAGGCCTGGACGAACCACGCCTCCGACGACGACCCCCGGCTCCCGACATTCCTGCGCATGGGCTCGGACGTCGGCGCCGCCGCAATTCTGGACCGGTTCCTCGCCCTGTGCGGCTCCACCACCACCGCCCGCTGCGCCTTCTCGGCCGGCAGCCCGGAAGCGACCCGGGACAAGTTCGACCAGCTGATGCAGCGCCTCAGGGAGCGTCCGCAGGGCGCGTGGACGTACGGCAGGACGGTCGCTGACGTGGTGAGCGGCCTCGACGTCGTCCACCCCGGATGGACGTTCCTCGCCGGCAGGCTGCAGGCCCTGTGGCAGGGCCGCGTCCCGGAGCAGTCCCCACCCCTACCCGCACCGCCGGTCCCGAATCCGTACACCGGCGATGAACAGGCGGGTGCGGTGCTCTGCTCCGACAGTCCCAATCCGCGCAACCCCGGCGCCTATCATGCGCTGGAGGAGGCCAGTGCCACCCGTGCGGGCGATGCCGGACGCTTCTGGACCTGGGCCGGCGAGCCGTGTTCCACCTGGCCGGCCGTAGCCGCCAACCGTTACCGCGGCCCGTGGAACAAGCCCACGGCGCACCCGGTCCTGGTGGTCGGCACCACCTACGACCCCGCCACTCCCTACCGGGACGCGCAGGCCATGGCCCGAGAACTGGCCAACGCCCGCCTGCTCACCAACAACGGCTACGGGCACACCGCACTGCTCAACCCCAGCAGCTGCGTCAACGACCACGAGAGCCGCTACTTCATCGACGGCACCCTCCCGCCGGCCGGAACAACGTGCCAACAGGACACGCCCCCCTTCCCCGCGTCCAAGCCGCAAGGCGGAGTCACCACCGGCGGCGGCGCGATGACCGACATCGCCTCCTGAGACCGGCTCCGGGCAACTCCCCTTGTCCGGGAGATACGCCTACGCCACCGACCGGTGCTTCCCGCCCAGGCCGGCCTCGGCCGGGGCGGCATCTGCCAGGGCGCTCCGACGCGCGCGAGCGGGGCGACGGGACGCGGAAGTGCGGTGATCAACCTGGTGGCGCGTGCCAGATGCGTGCCGCATCGAGCGGGGAACCACGGTCGACAGGGGCCATCCGGCAGCGGGCAGGTGGACATCGCCTGCCTACGGGTCTTCCGTGACAATCGGGTGCGCTCGGCCGGTGCCGGTGTCGATGAGGATCTGATCGGCCTGGCTGACATTGTCGGCCCGGACGGCCCTGGCCATCGCCGCGCGTGCCGCGTCAGGCGTCGCATCCGGTGGAACCACCAGCAGGGAGAAGTGATCCCGGTCGCCTCGGGTGATGAGGACGGTGTCGTCACCGACCGGGAAGGAGTCGATGTGCACGACCCGGTCGTCGACAATCAAACGTGTGGGCAGTTCTTCCCAGGCGGCGGTGTCGAGGCCGACGCGGGTGACAGGTCCGAGGCGCTCGGTCAGTGCGGTGATCAGGCCGGGAAGCTCGGCGCCGATGTCCCGGGATCGCGGCCACCAGGCACCGTCGAGAATTCCCTGACGGGTATGTGTCGTCTCCAACCGCACGAGGGCCGTTCCAGGTTTTACGACCTTGTGGATCGCGTCCGGCAGAAGCTTCGATTCACGCGGGGTGTCGGCGTCGGACATGGTGTGCTCACCCGTCTGCGGGGTTCGGCGTACGGTTGCTGATCGCCTGGGATGTCCCCGGCGGCTGCCGGTTTCACCGTACTCCGTGTGGCGATCCCCAGGCTCACCCACGCGCCGCGAACCCAAGACCCGGTTCCCGATGAAATCCCTGGTCACGCACGAGTTCATCGGACCGTCCCGGCAGTACAGTGGAGGCACCGGGAGTATTTCGCACACCGGCTTCCATGCCGGTGCCGCTCGCGGCGAGCAACAACGCCGGGACGTCGAAGACGGGCCCCGGGGACAGGTTCGCGCCATGACCGCGACCATCGACCGTACGATCATCAATGAGCGCGTTCCCTCACCACCGGCCCGCCTGTCTCTGACCCCGGCCGGGTCGGGTCCAGGTCTTCTGGACGGCGCCTGGTGGCCTCGCTCCCGCGATCTTTCCCGTGAACTGCCCGCCCTGATGGACGTGCTGGACGCGTGCTGGGGACGGATCACGCGTGTCACGGTGAACCCGTCGCACTGGCCCGTGATCCCGCGCAAGGTGCCCGTGGCGGGGCATACGGTGCACGTGGGCTGGTTCAAGGATGAGCAGGACCCGCACAAGCTGATCCTTCTTTCCCGCACCGCAGGCCGCTGGGACCTGCTGGTGATCCCACCGGAGACCGGTGCGGCTGCCGCCGCCCGGCTGATGTCCGCCGCAGCCACCCCCGGCAGCCTCCTCACCGCCAGCGCTCTGATGGCGCGCGAGGACATCACCCGTGACGCGAGGGAGACGCTGAATCGGGAAGAGGAGTGGGAGACCGAAGGCGGGCACGCCTCAGCGGCGGCCGGGAACCCGGACCCGACCGGGCGCCCGAGTTCCGCCCGAGGGATGTAACGACATGGAGATCGCCATCACCGTGTCCGTGATCATCGCCATGATCATCATTGGAGTGCTGTGGATCCATCTGCTCAATGGGCAGCACGACGAACGGATCGCCGCGTTCCGCTACGGCGATGTCATGCCGGGAGTCAGGCGACGGAGCCGGAAGGGCCGACGGCCGGCAGAGCCCGCCGCCGGATCGCCCGCCGCCACCCCTCACCGCAAGCAACCCGACGAGGGGGCCGGATGACGCAGACCTTTCTCCTGACCGGGGGCGGTGGCTGCGCGGCGCCACGGCGCCCGCCCACCGGCACATCGCCCCGATGAACGAGGTCACCATGAAGCCACCGGAACCACCTTCGGGCGGGCGAACCGAGGTACGCATCGTCGCCGCGTCTCCCGAGGCCGCCCGGCGGGTCGCAGAGGTGCTCCGCCGTTGCTTCGCCGCCACCGAACAGCGCAGCTACCCCGCGGGCAACGACGGCGGAACCCGCCTCCACCTCACTGTGGACACCACGCACACGGCAGAGCGGGCGCGGTCCTGGCTGGAAGCCAGTCAGTCCTCCGAGCAGGACGTCACGCAGACGGACGAGGTCTGAGGCGAGGGCTCTCGACGGCGCCCGGCACGAGTCGGCGGCAATCATGGCAACACTCCACGAGCGGAAGCAGTACCGCGAAGCGATCATGAAGACCCTGTACGAGGCCACGGAAGGCAATCGCCTCCTCGGCGTCACCGGGGCGAAGCTGCACGACGACCTCCAGGTCCCCGAGCAGGATCTGGCCGCCGCTTGCGCCTATCTGGTCGGCGAGGGACTCATCGCCGTCGACTGGGCACAAGGAAATACACCCGCGATGGTCACACTGACACATCAGGGAATCCGGCTCATGGAGGCCGAAGAGGAGAAACGCGGGTGACACGGGCGCTGAAGCCCTGTCCGACCAAGGGCCGCATGACCCAAATGATCCCTTCTGCCGGACAGGCGGTACAGGCATAGCATGGTCAGTGGGCCGGTGCACTCTCACGTGCAACCGACCCGGAAGGGCGGCCCCGGTGTGTATACACCGGGGCCGTTGTGCACTGTCGGCGCGACGGCAGGGAACGAGCGGATTCCGGTGCACAAGGCGGCCCAGCACGTACGAAGCCGGGCAACGGGCTGCCAGGTGTCCGACCCGTCGGAGGTAGTCGGCCCAGCAGGTGAAGGCGAAACCAGGCGGGTGGGTGAAAGGACATTGCTATGGCGGAGGGTGATCAGCAGCCCGGCAACGGCGCGGTGGACCGGTCGGAGGGATTCGGTGAGCGGCTGCTGGGAGTGCTGCTGGACCGGGCACACGAGATGCCGCCGCAGCTGATCGCCCCACTGATCGCGGAAGAGGTGGCCAGGGTCGGTGGCCAGGACATCTCGATACTCCTGCAGGACTATGCGCAGCTCCTCCTCGTGCCGCTGCCCGGCAGGGGGCTGGTCGTCGGTGAGCCCGAGCCGATCGGTGCCTCCCACGCCGGCACGGCCTTCCTGCGTGCGACCACTGTCGAGGTCCCGCAGGCCGACGGCGTCCGGATGTATCTGCCGCTGCTGGACGGCAGCGACCAGGTGGGAGTGTTGGCCCTCACCCGGGGGACCGTCGATGACGACGACCGGCGCCTGCTGCGCAGGCTCGCCGGCCTGATCGCCGACATGCTGGTCACCAAGCACGGCTACACCGACCAGTTCTTCCTCGCCCGGCGCCGCGAACCCATGAGCGTGGCCGCGGAGATCCAGTGGTCTCTGCTACCGCCGCTGGCGATGTCCGTGCCGCAGGTCGCGGTGGCAGGAATCCTGGAGCCCGCCTACAACGTCGCCGGCGACAGCTTCGACTACGCCCTCAACGACGACATCCTGCACCTGGCGGTGGTCGATGCAATGGGCCACGGCCTGGACGCCGCCACGATGGCCACTGTCGCCGTCGGTGCCTACCGGCACGCCAGACGTGCCGGCATCGGCCTGTCCGAGATCTACGCGTTCATGGACCGGGCCATCGCCGAGCAGTTCGGGCCCGAACACTTCGTCACCGCGCAGATGATGCGCCTGAACATCACAACGGGCCACCTGCAGTGGGTCAACGCGGGCCACCCCGCGCCCCTGCTGATCCGCAACCACCAGGTCCTGCGGCAACTGCGGAGCCCGACCACCCTCCCGGTCGGCTTCGGCGGTGAAGAGCCCCAGGTCAGTGAGCAGATGCTCCAACGCGGCGACCGGGTGCTGTGCTTCACCGACGGCCTGATCGAGGAGCACGAAGCCGGCGAAGACCAGTTCGGCGAGGAACAACTCATCCACTGGGTCAACCGCATCGAGCAGACGGAGCAGGGAGTGCGGGCGGTGGTGCGCTCGCTCTCCCACACCCTGAAACAGGAACGGGGCGGGAGCACCAGTGACGACGCGACCCTCTTCCTTATCGAGTGGCGCGGGGGCGCCGCCGACCACCTCGCCGTCCTGGAGTGAGCCGGCTGCGTGCCGAGCAAGGAGCCCGGGCAGTGGCCCGCTCCCTTTCCCTCACGCTCACGCACGCACGAGGCGCGATCATGACCGACGATGCGACGCTCCTCCACATCGGGTGGCGCGGCGCCACCACCGATGATCCGACGACCTCGTGATGGAGCAGCTTTTCCCCAGCAGATCGCCGGGTCCCCAGGGTCCGCTCGTCACACCACTGGTGGCAGCTGATGATGGGAGTACGGCCAAGCACGCGGAGCTGATCATGACGGGTTGGCTTATCAGGGACTACTCCCAGGATGATCTCGAGGCGGTGATCCGCGTCGACACGGAGAGCGGCACGACCGGAGAGCCTCCCCTCTTCCCGCTCTCCGACGCCGTAGCTGCCCTCCAAGCCCTCCATCCGGCCGTGGTGGCCATGGCGAACGATGTGATGGTCGGCGCCGCGGTGAGCAGGCTGGAGGGCGACCGGGCGTGGATCCTGCGCATCTGCATGGCACCCACCTGGCGGCAACGAGGGCTGGGCAGTGCCCTGATCACGGCCCTTGAGCACCGGCTCTTCGCCGGCGGCGTCCGCGCGGTGCACGCGGCCCTGCCCGAGGGGGAGACCGGTGCCGCCGCTCTGCGAAACTGCGACTTCCACGCCCGCTCGGGCCTGGTCTTCTTCGAAAAGCGCGGGCCCGTGACTCCCCAGGCGATCAGCATGCTGTCCTCGCTCGGAGCGGAGCTGCCACCCGGGGGGCTGTGGCAGAAGGTCGCGGGCATGCGACGGGAGAAGCAGCTGATCGAGCGCCGCCTGGTCCTGCCGCTGGCCCATCCCGAACTGGCCGCCCAGCACGGAGTGGAGCTTCCGCACGCGGTCATGCTGTTCGGCCCGCCAGGGACAGGCAAGAGCACCTTCGCCCACGCGATCGCCAGCCGTCTGGCGTGGCCCTTCCTCGAACTGTTCCCCGCACGCCTCGCCGCCGAGTACGGGCTGGCGGCCGGACTGAACCGACGCTTCGACGAGATCGCCCAGCTCGACCACGTTCTGGTCTTCATCGACGAGGTCGAGGAGGTTGCATCCACACGCAGTGGCGCGGACACGACCGCGGTGGGGGTCGTCAACGAGCTGCTCAAGGCGATTGTGCGGTTCCGGAGCCAGGACGGGCGGCTGCTCGTCTGCGCCACCAACAATGTGACCACGCTGGACTCGGCCTTCCTGCGGCACGGTCGCTTCGATTACGTCATGCCCATCGGCCCTCCCGACCACAGCGCCAGGGCCGCGCTGTGGGCGAGCTACCTGGCACGAGCGGGCGCGAAGGCCGACAGCGCGAGACTCGCGTCCGCCAGTGAGGGGTTCACCCCCGCCGACATCGCCCACGTCGCACGTACCGTCTCGCAGGCCCAGTTCGAGCGCACCTTCGACAGCGGAACCAGGACCCGCCCCACCACGGACGACTACCTGAACACGATCCGTGAGACCCAACCCACGGTCAGCAGTTCCATGGCCCAGGAGTTCGCCGACCAGAGCGAGAGGTTCGCCCGTATCTAGAGTGCTGGTCTCGGAGCATCGCTCACGTCCCGGGAGTGCACTGCCGCCGACGGAGGTCATGTGAGGGGACGTGCCGTGGCGGGTTGGTTTCGATGAAGCTCTGGTGGGGCGTCGGTGACGTTGTCGGCGCGGACCGCCCTGGCCATGGCGGCGCCTGCTGCGTCAGAGTCGTGTCCGGTGGGACCACCAGCAGGCTGAAACAGTCCCGATCGCCTCGGGTGATGAGGATGGTGTCGTCACCGACCGGGAGGGAGCCGATACGCACGACCCGGTCGTCGACAGTCAGCCGTGTCGGCAGTTCCTCCAAGGTTGTGGCGTCCAGTCCGACGCGGGTGACAGGTCAGACGTAGTCGGTCAGCGCGCTGATCAGCGACGGAAGCTCGGCACCGATGTCCCTGGATCGCGGCCACCGCGCACCATCCGGGATTCCCTCGCGGGCATGCGCCGTCTCCAGCCTCAGCAGAGCCGCCCCCCGGTCTCACGGTCTGGTGAATCGCGTCGGGCAGAGGCCAGGGAGTGCCAGGGGGTGTCGGAGTCGGCCGGCGAAGATTGTGCTCGCTCGCGTCTCGTTCGGAAGCGGGGCCCTCCCACTGGCCCAAGATCACGTTGACGACGTCTGCTCCTCGTTCCGCTCTCTCACCCACGTGTGGGCGGGAGCACGGAGGCAGGCTCTTTTGTCCGGCGCGTCAGCTGATCAGATCGGTGGGCAGTCGGTTGTACGTCAGGACCATCGCGGTCTGCCGCGGCCCGGTCCGGGGCGGGCGGCATCCGGAGAGGACCGTCCGTCCGGGCTCCGCCCGCCAGGGCCCCTTGCTGGTTCACTGCCGTGCGTTGCCGTCGTCGTCCGTGGGAGGCCGCTCCAAGGGGCGTACGGCCGGGCCTTGGAGGACGGCACCGTCCACGTCGAAACGGGAGCCGTGGCAAGGGCACTCCCTGGCGCGCTCGGCCTCGTCGAAATGGACGATGCAGCCCAGATGCGTGCAGCGGGCAGACACACGGTGCAGCGTCCCGGACAGATCCCTGTGCACTGCCAGC
This sequence comes from Streptomyces sp. NPDC001970, assembly GCF_053594115.1. Classification (NCBI taxonomy): domain Bacteria; kingdom Bacillati; phylum Actinomycetota; class Actinomycetes; order Kitasatosporales; family Streptomycetaceae; genus Streptomyces; species Streptomyces sp. NPDC001970. Next base: position 97,078 of record NZ_JBSFDW010000015.1, on the reverse strand, counting down.
GGTCCTTCACCGTGGCCGCGGAGCACCGCACCCTGGCCCGGGCCGATGTCGTCCACGGAGTCGGCATGCCCGCCCGGCAGCCGGTCGCCGACGAGGTGCCTGACCGTTTTCGCGCCGAGGCGCAGCATCGCGGGCCCCTCGGCGACCGGGTGGAGCCGGACGGGGTCGTAGAGCTCGGCCCACGGTGACGCGGCGTCCGTGATCAGGGAGGTGAGCAGCCGGCCCGCCATCACGCCCCCCGCTCAGGCCCCAGCCGCCGAATCCCGTTGCCACGTACGCATGATGGCCTCCTTGGCGAAGCCGGCCCACGTAGGGCACGTGGTCGGTGGGGAAGGTGTCCTGCGTGGCCCAGCGGTGGGTGACGGTGAAGTCGGTGAAGTGCTCCCCGGCCCAGGTCGTGAGGGTCTCGAAGTGCGCGGCAGCGCCACTGTCGTTCGGGGCGCCCGGGTTGAACTTCTCGCCGGTGACGATCAGCATCCGGCCGTGCTCGTCATGCGGAGCGGTGCGGAAGGACCGGGTGTTCTCCTCCGGCGTGAGGAACATGCCGTCCGGCGCGATCGCGTCCGGCGGCAGTGGCCCCGCGACGACGACCTCTCTCTTGGGTTCCAGCCTCGTGAAGTGCAGCCCGCGGTCGAAGACGGGGTGGTGCGTGGCCACCACGACGTCGTCCGCCCGGACGAGGTGATCCGCACTCGTGGTCAATCGGCAGGGCTCCCCTTCGCGCAGGTCGGTCACGCGGCTGCGTTCGAAGATCCTTCCTCCGTGGCGTACGAGATCGACGGCGAGGGCGAGCAGGAACTTGCGGGGGTGGAACTGCACCTGGTCGTCGAGCCTGACGGCCGCCGCGACGGGGAACGGCAGCGGCGGCTCCTCCACGTAAACGACGTCGAGACCCGCCTCCCCGGCGGCGTCCGTCTCCCGGCGCACGTCGTCGACGCGGTCCGGGGCCGCGGGCGTGCCGGCCCTGCGTGGGGAACCGGGCGCACCGGGGCGCCCGAGGACCGACCGCCCGAAGGGCCATCGCCCCCGGGGATGCCGCCAGGTAGTGGTCCAGCTCCAGCTGGGATCGGCCTTTGGCGATCAGCCGTTCATGCCAAGGGCACCTCCTCGCGGCTGTCATGAACGACCAGCTCGGAGCCGTGCAGCATCGCGCGGACGCTCCGGCCGATCAGTCGCACCGGCACCCATGGGTCTGGTGTTCTCTGGGTCTGGTGTTCTCGGAGGGGTCGAAGGCCTGCCGGCCACGTCTTTCTGCGGCCCCTGACGGCGACGCCACTGAGAAGTAGGACCCGGCCATGCCGATGCCAGGGCTAGTGTGCGCGGGTGCCGGTGTGGGTGGTCAGGCGGTACTCGACGGTGAGGGGGAGGGTGTCGAGGTCGAGTGCTTGACGGAGCCGGGGCAGCCCGTGGGAGTTGAGGTGATCGTTGATGGTGGTCAGATCACCGCCCTGCTCGGTGCTGATCACCATTGCGAGGGTGGGGTTTTGACGGGTTCCGGCGAGCGTGGCGCGGGCGTGGTGGACGCCGGGGTAGGTGGTGACTTCACTGAGGAACGGGGCGGTGGCAGTGTTCGCGGCCAGTTCGGTACTGCCCTGCTCGGAATTCTGCTCGAGGTGCCAGGTGTGGGTCTTGGGGCGCCGGGCAAATTGCACAGCGAGCCAGCGCAGCATGACCAGGCCCAGCACGATGGCAGTGGCGGCGGCGACCCACAGCACCCAGGTGGACGGGTCGGCGGCGGCAGGAATGAGTGCGGCGCCCGAATCGAGGAAGGCGAGTTGCCCGAAGTGAGCCGCCCCAGCGAAGGAGCCTGAGCCGAGCAGGAGGAGACCGAAGACGGCGAGCAGGGCGCGGTTGAGGCAGGCCGGGCGGTTGAGGCTGGTCATGGTGCGTTCCTGGTGGCACGGAGCTGGATCTTCATTGCCGGACGGGTGAGTGGGGTGACCTGGTCGAGGCGCTGATCGAGGGCGCCGCGGACGGCATCGGTGAGCCCCGCGGTGTTGGTCCGGTCGGTGCGGATGCGGGCGACGATCGTGCGGCGGCCCAGTTTCAGCTTCGCTCGGGTGACCCCGTCGACAGTCGCGGCGGTGTTGTGCAGGGCGTGGCGCAGGCTGCGCCTTGTGACGCCGGCGTCCATGCCACCGGTAAGCGGCAGGACTACCGGTTTTCCCGGCAGGAGTGCCGCGAGCAGCAGGAGCAGCCCGAGCAGGGCGAATGCGCCGCCGGCGATGAGGGGGGCGGTGTCGTTCCAGTGGGTGCTGTGCAGGGTGCCGGTGACGGAGCGGTAGCTGATGATCGGAGTCCGGCCGATGGCCAGCTGAATGGCGACGATGGCGACCAGGACGCAGGCGGCCAGCAGGACCAGCGCGGTGAGAGTGGCGGGGATGGTGCGGCGGGGTCGGCGTTTCATAGGACTCTCCTGGTGGGGGAGTCGGGAACGCGCAGTGCAGTGACGGTGATGTCGACACGGGCCACGGTCAGACCGGTGAGGTCCGCAACGCGGCGTACCAAGCATGCGCGGGCGTCCTCGGTGGTGCGGGCGACGGATTGTGGATAGACGACGGACAGGCGAACATCGAGCGCCGCAACTGAGTCGCCACTGACCTTCGCGGTGACCCGGGCCAAGTGGTCGGCACGTTCTCCTGGGGCGGTTATGCCGAGTATCCGGCCGGCTGTTCCGCCGATGTGCTCGACTTCGGTCAACACCCGGGTGGCGATGCGTTCCACGGCGCGGTCGGAGATCGTTGTGGTGCCGCGCTGCGCCGCCTCGGCCTCGGCCTCAACTGACGTGGTGATCACGGTGTTCATGGAAGTCGCCCCTGTCACGGCCGGTGAGCTGGGCGAGGTCGAGTTTGCCGTCGAGGTAGCGCCCTACCAGTAGCCCGACCGTCCCGAGAACGAGCACGATGAGGAAGGTGTCGAAACCGCCGAACGCGGCGGCGAGGCCGAGTACGAGCCCTGTCAGCAGCCCCATCTGAGTGGACGTCATGTCAATTCTCCTTACGTCGCCCTGACGGTGCGCCGTGCGGCGATGAGTCGGGACGTGCGAGGCCGCGGGGCCCTTTCGCGGCGTGGATTCATGGGTGAGGTCCCCGTACGCACCGCGGTGATGCACGGCGTCCTGCGGGCGCCGGGGCCTGGCGGCAGCTACTGGACGCGGTCGCCGGTACCCTGATCGTCGCCGTCACCGTCGTCAGCGGCGATGTGTACGTCATTGACGTTGATGTTGACCTCGACGACTTCCAGGCCCGTCATCTGCTCGACGGAGTCGATGACGTTGTTGCGGACGTCCTTGGCCAGCTCGGGTATGGACACGCCGTACTCGACCAGCATCTGCAGGTCCACAGCCGCCTGCTTCTGACCGACCTCGACAGAGACGCCCTGTCCGGCGCTGGCCGAGGCTCCGGGGATTCGCCCCTTGACTGCGCCGAACGCCCGTGCCGCTCCGCCACCCAGCTCGTATACGCCGGGTACCTCGCGAGCGGCTATCCCGGAGATCTTCTGGACGACGACGTCGGCGATGGTGGTGGACCCCTGCCCGGAGGCTCGTGCCGGGGAAGCTCCCGATGGGGTGGTGGGGCTCTTGGCCGCGTCAGCTGCGGCGAAAGCGGAGTGATCGGCACTGTTCGTGGTGGCCGGGTTCGTCATGGTGTTTTCCTCGGTTCCTGGATCTGGACGAGTTGTGCGCTCGTCACACCTGAAGGACCCGTGGCAGGGGAGAACGTCATGGCCCCTCACGCACCGGCGTCACTCGCGAAATCGAGATGGGTGAGGGCGGCGGCATCGATGTCGGTGACGACGAGGCGCAGCCGGGCGTTCGTCCACTGGGTTCCCCTCAGGGTCGCGTGCAGGGCGGCCTCGGCTTCGCGCAGGGTCGGAGGAAGAGGGAGGGCGAGGGCGACGACGCGGATCTCGATGAGTTCGTCGTCGATGCCGACGGCCAAGGTGTCGAGGTTCCACGGCACGCGTGAGCCGATGTGGGTGGTGGAGGGGGTCGCTGGGCGCAGGCCGCGGATCCTGCCCAGGGCGGCCAGGAGTGAGTGGGCCATCTCTGTTCGCGGTGTCACCACGCACCGGTCCCGTACGTGCCGATGTCCATGATCGACACCACGACGGCCTGCGGGGTGAGGCCCGTGGCATCGCCGACCGCGCGCGTGACCTCGCGCTGAACGGCCTGTGCCACCGCCGCAGCCTGGTCCTGCCCGGAGGTGACCAGGTCGATGGACACGCGCAGGGTCGATGGCACGGCTGAGTGGTCGGCCGTGGCCGTCACACCTTCGGTCGGGGCTGGGGTGAGGCCGTTGATCTTCTGGCGTGCTGAACGAGTCATCTGGGAGGCGAGCCCGGTCAGGCCGGGTTCGAGTCGCACAACACCAGGGACGCCGACAGCGGCTCGGGCGGCCACTGCGGCGATCACGGGCTCGGCGATGACCCACTGAGAGTGGGGAACCCTGGCCTTGTCGTCCGGCACGGTCGTTGTCATAGCGAGCACCAGGTCCTTGTGCTTCAGCCAGTCTCAACGGTCTGCTGCCCGATCCCCGGGGCGTCATGCGTCGTAGAGGTCCTCCACGGTCAGGTCCAGACGCACCAGGGTTATCCCGACCCGTGCTGCAGCGGCTGCCCGGACCCGCTCGCGGACCTCGTCGACAGCGTTGGCGGAAAACCTGCGGTAGGCCACCGCGAGGCTCATCGCCACCTCCATCGCGCCCTCAGTCTCCGTGACGGTGATCCGGCAGCGACGCGCGCGCACACCGTCGACGGAATCGGCGGCGCGACGCAGCACCGCGGCGACCGCTTGTTCGCTGATGTGCACCCCGCCCGGCTCCGGGGTGGGCAGCGCGAGCATGTGGTGACGGCGGACTTCTGCGCGCACCGCGGACATGATTCGGCCCGTCAAGCCCAGCGGAGGCCCGGTCTCCTCCGAGGCCAGCCTGCCGGTCACCTCCTGCAGGATCACCAGGCACTGCCGAGCAGCAGAGCAGTACTCGCAGGTGAGCTCATGGGCGTCAGCCACGCCGGTATCCATCGGATCGAGCCGTTCCCACACCGTGTCGACAGAGCGGCCGCACGGCAGCATGTAGCCTTGGGCGTCGCTCATTGCCATGGGGACATCGCCTCCGCCAACTGCGCTCGAGCGCGCGCGATGCGTCCGCGTACTGCTGTCTGGGTCGTGCCCGTGGCTCGCGCGATCTCCTTATAGGGGCGCCCGTGAACCTCCCGCAGTAGCCAGCAGGCCCGCTGCTCGGGTGTCAGCTGCGTCAGAGCGGCTGCGAGCGCGATCAACTGCTCGTTGACCTGTGCCGCCCGCTCAGGCGATCCAGCCGCCTCGGCGGACTCGCGACTATCCAGGTCAGCTTCGGCAACTGGTCTGCGTGCTCGGATCAGGTTCAGGCACCGGTTGGTCGTCGTCCGGTAGAGCCAGCCCACGAAGGCCGCGTCGTCCCGTAGTTGCCCCAGTTGCCGCCAAGCGCTCAGGAACACCTCTTGCACGACGTCCTCGGCGTCGCCACGGTTGGAGAGCATGTGGAGTGCCAAGCGGTACATCGGCCCCTGATAACGGCGCACCAGCACTTCGAAGGCGCGTGTGTCGCCGTCACGGGCGCGGACCACCAAGGTGGCATCATCCAGTGCCACCTCCGGAGCCGGGGAGGCGGACTGTGAACCGACACCGGCTGGCGACGTCACCTGCACAACCTCCCTGCGCCAGGCATGCTCTCGGGCCCTTCTCTGCTGGAACACCGGCCGAATCTCTGCTGGAACACCGGCCGAACCGCGGCGGGCACTAGAAGGACACAACGGCCGGGCCATCGTCACGGCGGCACATCAAGCATCTGCCGCACACGGGTCCGCTGCAGCAGTCGGCGCTGACTTCCAGCGACCGGAAACTACGCCTCCTGCCGCAGCGGGCCGCCTCCGTGGCAGGAGGCAGAGCTTCTCAAGATGCGACCGACACGATTCGGGCGAGACTGGTGAATACAGGACCGGCATTGAGTGAGGGCTCTCGTGCCGAGGCGACCGCCCTTCGGGGCCGGAATCGCCGGGCTGTGGATGGCCGGGCTGTGGATGGCCGGCCCCACCGAAGCGAGCGGACCAGGTTCCCCCTTCGTTGCGCTCCTGAATTCGGCCGCAGTGGCTGTTGTTGGGGGAGACCACTGACAGCAGCACTTTGCGCGGCACAGGCGGGCCCCCGAGGGAACGATGAAGGTGACGGGCGCATGGACGATCAGACCAAGTTGGCTCTCGCCGCGGCCATTGCCGGCGGTTACGTGCTGGGCCGTACGAAGAAGGGCAAGCTCGCCTTGAGCGTGGGGACCTATCTGGCGGGCAGACGGTTCGGTCTCGAGCCGCGCCAGCTCGCTGCCGAGGGAATGCGCAGGCTGGGGGAGATCCCGCAGGTCGCCGACCTACAGGACCAGCTGAAAGGGGAGTTCCTCGACGCCGGCCGCAAGGCAGTGACAGCTGCTGCCACTCGCGGCATGGGGACACTCGCGGACACGCTCCGTGACCGCACGGCCGGCCTCGGCAAGAAGGAAGAGGAAGAGCCGGAGGAGGAGTACGAGGAAGAGGAGGAGCCGGAGGAGGAAGAGGAAGAGCCGGAGGAGGAGTACGAGGAAGAGGAGCCGGAGGAGGAAGAGGCGGAGGAGCCTGAACCCGAGCGCCCGCAGCGCCGGACAAGCTCCCGGAAGCCGGCTCGGCCCGACAGAGGTACCGCGTCCAGGCGCGAGAGGGCCACCTCTGCCCGCAGTTCTTCCGCGGCAGCGGCGAAGGAGCCATCCCGGAGGAAGAAGACCTCTGCGGCGAAGCCGGCCGCGAAGAAGGCAGCTCCGGCCAAGAAGTCCGCCACCAGGAAGCAGGCCCCCGCAAAGAAGGCGGCATCTTCAGGGCGGGCGGCGAAGAAGATATCCAAGCGTGCCGATCGCCGGAGGTAGCCCACCATGGCCGGGAAGGACACGAAAAAGCCGGAGACGCAGGGATCGGGGGCGGGCGGACTGGGTGAGGCGCTGTCGGGTTTCGTCGGTTCACAGGTGGAACGGCTCGCGGAGAAAGCCAGCGACAAGCTCACGGACCTCACGGGGCAGCTCACCGATGTCGCCGACAACGGTGGGTCACTGCTCAAGATTGGCTCGCGCATCCTCGGGGGTGAATCCCCCGTGAAGGCGTTCTTGTCCGAGAAGGCCAAAGGCCTCAAGGACAGTGTCGTGGACAAGGCCAAGGAGGCGTTCGGTGGCGGCAAGGGCAAGTCCAGCGGTAACAAGAGCATGAACATCATCGAGGTCCTCGATGTCGGTGTGCCCCTTCGCACGGCCTACGACTACTGGACCCAGTACGAGGAGTTCAGCAGCTTTACCAAGGGGGTTCGCAGCGTCTCGATGAGCGACGAGATGACCAGCGACTGGAAGGTCAAGGTCGGCCCCTCCTCCCGCAGCTTCAAAGCGACGGTTCAGGAGCAGATCCCGGACGACCGGATTTCTTGGACCTCCGAAGGAGCAAAGGGCAGCACCAAGGGTGCGGTCAGCTTCCACGAACTGGCTCCGACGCTGACGCGGATCGTCCTGGTCGTGGAGTACTACCCGTCCGGGTTCTTCGAGAAGACCGGAAATATTTGGCGGGCCCAGGGCCGCCGGATGCGCCTGGACTTCAAGCACTTCCAGCGGTACGTCACTCTCACCGATGAAGAGCCGGAAGGCTGGCGCGGCGAGATCCGGGACGGCGAAGTCGTCATGTCGCACGAAGAAGCACTGGAAGAGGAAGAAGCAGCACAGGCCGAGGACTCGGAGAATGACGGCGAGTACGAAACCGCGGAAGACGAAGACGGCGATGCCGAGGACGAAGAAGAAGGGGACGTCGAGGAGGACGAATGGGAGGACGAGGCCGCCGATGAAGACCGGGAGGCGCGATCCCGGTAGGAGCGAGACGCGGGACCAGGTGGCCCCAACCACACTGTGACGGCCCGTCCCCGTCGAGCCGTTGGGAGCCACCGGTCCAGCGGAGGTGAGACAGCGGCCCTCGATGGCAGAGCACCGAACCATGCTGACGACGGCTGCCTTGCGCAGACGGGTTCTGCCCGTCCTCTGGCCAGGCCGTTGTCCCCGTCGGAGGGCGCACTTGTCTCCGCCGAATCCGGGGACGATCCGCGGACGGTGGGGTATTGGGCCGTCGTTCAGCCCTGCAGCTCATGACTGCGGGACAGCCCTGCAGCTCATGACTGCGGGAGCCGACCACCTGACGTGGGTGCCGCCACTCGGCCAGTCTCCGTTGGTTGGAGGCGTAGCGAGCCGGCGCAGGGCCGGAGCTTTCCGTCAGCTCGTGCTGACGCGCATCGCTGCGCGGGGAGGGTGTCGCCGACATGTTCAGCCGACTGCCCTGACGCAAGTGCCGCGCGGGCTACCAGTAGTGCCGTCGTCCGCCGACCGCGTGTCCTACCGCTCCCAGAATCCACAGCAGAACCCCGATCGCGACCAGGGCGATGCCGATGGTCCAGAGGATACCGATGCCGGCCAAGAGGCCGATGACGAGCAGAATGACTCCGAGGATGATCATGACGCCCTCCGGTGCGCGGGACGTCCTCTTCGGACGCCCCCTCTCTCGTCACAGCTTTCCGGCTTTCTCAGGGGCAAACGCGGATCTCGCCTTGACCAGCGTGTGCGCCTCCCGGCAGCTGCATACCATGCGGCGGCGACTGGCGCGCCGCGCCCCGATCAGCAGCAGCGCCGGCCCGAGCACAGCCGCCGCTCCGATAGTGATGCCGCAGAGGAAGAGCGTCCCGGTCGAACTCGTGACCTCATAGCCGAAGACCGAGAACCCCCCGGTAAGTCCGTGCGCGCCGTACGAGAATCTACCGATCCAGTCGCACCGGAGCGGGATGATGTGACGTCTGGACAAGGGGTGAACTCCGGGCATGCCCACTTGAGCCCCTTTTTGGGGCGGCTGCCGTCTCGGTCCGAGAGCCCAGGGCCGAATGCCGACCGGTGGAGGGGATTGCAGATCGTTCTCAGGGGTGGACGCGGCTGGTGCCGCAAGCAGCCGGACAGCACAATTTCCTCGGGGAAAGCCGATCCAAGGAGTGCTTCAATGATCCTCATCCTCGGACCGCGTTGTCTTGATCGCCGCGGTCGGCATCGGCGTGGTCGGCGTGATTGCGTTTAAGGGCCATTTTTCGGGTGAGGTGGAAGTTATCATTGAGTTTTGAGGGAAACGGGATGTGAGTGTCGTGGCCAAGAGTGAGAAGGCGAAGGCCAAAGCGGAACAGGCCAAGGGCAAGGTGAAGGAGAGTGCCGGCCGGGCTGTGGGCAACGAAGGTCTGACGACCAAGGGTCGCGCCGAGAAGGCGAAAGGTGACCTTCGTCAGGCCAAGGAGAAGACGAAGGACGCCTTCAAGCACTGATACGGGCCCGGCGGATCCAGTGCAGAAGCAAGGCCTGCGGGATCCGCCGTCGTGGCCTGGGCGGGATGGCAGAGCGGACAACCGCGGTCGACGAGGAGCCCAGAACCGTTCCACGAGATCGCCTCACCCACCCATTGCGGCCGGTCAGCAGGCCGGCCGGCTCTGGACCCGCCCGTGATTCCCCAGCTCGGACAGAGGGTTCGCCCCCCGTCACTCGCTCCGGCAAAGTAGCCCCAGGTGATGCACCTTGGGCTTCTTTGCTGTCGGCAGAACCGACGTCGCGAGGCTGTTGCCGCTCATCCGGAACGGCCTTCTGCCAACGGCTCGGACCGCGCGAGCGGGCACGGACGGACAAACACCGGCCGGTGCCTGGCCTTCCGGCTACCTCACGGTGGCAACGTGGTCGGCGGTTCCACCGCGCCACTCGAAGAGGAAAATTGTTGCGTCGTCGCTGGTGACCCCGCCTCGCGCGCGCTTCAGGGCGTGGGAGAGAACCCGCGCCGTGGCCCGTACGTCCCTCTCCCTGGCCCCGACCCTCGTGACGATGCCGATCAATTGGTCAAGGCCGAACTCGGTTCCTCCTCCTGCTGCGCGTTCCTCGATGAGACCGTCGGTGAAGCACAGCACGCGATCGCGATGCTGCAACTCCAACTCGCTGACGCGGGGATCCTCTCCGCCGAAGCCGACCGGAAGAGTGGTCCAGCTCTCCAGCCGCTGGATGACGCGCCGGTCACGGATGAGGAGCGGTGCCGGATGGCCGGCGTTCACCCATTGCAGATGTCCTGTCGCGACGTTGAGACGCATCATCTGCGCGGTGACGAAGTGCTCGGGCCCGAACTGTTCGGCAATGACCTGGTCCATGAACGCGTAGATCTCCGACAGGCCCACATCGGCGCGGCGGGCGTGACGGTAGGCGCCGATCGCCGCGGTCGCCATCACGGCGGCGCCCAGCCCGTGACCCATCGCGTCGATCACGGCCAGGTGGAGGATGTCGTCGTTCAGGGCGTAGTCGAAGCTGTCGCCGGCGACCTGGTAGGCGGGCTCGAGCACTCCCGCCACCGCGACCTGTGGGACGGACATCATCAGCGGGGGCAGCAGCGACCACTGGATCTCCGCGGCCACGGTCATCGCGATCCGGCGCCGGGTCTTCGTGAACTGGTCGGTGTAGCTGTTCTTCGTCACCAGGATGTCGGCGATCAGGGCAGCGAGCCGCCGCAAGAGCCTGCGGTCGTCGTCATCCACGTTGTCCATGGTGACGCCGAGAACCCCCACCTGGTCGCTGCCGAGCAGAGGCAGATACATCCGGATACCGTCCACCTGGGGCACTTCCACGGACGTGGCTTCCAGAAAGGCCCGGCCGGCGTGGGAGCCCGTGATCGGTTCGGCCGCGCCGGCCACGAGCCCTCTCCCCGGCAGCGGCACAAGCATCAGCTGTTCGAAGTCCTGGAGGAGTACCGAGACGTCACGACCGCCGATTTTGCCGATCTCTTCTGCGATCAGCGGCGCGATCAGTTGCGGCGGCAGATGGTGGGCCCGGTCGAGGAGCACGCCCAGCAGCCGTTCCCCGAAGCTTTCGGTCCGGTCGATCGGGACATCGTCAGGCCCGCGCGCACCTTCCGCCATGCCCCTATGTGACCATGTGCTCCGTTTCTTCTCGTCTCCGACACACGTGGGGCAAAGTCGATCCGCGCGGGTGACCGACCGGGATGGCGCGATCTGCGCGAGGCGGGACCGCCGGGTGCGGGCGAGCACGACGGAGCCGACCGACTGCACTGAGCAGCGGACCTGTCGCGACGATGTCGAGCTCGACTCGCCGGACGCCGATCAGTTCGGGCTCACGGTGACCGCCGAGGACGAGCACATGTGGCTGGGCGGCCCCCGGTCAGGTGATCGTGCCGATACTCGGCCCGCTCGGGGTGAGGTAGGCAGCCGTTCCGCCCCGGTCGACCGGTGTCCGCGTCCCGGCCGGCCGAAGCCTGCCCGCTGCACACGCCGTGCGGAGCGAACGCACGCACAACGCCACGCACGAACCCTCTTGTGCGGCAGGGTCCGGTCCGCCTGCACGGTCGGAGACAGCCCCCGTCGAGCGAAAAGCCGGAAGCCCTCGCGGCGGGGCCCGTGCCGGGAAGGGCCGGGGCCAGGGAGACGCGCCCCGAACAGCGGCCCCTGCGCCCCCGCCCCGGCTCGGGCCTCAGCCCCGCAGGTCCACGATGCGCTTGATCTTGCCCACCGACCGCTCCAGGGTCTCCGGGTCGACGACCTCCACCCCCACCGACACCCCGATGCCGTCCTTCACCGCCGCCGCGATCTCCCGGGCGGCGGCCTCCCGTTGCTGCGGCGACGCCTCACCGCGCGCCTCCGCACGCACCGTCAGGGCGTCCATCCGGCCCTCGCGGGTCAGGCGCAGCTGGAAGTGCGGGGCGACATTGGGTGTCCGCAGGACGATCTCCTCGATCTGGGTCGGGAAGAGGTTCACCCCGCGCAGGATGATCATGTCGTCGCTGCGCCCCGTGACCTTCTCCATCCGCCGGAACACCCGCGCCGTTCCCGGCAGCAGCCGCGTGAGGTCCCGGGTGCGGTAGCGGATCACCGGCATCGCCTCCTTGGTCAGGGAGGTGAAGACGAGCTCGCCCTCCTGCCCGTCCGGCAGCACCTCGCCCGTGAACGGATCCACGACCTCCGGGTAGAAGTGGTCCTCCCAGATGTGCAGGCCGTCCTTCGTCTCCACGCACTCCTGGGCCACGCCGGGGCCCATGACCTCGGACAGTCCGTAGATGTCGACCGCGTCGATCGCGAACCGCTCCTCGATCTCGCGCCGCATCTCCTCGGTCCACGGCTCCGCGCCGAATATCCCGACCTTGAGCGAGGTCGACCGCGGATCGACGCCCTGGCGCTCGAACTCGTCCAGCAGCGTCAGCATGTACGACGGCGTCACCATGATGATCTCGGGCCGGAAGTCCTGGATCAGCTGGACCTGGCGGGCCGTCATCCCGCCCGACGCGGGGATGACCGTGCAGCCGAGCCGCTCGGCCCCGTAGTGCGCGCCGAGGCCGCCGGTGAACAGTCCGTATCCGTACGCCACATGGACCTTGTGCCCGGGCCGCCCGCCTGCCGCGCGGATCGAGCGGGCCACGACGTCCGACCAGGTGTCGAGGTCGCGGTCGGTGTAGCCGACGACCGTGGGGCGGCCCGTCGTCCCGCTCGAGGCGTGGATGCGCCGTACCTGTGACTGCTCCACCGCGAACATCCCGAACGGGTAGTGATCGCGCAGATCGGCCTTCGTGGTGAACGGGAAGCGCGCGAGATCGTCGAGCGAGCGGCAGTCGTCGGGGCGCAGCCCTGCCTTGTCGAACGACTCCCGGTAGAAGCCGACGTGCTCGTACGCATGGCGCAGGGTCGCGCGCAGCCGCTCCAGCTGCAGGGCGCTGAGCTCGTCGCGGCCGAGTCGCTCGCCGGCGTCCAGCAGGTTCGGCAGGTCCGGCAGGTCCGCCTGATCCGTCATACGGATGACTCCCGTGTCACTCGCAAATCGGACGACCGATCATTCGGTCGAGCTGTTCGGGATCAGTAATCCAGCCGCCCGCCCGGGCGTCAAGACCTTCGGCAGACCCCGCTGCGCCAGGGCGAGTGCGCCGACGGCGCGAGCGGCGGGCGCATCCGGGCAATCCGTTGGCGTGTTCCCGGACGCCCGGAGAGGATCGACGTATGCCGATCATCAGTGCGCCCGACGGGACCTCACTCGCTTACCACGTCGAAGGGGAGGGTGAGCCGCTGATCTGTCTGCCGGGCGGCCCGATGCGGGCCTCCGCGTACTTCGGCGACCTCGGCGGGCTCACCGCGCACCGCACGCTCGTCAAGCTCGACCTGCGCGGCACCGGCGACTCCGCGATGCCCGCCGATCCTGCCACCTACCGCTGCGACCGGCTCGTCGACGACGTCGAGGCGCTCCGCGCACACCTCGGACTCGACCGCGCCGACTTCCTCGCGCACTCGGCCTCCGGCAATCTCGCCGTGCTGTACGCCGCTGCGCACCCCGCCCGCGTGCGCTCGCTGGCCCTCGTCACCCCGAGCGCCCGCGCCGTCGGCGTCGTGGTCACCGACCAGGACCTGCGGGACGCCGCAGCCCTGCGCCGGGGCGAGCCGTTGTACGACGAGGCACTGGCCGCCCTGGAGGAGTACTTCGCCGGGCGTGACCCGCACGAAGTGTGGTCCGCCGTCGAACCGTTGATGTACGGGCGCTGGGACCGTACCGCCCGGGAACACGCCGCCGCCGACGCGCACCAGGCCAATCCGCAGGCGAGAAGCGCCTACTACGCCGACGGCGCGTTCGACCCGGCGGCCACGGTGAAGGCCCTGACGGCCCTGGAAGCCCCGGTCCTGGTCCTCGCGGGCGAGTACGACGTCGATCTCACCCCCGCCCGCGCCGCGGAGGCGGCCGCGCTGTTCCCGCACGCCGAGGTGGCCGTCCAGGCGGGCGCGGCGCACTATCCCTGGCTGGACGACCCCGGAGCATTCCGCCGTACCGTGGCCGCGTTCCTCGATCCGGACGTGCACAGCGTCACGACGCCCGACGGCGTACGCCTCGCCTACCGCGTCCGGGGCGCGCCGGACGCCCCGCCCGTCGTGCTGGCCCATGGGCGAGGCGGCAGCGCCCGCGAGTGGGCCGGCATCGCGGAGCAGCTCGCGGGCACCCACCGGGTGTACGCCCTCGACTTCCGCGGCCACGGCCTCAGCGACTGGCCCGGCAGCTACGGCTTCGACGTCTTCCGCGAGGACCTGCGCGCCTTCATCAGGGCCCTGGACATCGAGGGCACCGCCGTCGTCGGCCACTCGATGGGCGGCATCGCCGCGTACCTGCTCGCCGCCGACGCACCGTCGCTCGTCGGCCGGCTCGTCGTCGAGGACGCCCCCGCGCTCTTTCCGCTGGACCCGCCGCGCCCCGCGGCCGAGCGGCCCGAGGACGACACCGACTTCGACTGGCCGGTCGTCCCGGCGACCGACGCCCAGCGCAACGCCCCGGACCCGGGATGGCGGGAGGCTCTCGGTGCCGTCACCGCACCGACCCTCGTCATCGCGGGCGGCGCGACCAGCCATGTCAACCAGGAGGAGCTTGCCTGGCTCGTCGAACAGATTCCCGATGCGCGGCTCGTCGCGATCGACGCGGGCCATCTGATCCACGAGACCAGGCCCGCGGAGTTCCTGGCCGCGATCAGGGATTTCGGCCTCGCGTGAAGCTCCGCTGTCGGCCCGCTTAAGAAATCCTCGATGGACCGAACGCTCCCGGGTCGGCAGATTGGTGCGCGTCCATCGACCCGCACCGGCGCACCCGAGCCGTTGTACCTGGTCAGCACCGCCCCGCCATGCCTGGAGCCGCACCCATGAAGGCACTTGTCAAGCAGCACGCCGAGCCCGGGCTGTGGCTCATGGACGTACCCGAGCCGGAGTACGGCCCGGGCGACGTGCTGATCAAGGTGCTGCGTACCGGCATCTGCGGAACCGATCTGCACATCCGCTCCTGGGACGGCTGGGCCCAGCAGACGATCGACACGCCGCTCGTCATCGGCCACGAGTTCGTCGGCGAGGTCGCCGCGATCGGCGCGGACGTCGAGGACATCGCCGTCGGCGCCCTGGTCAGCGGCGAGGGCCACCTCGTCTGCGGCAAGTGCCGCAACTGCCTGGCCGGCCGTCGCCACCTGTGCCGCCGCACCATCGGACTCGGCGTCGGGCGCAACGGCGCCTTCGCCGAGTACGTCACCCTGCCCGCGTCCAACGTGTGGGTGCACCGCACCGAGGTCGACCTGGACGTCGCCGCGATCTTCGACCCGTTCGGGAACGCCGTGCACACGGCGCTGTCCTTCCCGCTCGTCGGCGAGGACGTGCTCATCACCGGCGCGGGCCCGATCGGCGTCATGGCCGCGGCCGTCGCCCGGCACGCCGGCGCCCGCAACGTCGTGATCACCGACGTCAGCGAGCCGCGCCTCGAACTGGCCCGCAAGGTCGGCGCCACCCTCGCCGTCAACGTCGCCGAGACCGACATCGCCGAGGCCCAGCGCATTCTCGGCCTGAAGGAGGGCTTCGACATCGGCCTGGAGATGTCCGGCCGGCCCGAAGCGGTGCGCGACATGATCGACAACATGACGCACGGCGGCCGGATCGCGATGCTCGGCCTGCCCGCGCAGGAGTTCGCCGTCGACTGGTCGAAGATCGTCACCTCGATGATCACGATCAAGGGCATCTACGGCCGCGAGATGTTCGAGACCTGGTACGCGATGACGGTCCTGCTGGAGGGCGGCCTGGACCTCGGCCCCGTCATCACCGGCAGCTACGGCTACCAGGACTTCGCCGCCGCCTTCGACGAGGCCGCCACCGCCCGCAGCGGCAAGATCATCCTCGACTGGACCGCCTGACCCTCCGGCCCGGCCCGCAGCCACCCTCGAGCTCGCAGCCACCCCCTCAAGGGAGAACCACATGTACGCGTCCGTACGCGACGACCTCCGCGCCACCCTCGACGAGATCCGTGCCGCCGGACTCCACAAGCCCGAGCGGGTCATCGGCACCCCCCAGTCGGCGTCCGTCGCCGTCACCGCGGGCGGTGCCCCCGGCGACGTACTGAACTTCTGCGCCAACAACTACCTCGGCCTCGCCGACCACCCCGAGGTCATCGCCGCGGGCAAGGAGGCCCTCGACCGCTGGGGCTACGGCATGGCCTCCGTCCGCTTCATCTGCGGCACCCAGGAGGTCCACAAGGAGCTGGAGCGACGGCTCTCCACCTTCCTCGGCCAGGAGGACACGATCCTCTACTCCTCCTGCTTCGACGCCAACGGCGGCGTCTTCGAGACGCTCCTCGGCCCCGAGGACGCCGTGATTTCCGACGCCCTCAACCACGCGTCCATCATCGACGGCATCCGCCTGTCCAAGGCCCGCCGCCACCGCTACGCCAACCGCGACCTCGCCGACCTCGAGCAGCAGCTCAAGGAGACGCAGGACGCCCGCCGCCGGCTCATCGTCACCGACGGTGTCTTCTCCATGGACGGCTACGTCGCTCCGCTCCGCGAGATCTGCGACCTCGCCGACCGCTACGACGCCATGGTCATGGTCGACGACTCGCACGCCGTCGGCTTCGTCGGCCCCGGCGGCCGCGGCACCCCCGAGCTGCACGGCGTGATGGACCGCGTCGACATCATCACCGGCACCCTCGGCAAGGCCCTCGGCGGCGCGTCCGGCGGCTATGTCGCCGCCCGCGCGGAGATCGTGGAGCTGCTGCGCCAGCGCTCGCGCCCGTACCTGTTCTCGAACTCCCTCGCCCCGGTCATCGCCGCAGCCTCCCTCAAGGTCCTCGACCTGCTGGAGTCCGCGGGCGACCTGCGCGAGAAGCTCGCCGCGAACACCGCGCTCTTCCGCACGAAGATGACCGAGGCCGGCTTCGAGATCCTGCCCGGCGACCACGCGATCGCCCCCGTGATGATCGGCGACGCCGCCGAGGCGGGCCGCATGGCCGACCTGCTCCTCGAGCGCGGCGTGTACGTGATCGGCTTCTCGTACCCCGTCGTCCCGATGGGCCAGGCGCGGATCCGGGTCCAGCTCTCCGCCGCGCACTCCACCGAGGACGTGGAGCGGGCGGTTGCCGCCTTCGTCGACGCCCGGGCGACAATGGCCGGGTGATCGACCCCCGCAGGCTCCGCATACTGCGCGCCGCGGCGGACCACCGTACGGTGACCGCCGCGGCCGCAGCGCTGTATCTGACCCCCTCGGCCGTCTCCCAGCAGCTCGCAGCGCTGGAACAGGAGACCGGCCACACGCTGCTGATCCGCAGCGGCCGGGGCGTACGCCTCACGGCGGCCGGCGAGATCCTGCTCGCCCACGCCAACGCGGTGCTGTCCCAGCTGGAGCAGGCCGAGGCGGAGCTCGCCGCCTACGCGGGCGGCGCGGCCGGCGAGGTCACGGTCGCCGCCTTCGCGACCGGCATCGCCGAGGTCCTCGCCCCCGCGATCGGACGGCTCGCCGACCAGCACCCGGGCATACGTGTACGGGTCAGGGACGCCGAGGGCGACGAGAGCCTGCCCATGGTCCTCGACGGCGAGGCCGACCTGGCCCTCGCGGTCGAATACCGCGGGGCTCCGCACGAGGACGACCGCCGCCTCGCCCGTGTCCCGCTCTACGCGGAGCCTTTCGACGCGGTCCTCCACTCGTCCCACCCGCTGGCCGGTGACGACCAGGTGGAGCTCGCCCAGCTGGCCGACAGCGACTGGATCGGCCCCTACCCGGGCAACCCCTGCCACGACGTGATGCTCCTGGCCTGCGAACTCGCCGGCTTCGAGCCACGGCTCCTGCACTCGTCCGACGACTTCCGCGCCGTCGTCGCCCTGGCGGGCGCGGGCGCGGGAGTGGCCCTCGTACCGCGCTCGGCACTGCGCGGCATGGAGCTCAAGGACACCGTCGTCCTCCCCGTCGCGGGACCCGCCGCCACCCGCCGCGTCTTCGCCGCGGTCCGGCGCGGCGCCGAGACCCACCCGCTCCTCAGCCCGGTCCTCGAGGCACTGGCCCGATCGGCGGCGGGCCTGTCCACCGACTGACCCCCCGCAGCCCGCACGCCGGCCTCGGCGGGGAAGCGGGCCTCCCCGCGGCGCACCTGCGGACCGGAACTCCTCCAGCACGATCGGCGGGGCGTTCCGCACGAAGCGCGCAGCGCGGCCGACGTGCGGCCCGCGGGAGGGTGTCGTCATGGCCGACGTGGCGGGGCTGACAGGACGGTGCGGGCCGACCACCGGGCCGGCCCGCACCGTTGCGGCTTCCCGTCAGCGCCCCGTGCGGGCTACCCGGCCGGCCAGTGCGGCCACGCCGGGGCGTACGTGCACCAGTACGCGGGGCAGCCGACCCGGTAGGCCCGGGTGACCGTCTCCGTGACCGACGCGCCGGAGCGGTCCTCGGCAGTCACCTTCAGGGAGACCCAGCCGGTCTTCATCGCCGGCACGGTCACCTGCCGGTCGCCGTCCCGGCCCCGGACCTTCGCCGACTGCCAGGTGGCGCCGTCGTCCGTGGAGTACTGCACCGACACCCGCTCGATGCCGGCGCCGCCGGTCACCCCCGCCTGGCGGCCGATGCCGAGCCCGAAGGTGAACTCCCGGTCCTCCGGCACCGAGTTGTCGCCGTCGAGCCCGGCCACGTCGTAGCGCGTGTCGAGCAGCGGCAACGGACGCTCGCCACCGGTGTGCTCCGAGCGGAACCGCCAGGTGTCCGTCACCCGGGTGCCCAGCGTCCACTCCGCGTGGTCGCGGTGCGCGGACGAGGTGAGTTCGTACCACTGGCCACGCGCGGGCACGTCGAAGACCCCCTGCCCCGGCTCGTCGTTCCGGGCGAGCACCTTGCCCGAGCCGTCGCGCAGCACCGTCTCGCCGGACTCCAGATCCCGTGCGGGATCCGACTGGTGGCCCGCCGCGTCCGAGAACATCGGCAGCGCAAGACGCAGCTTGTCCCCGTCGCGGGTCGCCTGCGCCCGGCCGTCGGGTCCGTTCACCGAGAGCGACGGGTTGAAGGGCCCCGTCAGCCAGTTGTCCGTGACCGTACGTCCCTCCCGGTAGACCGTCGGGTTGGTGTACTGCACGCCGAGCGGCCCGTCGGCGTCGATCGCGTACTCGAACGTGGCCGTCGTCCACGGAACATCGGGCGTGTAGTACGCCGTCATCCGGTGCGGTGCGCGGAACAGCGTCGACTGCTGGGCGAGACGCAGGCCGCTGTGGGTCACCCAGCCGTAGATCCCCTTGGGGTCGTTGGGGAACCCGGTGGTGCGGAAGCTGTGGTCCACGCGGGCCAGGTCCCGGCGCCGGTCCTGCCAGTGCGCACCGGCCGGCACCCCGTCGTCATGGGTGTGGAAGGTGAAGTAGGTGCGTTCGCCGTTGCGCTCACCCTTGATCCGAAGGGTCACCCCTCCCTCGGCGAGCCGCTCGCGCAGCAGCGCCACGCCGTGGGCGTCGGTGCCCAGCGTCGGGTCGGCCGCATCGATCGACGCCGACCCCGCCAGCAGGATCGCAGCCGGCTCCTGTGCCTTGACCGCCTCGTAGCGCCGGGTCATCTCCTCCCAGCCCAGACTCCAGTCCGACTCGAGGAGAACGATCCGGTCCTTGAGCTCAAGACCCGACAGGTCCCCGCCGAAGCCCGCGTCGGTGACCCGCTTCTCCAGGTCCCACTCCAGCCGCTGCCACGTCATCAGCCACACCGGCACGTCCACCGGGGTGCCGGAGCCGCCGACCGTCGTCGCGAGGACGTACGGCTGCTCCCAGGAAGCGGCGGAGAAGTACGTCAGCCCCGGTATCCGGGCGCTGCCCACGGCGTACGACTTGTACGCGCCGTTGTAGAGGGGCGCGGCCAGCCCGACCGGGGCGCCCGCGCCGGTCGACGAGACCAGCCCGGTCGCCGACCCCCACTCGTTGATCCGCATCTCCGGGTCGTCGATGCCCATCGTGACCGGCTTCGCCGCGGACATGTCGGTCTTCAGCGTCCGGTCGCCGGTGAGGGCGACGCGCCGGGCGACGGCGACCGATGTCTCGGGCACGCTCGCCCTGCCGTGGCGGACGTACTCCCACACCCCGCCGAACACCCGGTAGTCGCCGACCGGCAGCCGGATCTCCTCGGGGGCCGTGGTGAGGCCGACCAGCTGTGCCTCGCCGGTCTTCTCGTTCTGGACCACCAGGTTCGTGTACGCCACCTCGACCCCGGGCCGCAGGGCGGCGGGTTCGAGGGTGAGCGTGGCGGTCGGGCCCTCCGCGTCGACACCGACGGGAGTGCGCACCGTGCTGCCGTCACTGCCGCGCGCGGTGATCCAGGCGCTGTGGGCGCCGGCGGTTGCCCGGCGCGTGTCGATCCGGACAGTCGCGTCGGCGGTGCCGCCCGCCGGGACGGTCAGCTGCCGCGAGGCGAGCGAGACCGGTGCCGTTCCGGCGAGGGAGAGGCTCAGCCGGACGTCCTTGCCACCGCTGTTGCGGTAGGTCACCGTGCGGGTCGGACTGCCGCTGTACGGCCAGGCCAGCTCGGTGGAGACCGTGGTGGGGGAGGCGGTGATCCGGGACGAGACCGCGCCGGGCACGTCCACGCTGCCCGCGCCCTGCTCGTACGCGTCCGCGCCGTCGACCGGGTCGGCGGCGCCGACGAGCGCCGCCTTGAGCCGCTGCGCGTCCCAGTCGGGGTGCTGCTGCTTGAGGATGGCGGCCGCCCCGGAGACGTGCGGGGTCGCCATGGAGGTGCCACTGATCGTCGCGTAGAACTCGCTGTCCGCGGCGCCGTTCAGGGTGCCCGCGGCGCGGGCGGCGGTGATCGCGCTGCCGGGCGCGGTGATCTCGGGCTTGACGCCGCCGTCGGCCACCGCGGGTCCACGGGAGGAGAACGACGACATCTCCCCCTCCTTGGTGATCGACCCGACGGTCAGGGCGCTGGGCGCGGCGGCCGGCGAGCCGATGCTGCCCGGCGTGCCCTCGTTGCCCGCCGCGACGACGAACAGCGGTCCGCCGTCCCTGGACAGGGTCTCGACCGCCTGCGAGAGCGGATCGCTGCCGTCGCTCGGCAGGCTGGAACCGAGGCTCATCGAGACGATGTCGGCGTCCTGGGCGGCCGCCCACTCCATGCCTTCGAGGATTCCGCTGAAACTGCCGGACCCACCCCCGTCGAGCACCTT
The DNA here is from genome assembly GCF_053594115.1 of Streptomyces sp. NPDC001970. NCBI lineage: Bacteria > Bacillati > Actinomycetota > Actinomycetes > Kitasatosporales > Streptomycetaceae > Streptomyces > Streptomyces sp. NPDC001970. Next base: position 76,031 of record NZ_JBSFDW010000015.1, on the reverse strand, counting down.
GCCGATCAGCAGCTCGGCCCCCGGCGCAACGCCCTTGTACCGGCCCTGCGAGGCGGCACCGCTTCCGGCGACGGTCGAGGCGACGTGCGTGCCGTGGCCGTTGAGGTCGGTGACGTTCTCGTCCCAGGTGAAGTTCTTCTCCGCGGTGACCTTGTTCTTGAGGTCGGGGTGGGCCGGGTCGTACCCGGTGTCCAGCACCGCGACCCTCACGCCCTTGCCGTCGACACCCTTGCGCCAGACGTCGGGCGCGCCGGTCATGGCGACGGAGCGGTCCAGGCTCGCCTCGACCTTGGCGTCCAGCCAGAGCTTCGCGGACGCTGCGGCGCGGGACTTCCCGCCCGCGGCCGCGAGGAAGCCCCGCCAGGCTGTGGCCGCCTCGGACTTGCGCACCGTACGGGCCGTCAGCCCCAGCTCGGGGAACGTGTCCCGCAGCGCGGACCCGCGCAGTGCGGGGCCGGCCTGCGCCGTCGCGATCAGCGGGATGTCCGCCCGGGCGGCGTCGTCGTACCCCTGCGCGGCGAGCGCAGTGACGTCGAAGAGCTGCCGGTCCACCCGCCCGTCGGCGAGGGCCTGCGTGGCGTCGACGGGGATGACGTACTCGTGGTCGTTGATCCTGGCCCGGGTGAACGCGATGTGGCCCCGGCCCTCGCCCGGGGTCACCCCGCTGACCTGGAGGCCGCTCCCGCTGCCGGTGAAGCCGACCCGGTCGCCGCTGACCAGTGTGACGGTGCGCTGCCCGGGCGCCGCCGCGGGCGGCGACGCCGCCGAACGGCCGGCCCCGGAGCCGGGCTCCGGCTCGGCTGCCGCCGGCAGCCCGGTGGCGAGCAGCGCCACCGCGGTGGCCGCGATCACGGCCGCGGTCCTCGATCTGGATCCCATCCCCTGTACCAACTCCCTGAAGGCGCTGCCACGAACGAGCGACACCGGCGTGTGCCGGGGCCCCATTCAAGCCAGGAGTTGACGCCGTGCCAGATGGTGGAATTGGCGAATAGATGCCATGGCACATGTTCGCCAGCTGCCCCACCGGGCCCCGGCTCGACACCCCCGCAGTCGGCACACCGGCAGAGACGGCTGCGGTCTCGTGCCCCGGCCCGCACTGCGCCGCAAGCGGCCGCGCTGGTTCCCGAGTGGGAGGCGGGTCGGCCCGTGCTCCGGATGCCGGAAAAGGGCCGCACCGGTCTGGGGCGGAGCGCCAGCGCCGGCGCCGGCACCGGCACCGGCACCGGCACCGGCACCGGCACCGGCACCGGGATGGGGATCGGGATCGGGATCGGGATCGACGGAAGCAGGCCCCCGATCTGCCGTCGCCGCGTCAGCGGCCGTGCACGTACGGCGTCGTCGTGCTCAGCGCCGCGAAGCCGAGGCGTTGCAGAATCGGCCGGCTCGTCGGCATCGCGTCCACCTGGAGCCAGCGGTACCCCCGGTCCGCCGCCACCCGGGCGCGGAAGGCCACCGAGGCGCGGTAGATGCCGCGGCCGCGCCACTCCGGCACCGTCCCGCCGCCCCACAGGCCGGCGAAGTCCCTCCCCGGCGGCAGCTCCAGCCGCGATGAACTCACCGGCACGTCACCGGCCATCGCGACGACCGCGACCAGCGTGGCAGGGGCGGCGGACAGCTGGGCGAGGAGACGCTCCCGCAGCTGGGAGCTGTCCGTGCCGAACGCCTGCTCGTGGACCCGGGCCACGAGGTCCACGCCCGCCGGGTCGGTCACCCGGCGCAGCTCGACGCCCTCCGGCAGGTGACCGTCGACCGGCAGCTCGGCGAGGGCTCCCGTCCCGGCGACCAGCAGCGTCTCCTCCGGCTCCGGGACGAACCCGGCGGCGAGCAGCCGCTCCCCGAGATCGGCCGGCCGGTCGTGTGCGTAGAGCTTCCACTCGAACTCGCGCCCGAGCGCGGCGAAGTGCCGCACCTGCTCCGCGATGACCGCGTCCGCGGTGGCCGCCTCCAGGCCCGACCAGAGAACCCCGTTCCAGTCGTGCTCCCCACCCGTCTGCCGCACCACCTCGCCCACACGCTCGACCCGCGCCCCGGGGCCGTCGGCCGGGGCGCCTTGCCGCATCTGCCGGTCGTACAGTGCCAGCACCGCATCGTGATCCATCCGATCACTCCAGCACCGGCCGACGTCCGCGGCAACGGAATTCCGGGTGGCCGGCGTCCGGTCAGGCCCTCCATATCAGCCGGTCCACCGCGGGCGTCCCGGAGGCGTACGGGAGCGCGAGCGCGGGCATCGGACCAGGGCCCTGCCCCGGCCCTGGCATCTGCCCTGGTCCCGGCACCGGCACCAGCCCCTGGGCGCCCGGCGCGACCTGCGTCCCGTAGAGCGTCCGTTCCAGCCCGGCCACCAGCCGCTGCACATCCGTCTGCGGTCGCACCACGAGCCGCAGATAGCGGCTGGAGCTGCCGACCTTGTTGCCGCACTCGCGGACCAGGACGCCGTGCTCCTCCAGCAGCCGGTCGCGCAGCGCCGCACCGTCGACGCCCTCCGGCAGCCGCACGTACACGAAGTTCCCCTGCGAGGGGTAGACGGTCAGGCCCGGCAGCCGGCTCAGATGCCAGATCATCTCGTGGCGGTCGCGCTGTACCAGCCGCAGGCTGTGCGCGTACTCCAGCCGGTGCTCCTTGAGCATGAACACCACCGTCTCCGCGAAGGAGTTGAGGTTCCACTTGGGCAGCGCAGCCCGCACCTTCCCCGCGAGCCCCGGATTGGCGACGAGATAGCCGAAGCGCACACCGTGCAGGCCGAAGTTCTTGCCGAGGCTGCGCAGCACGATCGTGTTCGGGCGCAGTACGGCGTCCGCGACGACGCTAGAGTCCGCCTCGGCGTCGGCGAACTCCAGGAACGACTCGTCCACGACGACCAGGTCCAGATCCTGCAACTGGTCCAGGAGCGCGAGGACCCCGTGCCGGGGCAGCAGGCCGCCGTCCGGGTTGTTCGGGTTGCAGATGACGGCCGTACGCGAGCCGCGCGTGCGCACGAAGTCCACGAACGAGGCCGGATCGAGTGCGAACCCGTTGGACTCGGGCAGCGGGAACATGTCCACCCGCTTGCCCGTCTCCATCGGCTGGTCGGTCCACCGCCCGAACGTCGGGACCGGCACCGCGAGGGACTCGCGCACCAGCAGATGGTCGATCCAGGTGATCAGCTCGGTCGAGCCGTTGCCCATGGCGACGGTCTGCGGATTGAGGCCGAGCACCGAGCACAGCTCGGCGGTGATCGTGTCCGCACCGCTCGGGTAGTACGTGAGGATCTCCCGCAGCCGCTCGCCCAGCTCGTCGAACATCTCGGGCGTCGGGAAGTACGGGTTGCAGGGGATGCAGAAGTCGGTGATCGTCTGCCCGCCCCCTTCCCCGCCGCCCGGCGCCGAGGCCCCGGCCCTGCTCAGGGTGAAGTACGAGGGGCTGTGCGCCGTGGACGCGCGGAAGAGCTCGGTGACATTGCTGCCGGCTTCGGCCATGGGGTTCCTCCGGAGGTGGCTGGCTGCTGCCTGCCGGGGAATACGTACGTCCGCACGACCGTGCTCAACGGAAGTGACGCAAGGGGCGGTCGAGGCGGCCCCGCACGGTCGAGGCGGCCCCGCGCCCGCCGCCACGGGCGTACCTCACCCGCTACTGCGGTCGACCTTCGCTGTCCGCCGTCGCCACCGCCCGTGCCCACCGGTAGTCCGCCTTCCCGCTGGGGGAGCGCTGGATCGCCGGCGTGATCACCAGCTGCCGGGGAATCTTGTACCCGGCGAGCCGGCTGCGGCAGTGCGCCTGCACGGAGTCCAGGTCCAGCCGCCCCGCGCCCTCGCGCAACTGCACCACCGCCGCGACATGGTTGCCCCATTTCGCGTCGGGTACGCCCGCGACCAGCGCGTCGTACACGTCCGGATGGGCCTTGAGCGCCTGCTCGACCTCCTCCGGGTACACCTTCTCGCCGCCGGTGTTGATGCACTGGGAGCCCCGGCCGAGGACGGTGACGATGCCCTCCTCGTCGACCGTCGCCATGTCACCGAGGAGCACCCACCGCTCGTCGCCCTTCTGGAAGAAGGTCTCGGCGGTCTTCTTCGGGTCGTTGTAGTAGCCGAGCGGAACATGGCCGCGCTGCGCGATACGCCCGGGCTCGCCGACCGCGACCGGCGCGTACGTGGCCGGGTCGACCACCTGCGTACGGGCGTTGACGCGCAGCCGGAAGCCCTTGTCCGGGCCGGAGTCGTCCGTCGCCGTGCCGTTGAAACCGGACTCGGACGAGCCGAAGTTGTTCAGCAGCATCACGTTCGGCGCGAGCGCCGTGAACTGCTTCCGCACCGTCTCGGACATGATCGCGCCCGACGAGGAGACGCTGAACAACGCGGAGAGGTCCGTCCCCTTCAGCGGCCCGTTGAGCGCGTCGACGATCGGCCGCAGCATCGCGTCACCGACCAGCGAAACGGAGGTCACCCGCTCCTTCTCGATCGTACGGAGCACCTCTTCGGGCACGTACTTGCGATGCAGTACCACCCGCTGACCGAAGTTGAAGCCGATGAACGCGGTGAGCGTCGACGTACCGTGCATCAGCGGGGGAGTGGGGAAGAAGGTGATGCCGTCGCCGCTCGCGGCCACCCGCTCGGCCAGCTCCTCGGGGCGCTTCACCGGGTCGCCGGTCGGTGCGCCGCCGCCGAGCCCGGAGAAGAAGAGATCCTCCTGCCGCCACATCACGCCCTTGGGCATACCGGTGGTGCCGCCGGTGTAGATGATGAACTGGTCGTCCGCCGAGCGCAGCCCGAAGCCGCGCTCCGGCGAACCCTCCGCCTCCGCGTCCGCGAAGGCCGTGCAGTCGAGTGCGGGCGCGCCGCCGGCCGGGGTCCCCACCCGGACCAGATGCCGCAGCTTCTCCGTCCGCGGCAGGGCGGCCGCGACCCGTTCCGTGAACTCCGCGTCGAAGACCAGAGCGGCGAGGTCCGCGTCGCGGTAGAGGTAGACCAGCTCCTCCTCCACGTAGCGGTAGTTCACATTGACCGGGACGATGCGCGCCTTGAGGCAGCCCAGGACCGTCTGCAGGTACTCGACGCCGTTGTAGAGGTGGAGCCCGAGGTGCTCGCCGGGCTTCAGCCCGGCGCCGGCCAGGTGGTGGGCGATGCGGTTCGCGGCGGCGTCGAGCTCGGCGTAGGTGAGCCGGCGCTCCGCGCCCGTACCGGGATGGTCGACGTACACGAGCGCCTCGCGGTCCGGGACCACGTCCACGACCGACTCGAACAGGTCGGCAAGGTTGTACTCCACCATTCCTCCTGACCGTGGTCCGCACTCGGCGCTGACAACTGCCTCGGAGCGGTCATTAGAGCGCCGCCGCACGCAACTGGGAAGGGGTCCCGCACAAGAAATCTGACTGTCTGTCAGAAAACTATTGAACTGGACCCCGGGCTCCTGCAACCTGTTCTAGGTCTTGAGACGGGAGGACGGTCATGGCTGGTACGGAACACCTCACCGTGCAGCGTGAGGGCGCCACACTGGTGCTCACGCTGAACAGGCCGGAGGCGAAGAACGCACTCTCACTGCCGATGCTCGTCGGGCTCCACGACGGCTGGCTCGAGGCCGACGAGGACGACGGCATCCGCTCGGTCGTCCTGACCGGCGCGGGCGGCGCCTTCTGCGCGGGGATGGACCTCAAGGCCCTGGCCGGGAAGGGGATGGAGGGCGAGCAGTACCGGGACCGGCTGAAGGCCGACCCCGATCTGCACTGGAAGGCGATGCTGCGCCACCACCGCCCGCGCAAACCCGTGATCGCGGCCGTCGAGGGCTACTGTGTGGCCGGCGGCACCGAGATCCTCCAGGGCACCGACATCAGGGTCGCGGGCGAGAGCGCCACCTTCGGACTCTTCGAGGTCAAGCGCGGCCTCTTCCCGATCGGCGGCTCGACCGTACGGCTCCAGCGCCAGATCCCGCGCACCCACGCCCTCGAAATGCTCCTCACAGGCCGCCCCTACACGGCGGCGGAGGCCGAACGCATCGGGCTCGTCGGCCACGTCGTCCCCGACGGCACCGCACTGGAGAAGGCCCTCGCCATCGCGGACCGGATCAACGCCTGCGGCCCGCTCGCCGTCGAGACGGTCAAGGCGTCCGTCTACGAGACCGCCGAGATGACCGAGACGGAAGGCCTCGCGGCCGAACTGAAACGCGGCTGGCCCATCTTCGACACGGCCGACGCGAAGGAGGGCGCCCGCGCGTTCGCGGAGAAACGCGACCCGGTGTACCGCCGAGCGTGAGTTCTTCCCACCCCGCCCTTCCCGGCTGCGTCGACGTGCGCGGCTCCGCCGCGTGAGGGGCTTCACCCCCTTGGGAGCCCGTCCGGCGGGGAGGACGGACACCCGGGCCCACCGCACCGTACTGGCCCCTTCGCGGGCCTGGGGGGCTCGCCCCCCGTTCAGGAAGGGGCGGGGCGGGGAGAAGGCTCCGCGCAGCAGCCCCCAACGCACCCACGGCCCGCACCCCAAGACAAGGAGCCCGCACATGTCAGCCGCCCCCGCACCGGAGGTGCTGCGCGCACCCCTGGTCGTCGAGTTCCCCTTCACCCGTTCACTCGGCCCCGTCCAGTCCGCCTTCCTGACCGGGCTCCGCGAGCGCACCGTGCTCGGCGTGAAGACGTCCGCCGGCCGCGTCCTCGTCCCGCCCGTCGAGTACGACCCGGAGACCGCCGACGAGATCCGCGACCTGGTCGAGGTCGCCGCCGCCGGTACCGTCACCACCTGGGCCTGGAACCCGCAGCCGCGTCGCGGCCAGCCCCTCGGCACACCGTTCGCCTGGGTACTGGTGAAGCTGGACGGCGCCGACACCGCGCTCCTCCACGCCCTGGACGCCTCCGGCCCCGACGCCGTGCGCACCGGAATGCGCGTCCGCATCCGCTGGGCCGCCGAGCGCAGCGGAGCCATCACCGACATCGCCTGCTTCGAGCCGTACGACGGCAGCGACGGCAGCGACGGCAGCGACGGCAACGACGGCGACGCCGGGGCACGCGACCACAGCGGGGAGTTCGAGAACCCCGTCACCGGCATCGTCGCCCCCGCCCGCCTCGACTACACCTACAGCCCAGGCCGCGCCCAGTCCCGCCACATCAAGGCCCTCGCCGCACAGCGCACCATCGGCGAGCGCTGCCCGTCCTGCCGCAAGGTGTACGTCCCGCCCCGCGGTGCCTGCCCCACCTGCGGCGTCGCCACCTCCGAGCCGGTCGAGGTCGGTCCGCGCGGCACGGTCACCACCTACTGCATCGTCAACATCAAGGCGAAGAACCTCGACATCGAAGTGCCGTACGTCTACGCGCACATCGCCCTCGACGGCGCCGACCTCGCCCTCCACGGCCGCATCGGCGGGATCCCGTACGACCAGGTGCGCATGGGGCTGCGCGTCGAACCGGTGTGGAGCGAAGGCGGCCGCCACCCCGACCACTACCGGCCCACCGGCGAACCCGACGCCGACTACGACACCTACAAGGAGCTGCTGTAGCCATGCGAGACGTCGCGATCGTCGCCTTCTCCCAGACCGACCATCTGCGCAGCAGCGAAGAGCTCTCAGAGGTCGAGATGCTGATGCCGGTGCTGCACGACGTCCTGGCGCGGACCGGGCTGCGCACCGGCGACATCGGCTTCACCTGCTCCGGCTCCTCCGACTATCTCGCCGGCCGGGCCTTCTCCTTCACGATGGCACTCGACGGGGTCGGCGCATGGCCGCCGATCTCCGAGTCCCATGTCGAGATGGACGGCGCCTGGGCGCTCTACGAGGCCTGGGTCAAGCTCCTCACCGGCGATGCCGACACCGCACTCGTCTACGCCTACGGCAAGTCCTCGGCCGGATCCGTTCGCGACGTACTGACGCGCCAGCTCGATCCCTACTACGTCGCCCCCCTCTGGCCCGACTCGGTCGCCCTCGCGGCCCTCCAGGCCCGGGCGCTCATCGACGCCGGGGACACGAGCGAGCGGGAACTCGCCGGCATCGCCACCCGCAGCCGCACCGCCGCGGCCGACAACCCCCACGCCCAGCTGCGCGGCCCCCGGGAGCAGGGCGAGTACGTCGTACAGCCCCTGCGCGCCGGCGACTGCCCGCCCATCGGCGACGGTGCCGCCGCCGTGATCCTCGCGGCCGGGGACAAGGCCCGCGAACTGTGCGAGCGGCCTGCCTGGATCCGTGGCATGGACCACCGCATCGAGCCGCACAGCCTCGGTGTGCGCGACCTCACCGACTCGCCGTCCGCCCGCCTCGCCGCCGAACGTGCCGGGGCCTTCGAGCGGCCCGTGGACACCGCCGAACTGCACGCTCCTTTCACCGCCCAGGAGGTCGTGCTCCGCAAGGCCCTCGACCTCGACGAGAGGGTGAGAGTCAACCCGTCCGGCGGAGCCCTCGCCGCCAACCCCGTCATGGCCGCGGGTCTCATCCGTCTCGGCGAGGCCGCCGCCGCCATCCACCGAGGCGCCTCCGACCGCGCCCTGGCCCACGCCACCTCCGGCCCCTGTCTGCAGCAGAACCTGGTCGCCGTCCTCGAAGGAGAGCCGCATGTCCGGTAAGGAGCCCGTGGCCGTCGTCGGCGTCGGCCAGACCAAACACGTGGCGGCCCGCCACGACGTCTCCCTCGCCGGACTCGTCCGCGAGGCGGCCCGGCGCGCGCTCGACGACGCCCGGCTGACCTGGTCCGACATCGACGCCGTCGTCATCGGCAAGGCGCCCGACTTCTTCGAGGGCGTGATGATGCCGGAGCTGTATCTCGCCGACGCGCTCGGCGCCGTCGGCAAACCCATGCTGCGCGTCCACACCGCGGGCTCGGTCGGTGGATCCACCGCCCTCGTCGCGGCGAACCTCGTCGCGGCACGTGTCCACCGCACCGTCCTCACCCTCGCCTTCGAGAAGCAGTCCGAGTCGAACGCGATGTGGGGCCTGTCGCTGCCGATCCCCTTCCAGCAGCCCCTCCTCGCGGGCGCCGGCGGCTTCTTCGCCCCGCACGTCCGGGCGTACATGCGCCGCACCGGCGCACCCGACACCGTCGGCTCCCTCGTCGCGTACAAGGACCGGCGCAACGCCCTCAGGAACCCGTACGCGCATCTGCACGAGCACGGCATCACCCTGGAGAAGGTGCAGGCCTCGCCGATGCTGTGGGACCCGATCCGCTACTCGGAGACCTGCCCGTCGTCCGACGGCGCCTGCGCGATGATCCTCACCGACCGCGCGGGCGCGGCCCGTTCGCCGCAGCCGCCGGCCTGGGTGCACGGCGGGGCCATGCGCAGCGAGCCCACGCTGTTCGCGGGGAAGGACTTCGTCTCCCCGCAGGCCGGCAAGGACTGTGCGGCCGACGTCTACCGGCAGGCCGGGATCGCCGATCCGCGCCGGGAGATCGACGCCGTCGAGATGTACGTCCCCTTCTCCTGGTACGAGCCGATGTGGCTGGAGAACCTGGGCTTCGCGGAGGAGGGCGAGGGCTGGAAGCTCACCGAGTCCGGGGTCACGGAGCTGGACGGCGATCTGCCGGTGAACCCGTCCGGCGGGGTGCTGTCCACCAATCCCATCGGCGCGTCGGGGATGATCCGCTTCGCCGAGGCGGCGCTCCAGGTGCGCGGACAGGCGGGCGAGCACCAGGTCGACGGCGCCCGCAAGGCGCTCGGACACGCTTACGGCGGCGGATCGCAGTTCTTCTCCATGTGGCTGGTCGGGGCGGAGTCCCCGGCGAACTGACCGGCGGCGCGGGCGGAACGGCGGCGACCACGTTCCGCTGCACTCCGGGGCCTGTCCGTGACCGTCGACGATCGCTAGTCTGAGCCCGGACGACGAACCGGGAGGAGTACGGACGTGGCCGAGAGCATCACCAGGGAGCAGCCGCTGACGGGCTGGAGCAAGCCGGACCTCGACCTCAGCCAGGCCGACTGGCAGTCGGGCACCCAGGGCGCGGGGGACGTCGAGATCGCTTTCGTCGAGGGTTTCATCGCGATGCGCAACGGTGGCAGGCCCGGGAGCCCGTCGCTGATCTTCACCCCGGCCGAGTGGCGCGCCTTCGTCCTGAACGCCCGTGAGGGGGAGTTCGACCTCACCTGACGCGCCCCTGCGAGGTGGCGGCGGCCCCGCTCCGGCTAATGGACTTCAGCGGCTTTACCATTAGCCCATGACGGTTCCCGCCTTGGCTCCCGCCCTTGCGCTCGATCTCGCCCTCACCATCCGCCACGACGGACACGGCGGGGTCGCCGACGACCTCCTGGAGAACGAGGGCCTCACCCGCTGGGTGCGCGAGCGGGAGGATGCGCTGACCGGGGTGCTCGACGTCCGGGGCTTCACGGCGGACGCCGGCACCGTGGCCGGCGTCCGGGACCTGCGCGCAGCCGTCCGCAGCCTCTTCGCCCGTGCCGTACGCCCCGGCCCGCCGAGCCCCGCCGACGCCCAGCGGCTGCTGCCCGACGACGAGGCCCTGCACCGGCTCAACGCCGCGGCCGGCGCCGTGCCCACGGTCGCGCACCTGGACTGGCCCGAAGACGCGGACCCGGTCGCTGCCCACCTGCCGGTGCCGGGAGCGGGCGAGCGCGAGGCCCTCGCCGCCGTCCTTGCCCGCGCGGCGATCGCGCTGCTCGCCGGCCCCGACCGGGCACGGCTGCGGGCCTGCCACGCGCCGCGCTGTGTGCGGTACTTCCTCAAGGAGCATCCGCGCCAGGAGTGGTGCAAGCCCTCCTGCGGCAACCGCGCCCGCGTCGCCCGGCACCACGAACGCCACCGCACCGGCTGAGCCCCTCTGCCACCATGACGCCCCGGGGTACGACCGTCCCCAGGTGCGTTCCGGTTCGCCACTCGCTCGACGAGGTCGTGCGGACCCGCGTCATGCTCACCGACAGCGGCCGTGGAAGGAAGCGGCGCGAGCGCACGGCGAGCGGTTCACCGCCGTACACACCGCGTGCACCTTCGTCGAGGTGTCCCGCTTCATCGACCCCGCCCGGCTCGTCGACGTGGAGCCCGACGCGATCGTGGACAGGGCCCCGGAACACCCGCGCGCACCCGTCCGGCCGGCCGTACCCAGGTCGGCGTGCGCGGTCCCCGTGCACGTACCATGGCCGCATGTCCTTCCTCCGCCGCCGCAGCGCCGCCACTCCCGCCGGCCCGGACTTCGACGTCCTGGCCATGGACCCGGGGGACTGGCCCGGAAACCTCGGCGCGGGTCTGCTGCCCGCGCCCGACGGCAGCTGCCAGGGCGTCTTCCTCCGCTACGACCTGTTCGGCGGACGCGGTCCCGCGATGATCATCGGCAATCTGCCCGAGGGCTCGCCCGCCCGCGAGCTCGCCGAGGGCCAGGTGCCCTTCGAGGTCGCCCAGCTCCTCGCGGCGCTGGAGAACGACGAGGAGGTCACGGTCACCGGCACCGAGGACGTCCCGGTCATGCAGGGCGACAACCTGCTGATCGTTCGCCGGATCAAGCTCTCCGAGAGCCGTATCTCCTGCGTCCAGTTCGACCGCAGCGACAATGTGCTCGTCACGATCGCCAGCTGGGACCGGCCGATCACCGACGATCTGTACGCGCTGCTCAAGCCGCTGCCCGCGGAACTGTTCCAGACGGGCTGACCCCGCGGACGCCGTAGGGCCACGTGCGGCCCGCCGTGACCACGTCACAGCGGGCCGCCCCCACATCCCCGCGACTACACCCGGACGACCCCCGCGGCCGCAGTAGGCCCGTCCGCGCGCAGCAGTGCGCCGACCCTGGCAGCGGACATGCCGATCGCCGTGGGCCCGTCGGTCCGCAGCGGCGAACCCGCCCCGCGCCGTACATCCTCCGCCCCGTAGCGCCGCACGCCCCGGTGCCAGTTCAGGATCCCGGCGACCCAGTCCTCCAGCTCCCGCACATAGGCGTCGAGTGCCGCCCTGCCCTCCGTGTCCAGGTCGAAGTCGTCGTACAGCACGGGCAGTTCGTTGCGCTTCACATGCTCGTACTGGCGCAGCCGCGAACGCATCAGATCGTCCGTGATCGCGACAGCGTCCGGATAGCCGCAGCCGAAGAAGTTCTGCACCACCAGGACGATGTTGTGCACCTCGCCCTCGACCTCGATCTCCTTCTGGTACGAGAAGAGGTCGTTGAGGAAGGCCGCATAGTCCGCCAGGGAGTTTTCCAGGCTCCGCACCGTCCCACTGCGGTAGATCTCCGGCGGAAGCTCACCCTCGTGCCGCAGCCGGCACAGCATCATCGTCAGCTCGGAGCCGAACGTGTGGCGTCGCATCTCGATGTAGTCGACGGGGTCGGGCACCCGGTGCTGCGCATGGTTGTGCAGCTCCCACAGCCAGCTCTCGACCATGGTGTCGAGCGCCCCTCGCAGTGCCGCCCGCGCCTCGGGGCCCATCGGCCCGGCGGTCCGCGCCCACAGGTCCGCCAGCGCCCGCTCCATCGGACCGGCCGCCGGCGCGGCTCCCGCGGCCGGATCGTCGACGGGCATGCAGGCCTTGAGCCGCTCGGTCGTGACCTTCGCCCCGACGAGGTTGCGCGGACGCCCGAACACCAGCGGGTAGTAGTCGTCCCCGTACGTCCCCCAGGTCAGCCACTCGGCGCTGAGCTCCAGCTCCTCGGGCGTGGCGTCCGGGTCGAGTCCCGCCGAACAGAGCGCGAAGTCGAAACCGGCGAGCATCTGGCCGTCCCAGATGTCGTCCAGCAGACCCATCCGGCCCGCCCATGCGAGGGACTTCCGCCGCGCGTCGTCCAGATGCGGGCTGAGCGTCAGCGGGAACGGGATGTCGAAGTCCGGCAGCAGCGACGGGCCGGTCTGCCGGTGCGGCACATGGGTGAGGCTGCGCAGCCGCGCACTGGCCGGACGGCCGAACAGCGTCCTGATGTCCAGGGCCGATGTACCCAGCACCCCGCCGAACAGCGAAGGACCCGTCTCCACACCCTTGTTCATGTAACGGCTGGAGCGCATGTGCCATTCATGGCCGCCGGACTGCCAGTCCTGGAGCCCCTTGGTGTACGCCGCGATCGCCGCGCACTCCACCGGATCGAGGCCCTTCTCCACGCACAGCGCCGGGACTTCGGTCAGTGCGGTGTTCTCGAACTGCTGCAGCCGCGACGTCAGCAGATCGTTGACGGCTTCGGCCGCCTCCTGCGTCGTACAGCCCAGGAACGTCTCCAGGACCAGCACGCCGTTGCTGAGCTCGCCCTCGTTCTCCACCTCGCGCTGGTAGGAGAAGAGGTCGTTGCGCAGATGCACGGCGTCCGCGAACGCCTCGGTCAGCACCCGCAGCGGCCGCGAGCCGGCCGCCTGCGCGGGGACCTCGGCGCCCGCCGCGTACTCGACGAGACCCGCCGACCAGGGCGCCCCGCCGACCTTGCGGCGCATCTCGATGTACTCGACGGGATTGGAGACCCGCCCCTCGTTGATGTTGTCGAGCTCCCACAGCGACTCGTCGAGGAGATGCTCGGTCGCCCGCGCGAACCGGGCCCGCCAGGCGGGTGACATGCTCGGCACCGTCCGCGTCCACAGATCCGCAAGTCCCGCCTCGACCTGGTTCGTCGCCTCCGGCGTGCCCTGTGCCGGGTCCATCGGCATGAACGCCGGCAGCCGGTCCAGATACGCCTTGCCGCCCGCCCGGTCCCCGCTGCGCTTGAAGACCTCCAGAAAGTGGTCGTCGAAGAAGAACACCCACACGTACCAGTCCGTCACCAGCGAGAGCGCCTCGGCGGAACAGTCCGGGTGGGTGTACGCGCACAGGAGGGCGTAGTCGTGCGAGTCGAGATCCTCCTGCTCCCAGATCCCCGACCCCTCCAGCATGCCCATGCGGCGCGCCCACTCACGGGTGTGCGCTCGCGCCACATCGACATGGGGGTTGAGCCGCGCCGGATACGGTACGTAGAAATCCGGCAGTTGGAAGGGCTGTGCCATGCGTGCCCGGCCTTTCGGTGAGCGTCCGCGCATGAGCCGCGCGGACCGGTCGCGTACGGGCCAGCCCTACCCGTCGCCCATCCGGCCCACGCGGCCGCGGTGATCACCCGTCCGGATGAACCCGCAGGTACGCCCCTGTTCCTACACGTTCAGCACCCGCACATCCGCGGCCTTCACGAACGCGACCCGGTGCCCGAACTGGATCTGGTAGTAGAGCTCCTCGCCCCGCACCACCGTGTGATCTGTCGTGTCGAACGTCGTTGCGAAGTAGTACTCGCCCGCCGTCCGCTCGCCGACCACGTACCTCTGGCCCGCGAGCAGCTTGTACGGCAGTGGCGTCACCGCCTGCACCGGCACACCCGCCGGGTACGCCGACGCCTCCGGGTAGGCCCGGCCGTAGACCGGCACCTCGGCGAGCCCGTCGCGCGGTGTGAGGACCTTGGCGCGCACGTTCAGCGCCGTCGGCTGCGTACGGGGATTGTGGAACCACGCCTTCTGCCCGAGGTACCAGATCGCCGTCCACTCGCCGCGCCGCTCGGCGACCGCGTACTGCTGACCCGTCGACGCCCGGGCCCCCGTGTCGTTCACCCCGTCCGTGGAGTCCCCGCCGCCCGGCCGCAGACCGATGTCCTTCACCAGGGGCGCGGAGGCGTCCGGCGCGGTGTGCAGCCGCACCGCGCCCGAACCGTGCGGCGCACAGGTGTCACCGGGCTCGGCACAGCTCGTGTAGGGCGGCTGGTGCTGCGCGTAGTCCGGGCGGATCGTCACTGCGGCGGCGCGCGGACCGGCGGACGGCACGAAGGGCCGCCCGAGGAGGGTGAAGTAGTGCGCCCAGTCCCAGTAGGGGCCCGGATCGGTGTGCATCCCCGGGACGGTCGAGGGCACCGTGCCCGGCACAGTGTCGTGGCCGATGATGTGCTGCCGGTCGAGCGGGATGTCGTACCGCTGGGCCAGATACCGCACCAGGCGCGCCGACGTGCGGTACATCGCCTCGGTGTACCAGGCGTCCGGGTTCACGAGGAAGCCCTCGTGCTCCAGACCGATCGACTTGGCGTTGACGAACCAGTTTCCGGCGTGCCAGCCGACGTCCTTCAGCCGCAGATGCTGGGCGATGTGCCCGTCGGACGAGCGCAGCGAGTACTGCCAGGACACGTACTCCGGGTCCTGGACCAGTTGGAGCGTGGTGTCCCAGCTCGCCTCGGTGTCGTGGATCACGATGTAGTCGATCGACTGCGACGACGGCCGGTTCGCCTTGTCGTGGTTGCCGTAGTCGCCCTCGCCGAACTCCGCGTACGGCGCGGGGATCCACTCGCACGCGACCGTCCGCGGACACTCCGTCAGACCCTCGTCCACGGTGCGCAGTCCGAGACCCGTGGCCGTCGCCGTGTCCGGTCGCAGGGCCGCGTCACCGGGCAGGGCGACCTGCTGGCCGCTGTCGGTGGTGCGGTGCTGACCGGACCGCATGACGTCGTAGACGTCGTCGGCGTAGGTCGTCGCGGTCGCCGTGTCGTCGGCGCCGGAGAAGCGTGCGACCGCCCCGTACCAGTCGGCCGGATCCGCGCTGGGCTCCTGGCCGAGCCGGCGCTGTGCGTCGGCGAGAAGGGCCGCGCCGCCCCGGACGTTCGCGGCGGAGCTGGTGCGCAGCTCCTCCTCGGGGATCCCGGTGAGCTCCGCTGCCCGCTCCAGCGTCCGCAGCCGGGCCGGCAGCGCGGACAGGTCCTTGATCGCCGCGTCGAGGGCGCTGCGCGCCGCTCGGGCGTCGTCGCCGCGCGCGTCCTCCGCGCCGTGCGAGTGGTGCGGCGCATCGGCCGGCGCGGCCTTGGCGTCGGTCAGATGCATGGGCCCGTACCCGCCGGTGACACTCGGCGCGCCGCCGTGCCCGTCCCAGCGGGACTGGAGGTACGAGACACCGAGGAGCACGCGCTCCGGCACCCCGTACTCGGTGGCAGCGGCGGCGAAACTTCGCTGCAGCGCCCCGGACGCGGACTGCTCCGCCGTCGCGGACGGAGCGGCCGAGACCAGCGACAGCAGCAGGGCCGCCGAGGCCAGAACTGCGCGCGTGCGGGGACTTCTCGGTCGTACGGGGGTGGGACCTCGTCCTCGCAATGCAGCCTCCTGAGACGGGCGACGCGCGAAGGGACGCGCGGGACTGGACTCGCCTACAGGGGTAGCGGTTGCGCGACGAGGCGTCAACGAACCCATGGTGGTGGCGCGGTGGCCTGTGACGCGTCAGCGGAGTGGACCAATGGCGCCCGGACGAGCGGGACTTGATATACGAGAACCCGTGCGGCGGCGCCCTGCCCAGGTCGCGGTGTCACCCGTACGGGCGTCGATGTGCGCCTCGGAAACACCCGGAGGCCGCTGACAAGCGCCCCGGAACTCTGGAGACAACAGAGCGCTGCGCGTCCAGTGTGTCGGCACTGGGCGCGCAGCGCTCCCCCCTCACGGCTCGGATCGTCCCCCTGCCCTGGGCGGGGGGACCCCGTCGGGACGCTCCACCACGCCCCTTGGGGTCACTTCGCCGTCCCTGACGGTCAGCGAGTGCCGACCGCAGCGCGCACAGCCCGCCGTGCCAGCGCGCAGTCGTCGTGCAGCCGCCGCAACAGCAGCCGCTGCTCCTCACCGGACGAGACGGCGCCGGACTGTGTCGGTACGGTCCCGGCCGGAGCGGCCTCCCGCATCGTGCGCTGCACAGCCGTCTCGTACGTGCGGATCTCCCGGGTCAGCACCAGCATCAGGTTCACCAGGAACGCGTCCCGAGCGGCGGGACCCGACTGCTGGGCCAGTTGGCTGATCTGCCGCCGGGCCAGCGGGGCATCGCCCATGATGGCCCAGAGCGTCGCCAGGTCGTACCCCGGCAGATACCAGCCGGCGTGCTCCCAGTCGACCAGCACGGGACCGGTCGGCGCCAGCAGGATGTTCGACAGCAGCGCGTCACCGTGGCAGAACTGCCCGACGCCCTGCCGCCCGCTCGCGTGCGCGAGACCGTGCAACAGCTTCTGCAGATCGCCCAGATCGCGGTCGGTGAACAGCCCGAGCTCGTGATAGCGGGCGATCCGCGACGCGTAGTCCAGCGGCGCGTCGAACATCCCGGCGGGCGGTCGCCACGAGTTGAGCCGGGTGATCGCCCCGAGGGCCGCCCGTACGTCCGCACGTGGCGGAGCCTCCGCGGGATGCCGGGCGAGGGCGGCCGGGCGGCCGGGCATCCGCTCGATGACCAGCGTGCAGTTGTCCGGATCCGCGGCGATGAGCCGCGGCACCCGCACCGGCGGGCGGTGCCGGACGAACGCACGATATGCAGCTATCTCATGCTGGAACCGCTCCGCCCACACCGGCGACTGATCCAGCAAACACTTGGCGACGACCGTCGCGCGTCCGGTGCTGCCGACGAGCAGGACCGAGCGTCCGCTCCTCCGCAGTACCTGCACCGGATTGAACTCCGGGCAGATCCGGTGCACCGACGCGATCGCCATGCGCAGCTGCGCGCCTTGGGGGCCGGACAAGTCGATTCTCCCGCTGAGCGGTTGGCCGGAGGTCGCCGGCCATCGCCGGGCCCTCGCGGCCGGGGAGGGGTCGAGAAACGGCCTGCCGCCTGCCTGCACGGAGCGCTGCGGCCGGAGCGGGGCGGACACGGAGGACGATGCTGTGTACATGGGCGAGACAGATCCCTTCGTGTGCCGACAGGTCGCTTGCGCGGCCCCTGCCCCGGAAGCCTTCGGCACCCTGGGGAGTGCGGCTCGGGCCGCCGGGGCGGGGTGGCGCGTTCCTACCTGACACCCGCTCGCGGGTGGCACACCATCTGGCGGACCCTGGCGAACCCTGGCGAATAGTCGCCAGCCCTATGACAGGGGGTTACTGTCAACTCAGCCGAGAACCTGGGGGCTTGACGTGACCGGAGAACCCAACACCCGCCTTTCCGACCTGTTCGGCCTCACCGGCTGGTCCAAGGGCGAACTCGCACGGCTCGTGAACCGGCAGGCGGCGGCCATGGGCCACCCGCAGCTGGCGACCGACACCTCGCGGGTGCGGCGTTGGATCGACATGGGGGAGACCCCGCGCGATCCCGTGCCCAAGGTGCTGGCAGCTCTGTTCACCGAGCGGCTCGGCCGTGTCGTGACCATCGAGGACCTCGGTTTCGTACGGCAGAAACGCACGGGAAAGAGGCGGGACGTCAGCACCACGCAGAACCCTGACGGCCTGCCATGGGCACCCGAACGTACGGCGGCGGTCCTCACCGAATTCACGGGAATGGACCTCATGCTCAACCGACGCGGCTTGGTGGGCGCGGGCGCCGCGCTCGCCGCAGGCTCCGCACTCAGCAGCGCCATGCACGACTGGCTGCACACCGACCCCGCACTCGCCACCGACGCCCCTCGTGTCGACCATCCCCTGCACGCCGACCCCGCTGGGTTCGACCGCTATGAGGCCGCCCCCATCGGGTCGCAGGAGATCGAGGCACTCGAGCGCTCCGTAGAAGTGTTCCGTGCCTGGGACGCGGCGCGTGGCGGCGGGCTCCAGCGCAAGGCCGTCGTGGGCCAGCTCAACGAAGTGGGCGGGATGCTCGCCTACCACCACCCCGACCACCTCCAGCGGCGCCTGTGGGGCGTCGCCGCCAACCTCGCCGTACTCGCCGGCTGGATGTCCCACGACGTCGGCCTCGAACCCACCGCCCAGAAGTACTTCGTCATCGCCGCCCATGCGGCCCGCGAGGGCGGCGACCGCCCCCGCGCCGGCGAAGCCCTCTCCCGGGCCGCGCGCCAGATGGTGCACCTGGGCCGGCCGGACGACGCCCTCGACCTCATGAAGCTCGCCAAGTCCGGCTCGGGCGAGGAAACCCTGCCGCGCACGCACGCCATGCTGCGCACCATCGAGGCCTGGGCACAGGCATCCATGGGCCGGGGCCAGGCCATGCGCCGCACCCTCGGCGAGGCCGAGGAGCTCTTCGTGTCCGACAAGGGCGACGTGCCACCGCCCAGCTGGATGCAGCTGTTCGACGAGGCGGACCTGCACGGTATGCAGGCCCTTGCCTACCGCACCCTCGCCGAGCACGAGCCCGCCGCCGCGACCACCGCCCAGCGCCACGCCAAACAGGCGCTGGACCTGCGTGAAGGCGGCCGGCAGCGATCCAAGATCTTCGACTACCTCTCCCTGGCCTCGGCCTGCTTCATCGCCGACGACCCGGAACAGGCCGACCGGTACGCCCGGCTGGCACTGGTGTCGATGGGGGAGACCTCGTCGCACCGCACCTGGGACCGGCTGCGCGAGATGTACCGGCTCACCGGACAGTACTCCGGGTATGCGAAGATCCAGGACCTCCGCGAGGAGATCAAGCTTGCCCTGCCCAACAGCCCCGCCGGCCGTCGGAGAAGCGCGGAGATCTGACCGCATCCGACCCCGTGCGGGACACCTCGCGGGACTGCCTGTCGGCGTGCCGCCCAGGGGTGTACCACCTCGCGGAGTACTGCTGGTCGGCGCACGCAACAACCGACAACAACCGACCTACCACCTACGACACCTACGACCACCGAGGTGGCCCGCCGTGTGCACCGCGCTAGCTGATCCTGGCGACCATCACGCAGGCGTCGTCCTCACGCTCGCTCTCGCCGAACTCCTCGACGATCGTCCGCACGCACTCCTGCGCGCTGCGGGAGACCGCGAAGCGGGGGGCGAGAGCGAGGACACGGTCCGCTCCGGACCCGTTGCGCACGTCGGCGCTCCGGGTCAGGCCGTCCGTGTGCAGCACCAGCAGATCGCCGGGGAGCAGGTGCACCTCGGCCTGCTCGTAGACCGCTCCGGGTGTCGCCCCGAGCAGCACTCCCTCCGGCGGCGTCAGCACGCGCCCCGTCCCGTCGCGGAACAGCAGCGGGGCGGGGTGCCCCGCTTGCGCCCAGGAGAGCGTCCGGGCCGCCGCATCGTAGTGGCAGCACAGTGCGCTGCCCAGCGCGGGCTGTGCGGAGGATTCCAGCAGCTGGTTGAGGTGCTCCATGAGCGGGCCGGGCTGGATACCCGCCACGGCCAGTCCGCGCAGGGCACCGAGCAGCATCGCCATCGTCGACGTCGCGGTCACCCCGTGGCCGGTGAGGTCGCCGGCGCTCAACAGCGTGCCCCCGCTGGGCAGTTCGAGCGCGTCGAACCAGTCCCCGCCGATCAGTGCGCTGCTCGCCGAGGGAAGGAAGTGGCCCGCCAGATCCAGGGCCGCAGGCCCGTTCTGGGGGAATGAGAGGGAGCCGCGCCACGGCGGCAGGACCGATTCCTGGAGCTCGACGGCGATCCGGCGCTCCGTGCGGTCGATGTGCCGCTGGCGTGCGAGCGTGTCCCGCGATTCTCGGACGGCGCGCTGGCTGCGGCGCAGCTCGCTGACGTCCCGCAGAACCGCCCACATCGAAGCCGTGCAGCCGTCGGAGTCGAGGACCGGCTCGCCCATCATGTGGAGCGTACGGACGCGTCCGTCGGTCCTGACGATACGGAACTCGCCGTCGATCGGCTTCCCGTCGACGAGACAGTCCGTCACCATCGCGGTGAGCAGGGACTGGTCCTCGGCGAACACCATCGACGGCAGCTCGTCGAGCGACATCGGGCCGCCCTCCAGCGGCCTTCCGAAGATCTGGTGCAGCTCGTCCGACCAACTGACCTCGTCCGACAGCAGATTCCACTCGGCGCTGCCGACCCGGCTGAGCAGCGAGCCGGAGTGCGCGGCCGGCTCCTCGTACGGACCGGCCTTCTCGTACGGGCCGGCCTCCTGGTAGGGGCCGGGCTGCTCGTCCTGAAGCTCCAGGTCCTCGGTGTCGGGGGCGGGCGACCGAGCCGACAGGCCCTCCTTGAGCTGGCCCAGGTGCGCGCCGAGATCGTCGAGATGATGGACCGCCAGATCGCACAGCGCCCGCTGCCAGCGCCGCTGCGGGTCGTCCTCGTCCACCACCGCGTCACGCCGCACCGCGTCCACGTCCCCGCGGAGCCTGCGGGTCTGCGAGATCAGCTCGTCCACCGTGCCGCGCCGTGGTGGCTGCGGGGCCGGGCGGTCCGCGAACAGATGGGACGGCATGTCGTACTCCGATACAGGCGCGTCACGGCCAGGGTCTGAGATGAGGACCGGTTACGACTGTTGCACAGGGAGCCAGGGCGCGTAAGGGATTTGGCAACACTCGATACGGTGGTGCTTCTGACATATGTCAACGGCTCCCGGCGAACCGGACCAGCGGCATTCCAACGAGTCGGCGTGCCCGCGCGTCACGCATCCGCGCGGGCCGTTTGCCCGGAGGAACAGCGACAGTTCCGGGGAAACGGGCTACTTCCCGGTACGCGTCAGCCGCACCACCGGGATGTCCCGCTGCGTGCCCTGCTGGTAGCCGGCGTACGGGGCGAAGAGCTCCACGAGGTGCGGCCAGACCCGTTCCTTCTCCCCCGGGGACAGCGTCTGCGCGCGCGCCGCGAACCGTTCGGCACCGACGCGGAGCCACACATCCGGCTCGTCGCGCAGATTCAGGTACCACAACGGGTGCCGGTCCGAGCCCCCGTTCGAGCCCACGATCAGGTAGTCGTCGCCGTCGCGGCCGTAGATGAGGACGGTACGGCGCCAGGTGCCCGACCGCCGTCCCTTGTAGTCGAGCAGCAGGCAGGGGGCACCCTGTATCGTCGTCCCCTTCGTACCGCCCGACTCCTCGTACAGCTGGGCCTGCTTGGCCACCCAGCCCGAGGGGCTGATCTCCACCGCGTCCGGACCCTGCCCGGCAGCCTGCCCTGCGTCGCGTTCCGTCATGGCGCCACCGTAGCTTCACGGAGCCCCGCGGCCCGGAGAGTGGCGCGCACCGGAGCACCGGGCTGCAGGGTCAGCCCCGTCCTCGGAGGCACCTCGCCGGGTCCCGCGTCCACATGGAAGCGCTGCGCCAGCGTCGCCAGCACCAGCACCGCCTCCACCATCGCGAACCGCGCGCCCAGGCAGGCCCGCGCGCCGCCGCCGAACGGGAACCAGGCGTGGTCCGGCGCCGCCG
This sequence comes from Streptomyces sp. NPDC001970, assembly GCF_053594115.1. Lineage (NCBI taxonomy): Bacteria > Bacillati > Actinomycetota > Actinomycetes > Kitasatosporales > Streptomycetaceae > Streptomyces > Streptomyces sp. NPDC001970. Next base: position 54,211 of record NZ_JBSFDW010000015.1, on the reverse strand, counting down.
GCTGCGCGCCCGCATCCCACCGCTCCGGCCGGAACGCCTCGGGGTCGGGGAACCAGCGCGGATCGCGGTGGGCGCTCCACTGGCTGGACCACACCACCGTCCCCTCGGGAACCGGAAAACCGCCCAGCGTCGATCCCTCCTTCGCGATCCCCGTCATCAGCCACACCGGAGGGAACAGCCGGAGAGTCTCCTTCACCACCTGCTCGGTGTAGGGAAGCAGCCGCAGGTCGTCGAAGTCCGGTGTACGGCCCCCGAGAACCGACTCCAGCTCCTCGCCCAGCCGTGCACGGGCATGCGGGTTCCGCGACAGCAGGTACCAGGCCCATGTGAGGGTCGTGCCCGTCGTCTCGTGCCCGCCGATGTACAGGGTCACCGCCTCGTCGCGGACCTCCTTGTCGGACAGCGGCAGCCCCTCCTCGTCCCGCGCCGCCAGCAGCCGGCTCAGCAGATCGTCCCGCTCCTCGCCACTGCGCCGCCGCTCGCCGGTCACCCGTCCCACCTCGGCGTCGATCACCTCGACGGCCCTGCGCAGCCTGCGGCGGCCGGGTGTGGGCACCCACGACGGAAGGAAGAGCGTAACGCCCCGGAACTCGTCGCCGATGGCCCGCTGCGCCACGTCCATGGCCGACCCGATCACCTCCTCGCGCCCCGCGGTGTCGGCCCCGAACAGCGTCCGCACGGCGATCCGCTGGGTGAGCGCCAGCATCTCCCGCCGTACGTCGATGTCCTGTCCCGGCTGCCACGTCCGCGCCAGCGCATCGGCGCACTCCGCCATGGTCCGCGCGTACGACCGCACTTGCCGCGGCCGCACGGCGGGCTGGACGAGCGCCCGCTTGCGCCGCCACGCAGGGCCCTCCGACGTCACCACGCCGTCCCCGAGCACCAGCTTGAACGCCCATCCGAGCTCCGGATGGCGGAAGACGGTCTCGACGCCGGTCAGCAGTTCGCCGATGTGCTCGGGCCGCGAGACGAACAGCGCGCGCTGGGGGCCGAGCCGCCACTCCACGACGTCGCCGCAGCCGCGGAGGCGCTCGAAGAACCCAAGCGGATCGCGGGCGAACGCCGGCAGATTGCCCAGCCCCGGCAGCTGCCGCGGCCCGGGCACGACAGTGGGCGGCCCCGGCTCGGTCGCGTCCCGTCCGGGAACCGTGGCTCCTGTGGTCATCCCCATGCCTCCCGAAGTGTCAACTGCCGTACGTCCGTGGGCATTCAACCGCGCCACGCGGCATGTGCACGACCACTCTGCACGATGGGCGACGCGAGCTTTCGACCACCTTCGAAATGGTTGCGAGCGGTCCTTCCCGCTGGCGATGCTCGAATCCGTTCACTTACGGAAGGACCTGAACATGACGGGGAAGAGGACCACGGCCCTGACCACGGCCGCAGCCGGCGCGCTCACGGCGGGCCTGCTCATGACGGGAGCCGGCTCCGCCCAGGCGGCGGCGCTGGGGCTCCCGTACGGCGTCACGCCGTACGAGCACGTCAACGTCCGCTCCGGCCCGGCGACCACCTACACCATCACCGGCCACGTCGCCGCAGGCCAGCCGCGCGGCGCCTCCTGCTGGACCCGAGGGCAGACGATCACCGACAACGGCTACAGCAACAACATCTGGGTGCGCCTGGCCGAGGGCTACGTCAGCGCCGTCCATCTCAAGGGCGACGAGCGCGGCGGCCTGCCGGCCCACGCGACCTGCTGACGCACCGCACCCGATCAGCCACCACCCGGCCGTCCAACCCCCCACCGGGCTCGCCGGACCACCGGACTCACCGGACCACCGGACTCACCGAAAAGAGGATCCATGCAGCGTCGTGCCCTGAAGACCGTCCTGGCCACCGCCGGAGCGGCACTGGCAGTCGCCGTCAGTCCCTTCACCGCCCACGCCGCGCCCTTCCAGGGCGGCAACTACGGCGCCTACGCCTACGAGGGCTCGTACCCGACCATCAGCGCCTGCGCCGGAACGTTCTCGCTGAAGTTCCAGAGGTCATTCGAGGGCATCACCCTCAAGTACTTCTACTCGGGCAAGTGCGGCTCCTTCGCCCGGATCGAGAACGCGCGCACCAACTGCGCCGCTGTCGCCCAGCGTTCCAACGGCAGCGTGGCGCGTGTCGACGGCTGGGCCTCCGAGACCGTCGACCCCGGCATCAACTACGCCTACACCAAGATCGCCAACAATCTGAGCGGCAAGGTCTCCCGTGCCGTACTGGTCTGCGACGGGCACGAGCTCGTCAACACGCCCTGGTACTAGGCCCGTACCCCTCGTCCCGGGGGACACGGAACGGCAGACCGAGCGGCGGGTGCGTGTACGGGGGCACGCATCCGTCGCTCCGCGCGCACACCGCCGCGGCCACCTCGGCCGCGGCCGCGAGCATCTGTCCGGCCAGGTCCACGCCGATCCCGGCCGGGGCACCGCGCCTCAGCAGGCCGGCGGCGCCCAGCCAGGCGAGGATCCCGGCCATGAAGGCGTCCCCGGCACCGATCGTGTTCACCACGTCGACGGGCACGGCCGGCACGGACGCCACCTCGCCCGACGGCACGAAGGCCGTACTGCCCCGCGCGCCGCGCGTCACGACGACGAGCCGTCCTTCGTCCGCCAGTCTGCGCGCCGACACCTCCGGACCGGTCCCGGGCCACAGCCGCGCCAGGTCCTCGTCGCTCGCCTTCACCACATGCGCCGACGCGCACAGTTCCGCGAGGAGCCTGCGGGCTTCGGCGTCCTCCCCGCGCACATTCGGGTCCACGACCAGCAGCCCGTGCTCCGCTGCCGCGCGGGCCGCCTGCGCGACCGTACCCGCCGCCGGCTGTACGACAGCGGCCAGACCGCCCGCGTAGACGGCCCCGAAGCGCGACACCTCGGCCTTCGTCACAGCCGGCAGCGAGAAGGTGGCGGTGTCCCGCAGATGGAAGTGGTAGCTGTTGCCCTGCGGCCCCGGATCGGCGACGGCCAGCGCCGTGGGCAGCGACGAGCGGGCGCACAGCCCGGTGTCGACTCCCGCGGAACGCAGCCAGTCGTCCACCGTCCGCGCGAAACCGTCCCCGCCCAGACCGCCCGCGAACGCCGCGGGCGTGCCCAGACGCGCCAGATCCACGGCTACGTTCGCCGGAGCGCCTCCGGGCTGCGCGCGCCACAGCTCCGGCTCACCCGCGGGCGCGTCCTGGGCGGACCGCGTCACCGGTACGAGATCGATCAGCGCCTCACCCAGCACCAGGACCGCGTCCTGACCCGCGGCGCGGTCCCCGCTCACGGCTCCACCACGATCTTGCGCCCCTCGCCGGCCCGGAACCGTTCGATCGCCTGCGGATACTGCTCCAGCGGCAGCCGGTCGCTGATGAACACCCGCGGATCGAGCACTCCCGAGGCGAAGAGCGCGGCGGCCCGCTCGTAGCTGTGCAGCACCGCCATCGAACCGGTGATGGTGATCTCCTGGTTGTAGATGCGGTACGGCTCGATCACCGCCGTCGTGGCGTAGTCGCTCACCCCGAACTGGAGGAAAGTCCCGCCCTTCGCGACGCGTCCGAGCCCGTCCTGGATGGCACCGGCGTTCCCCGTCGCGTCGATCACCACGTCCCAGCCCTCGCCCGCCCGTTCCAGGGCATCGGCCGACGCGGCCGCCCCCGAGCAGCCCAGCAGCTTCGCCGTGGCGAGCCGCTCCGCGTTGATGTCCAGGACGTCGACCCCGGCGGCCCCGGTGCGCTTGGCGAGCTCCAGCATCATCAGGCCCATCGTCCCGGATCCGTAGATCAGCACACGTGCGCCGAGCGTGCCGCTGAGCACGTCGTACCCGCGGACCGCGCACGACAGCGGCTCGATCAGCGCCGCGTCCCGTACGTCGATGTGCTCGGGCAGCCGTACGCAGTTCGCCACCGGCGCGAGCGCGAACTCGGCGGCGCCGCCGGGCACCGTGACCCCGATCGCCGCCCACCGGTCACACAGGTTGCCGCGCCCGGCACGGCAGTAGCGGCACTCGTGACAGGGCAGGGACGGGTCGACGGCCACCTGGTCGCCCACCGCGAGCTCCCTCACGTCCTTGCCGGCCGCCACGACCGTCCCGGCGAACTCGTGGCCCGGTACGAGCGGCAGCGTCGGCGCGAACTCGCCCTGCAGGATGTGCAGATCGGTGCCGCACAGCCCGCACGCCGCCACCTTCACCACCACCTCCCGAGGCCCGGGCGCCGGATCGGGTACGGACGTGACGGACACCTTGCCGGGGGCTTCGACGATCGCGGCCCTCATTTGACAGCTCCAAGGGAGAGGCCCTGGACGAGCTTGTCCTGGGCGGCGTAACCGGCGGCCAGCACCGGCAGTGACACAACGACGGAGGCGGCGCACAGCTGCGCCAGGAACAGCCCCTGACTGGTGACGAATCCGGTCAGGAACACGGGCGCGGTCTGTGCGACGACGCCGGTGAGCACCCGTGCGAACAGCAGCTCGTTCCAGCTGAAGATGAAGCAGATCAGTGCGGTCGCGGCGATGCCCGGACCGGCCACCGGCGCCACCACCCGGGCCAGCACGGTCGGCAGCCGCGCCCCGTCCACCTGCGCCGCCTCGATGATCGACACCGGGACGTCCGCGAGGAACGACTGCATCATCCACACCGCGATCGGCAGGTTCATGGACGTGTAGAGCAGGATGAGCAGCCAGATGTTGTCCAGCAGCCCCGCGTTCTTCGCGAAGAGATAGAGGGGCAGCAGTCCGGCGACGACCGGCAGCATCTTCGTGGACAGGAAGAAGAACATCACGTTCGTCCACTTGGGCACCCGCCGGATCGACAGCGCGTACGCCGCCGGCAGCGCCAGCACCAGGACCAGCAGCGTGGAGACCACCGACGCCGTGGCCGAGTTGATGAGCGGCGGCCACGGTCCGGCCGCCCCGCCCGCGCCGAAGAACTCCCGGTAACCGTCCAGGGTCAACGCGGCGCCGAGGGAGGGCGGATTGGTCGCCGCGTCCTCCTCGGAGTGGAACGACGTGAGCAGCATCCACCCGGCCGGCAGACAGAACCCGATGCCTGCCACCCAGGCCAGCGCCCCGAGTGCGGCGGACCGCCGCCGCGCGCGCAGCGCGATCGGGTCGGAAGTCCGTGCCGTCGCAACAACAGTGGTGGTCATGCGCGGTTCACCTCCTCACGGAAGAGGGACGAGACCACCCGCAGTGCGAACGTCGCCAGCACCATCGTGCCGATCACGACGACCACGCCGGCCGCGGACGCCAGTCCGTACTCGTGAGCCTGATAGAAGGTCTGGTAGATCGTGTACGGGAGGTTGGCGGTGCCGAGACCCCCGGAGGTGATCGTGAACACCGCATCGAAGTGCTGCACGATGTAGATCGAGCCGAGCAGCACACCGAGTTCGAGATACCGCCGCAGATGCGGCAGCGTCAGATAGCGGAAGATCTGCCAGGCGCTCGCGCCGTCCAGCCGCGCCGCCTCGATCACTTCGCCGGGCCGGCTCTGCAGCCCGGCGAGCAGGATGAGCATCATGAACGGCGTCCACTGCCACACCAGCGCCGCCTCGACCGCGACGAGCGGCATGTCCGAGATCCAGTCGGGCTGTGCGGGCTCCGTGTCGCCGAAGAGCCCCGCGAACCACGCCCATCCGCCGTTCAGCAGCCCGTACTCCGGGTTGTACAGCACGTGCTTCCACAGCAGCGCGGCCGAGACCGGCACCAGCAGGAACGGTGTGATCAGCAGCGTACGGACGAATCCGCGGCCGAAGAACGCGCGGTCCAGCAGCAGCGCCAGCGCCAGCCCGAGCAGCACACTCACGATCACGACGGTCGCGGTGAGCAGCGCCGTCGTCAGCACGGACTCCCGCAGCGCGGCATCGGTGGCCACGGACGTGTAGTTGGAGAGCCCGGTGAAGCGGCGCGCGTCCGGATCGAGCGAGTTCCAGTCGAACAGCGAGATCACCAAGGTGGCCACGAACGGCAGCTGTGTGACCGTGACGAGGAAGACCAGCGCAGGCAGCAGCGGGGCGCGGGTGGCCCAGGCGCGCGGGCCACCTCGCGGACGTACGGGGACCGCTGAGCGGGCGGACGGCGTCAGGGGCGCCGTCCCGACGGACGTGGTCACCGGTACTCCTCGGCGACCTTCTCGGCCAGCTTCTGCGAGGCGGCCAGCGCGTCGGGCACCGATGTGCGGCCGGCGATCGCCGCGCTGATCTGCTGCGACACCCTGGTCCCGAGATCGGTGAACTCGGGGATGCCGACGAACTGGATACCGGGGGCCGGGCGCGGCTGCACGCCGGGGTTCACGGGATCGGCGGCGCCTATCGCCTCCCGGGTGACCTCGGCGAAGGCCGCGGCCTCCTTCTTGTACTCCGGGTTGGCGTACGTCGAGGCCCGCTTACCGGCCGGCACATCCGCCCAGCCGACCTGCTCGCCGACCAGCTCCTCGTACTCCTTGCCGGACGCCCAGGAGATGAACCTCCATGCGCTGTCGGCCTTCTTCGACGCCTTCTGCATGCCGAAGGCCCAGGTGTAGAGCCAGCCCGAGCTCTCGGTCCTGTCCACCGGTGCGGGTACGTACCCGATCTTCCCCTTGACCGGGGAGCCCTTGGCCTCCAGCGATCCGGCGCCGGCCGTGGCGTCGTACCACATGGCCGTCTTGCCCTGCGTCATGTTGTTCAGGCACTCGGCGTACCCGGCCTGTGCCGCGCCTGCCTCGCCGTGCTCGCGCACGAGCTTGACGTAGAACTCGGTGGCCTTGGTGAACTCGGGAGAGTTCAACTGGGCCTTCCAGTCCTTGGTGAACCAGGTGCCGCCCATGGTGTTGACGACGGTCGTCAGCGGGGCCATGACCTCGCCCCAGCCCGGCAGCCCGCGCAGGCAGATGCCCTTCATGCCCTGCTCGGCGCCGTCGGCCTTCGCCGCGAGGTCCGCGACCTGCTGCCAGGTCGGCTTCGTGGGCATCGTCATGCCCTTCGCGGCGAACACGTCCTTGCGGTACATCAGGAACGACGACTCGCCGTAGAACGGCTCGGCGTAGAGCTTGCCGTCGGCGCCCTTGAGCGAATCCGAGAGAGGCCCCAGGATGTCGGCCTGGTCGAAGGCCTTGTCCTCGGCAACGTACGAGTCCAGGGCGTGCAGCCAGCCGTTCTTGGAGTAGATCGGCACCTCGTAGTTGCTGATGGTGGCGATGTCGTACTGGCCTGCCTGGTTGGAGAAGTCCTGGCTGATCTTGTCGCGGACGTCGTTCTCGGGCAGGACGGTGAAGTTGACCTGGATACCGGTCTTCTTCGTGAAGTGATGCGCCGTCAGCTTCTGCAGCTGCACCATCGGCGGGTTGTTCACCATCAGCACGTTGAGGGTGTCACCGCCCTCCGACGCGCTGCCGCCGCCTCCGGCGCCGGCGCACCCCGCGAGGAGCGCTGCGGCGGTCGCGACCGCGCCGAGCCGCGCGGGTATCCCTGATGGTCGTCGTTTCGAAGGCATGAGTCTCTCCTTGATTCGGACAGGAGCCGGACAGGATTCGGATCGGATTCGGGCATGCCGCGGGCATGCCGGTCGTGCGTCGGAACGGCCGTGTGGCCCGTACGGCCGTCGGTCGGGTCCGTCGGGGGAGCGGACCGTGGGAACGAGTGGCTCAGACGCGGATGACCTGCGGGCCGAGCAGCGAGTAGCGTTGCGCCTCCGCCGCGGGCAGCCCGGTGTCGGTGATGATCGCCTCGAAGTCGCCGACGTCGGCGAACCTGCAGAAGCTGACCGCCCCGAACTTGGTATGGATCCCGAGGAACACCCGTCTCCGGGCGCTGCGCATCGCCTGCGCCTTCACCTCACCGACCGCGGGGTCGGGCGTCGTCAGGCCGTACTCCCGGGAGATGCCGTTCGCGCCCACGAAGGCGAGATCGATGACGAAGCCCGCCAGCATGCGCGTGGCCCAGTGGTCCACGGTCGCCATCGTGCCGCCGCGCACCCGGCCGCCGAGCAGCAGGACCGACGTCTGGTCGGTGCCGGCCAGCCCTGACGCCACCGAGAGAGAGGCGGTCACCACCGTCAGCGGGCGGTCGCGCGGCAGCGCCTCGGCCACCAGCTGCGGTGTGAAGCCCTCGTCGACGAAGACCGTCTCCGCGTCACCCACCAACTCGGCGGCCGCGGCCGCGATCCGTGCCTTCTGCGGCACGTGCCGCGTCGTCCGGAACGCCAGCGTGGTCTCGTACCCGGCGCTCTCCACCGGGTACGCCCCACCGTGCGTGCGCCGGACCAGACCGTGTTCCTCGAGCGCGTGCAGATCCCGGCGGATGGTCTCCTTCGCCACCCGGAAGCGGCCTGCCAGCCCGTTGACCTCGACCGCCCCTTCCTTACGGGCGGTCTCGAGAATGCCCCGGCGACGCTGCTCGGTGTCCACGGCACACTTCCTTGCTGCTCACTGACGATGCTGCTCTGCGCCCGTTCGGGCCCATGCGTCGTTTGTACAAGCAGCTCACCGGTCGGACCAGGCTCTTCGCTGCACGTGCTGTGCCCGTTCGTGCCCGTTTAGTAGCAGGCGTATTCCCAGGTGACTCCGCTGTCCGCACGGTGCGGCAGGCAATGCGCTGCCCGATTGGTGTGACCCGTCGCCCGAACGGTGCCCGATCCCCTCTTCCCGACTGCCGGGCGGCGCACGCCAGGACCGCACGCCGCACCGACAATCAAATGGGTCTGGACAAAAATAATTGTCGGTGAGAGGGTGGAGCCATGTTGGACGTGACCGTGATCGAGGACCCGTCGGCGGCAGCGGTGTCACTGGACCCGATGCGGGCCCGGCTGCTCGCCGAGCTGGCCGCAGGACCCGCGTCGGCGGCCATGCTGGCCGCCCGCGTCGGGCTGCCCCGGCAGAAGGTGAACTACCACCTGAAGGCCTTGGAGCGGCACGGCCTGGTCGAGCTGGCCGGCGAGCGCCGCAAGGGCAATGTCACCGAGCGGCTCATGCGGGCCACCGCCGCCTCGTACGTGATCTCCCCACTGGCGCTGGCCGCCGTGCAGCCCGACCCCGGCCGCTTCCGCGACCAGCTCTCGGCACGCTGGCTGCTCGCCGTCGCCGCGCGCCTCGTGCGCGATGTCGGCGCCCTGATCACCGGCGCCGCGAAGGCCCGCAAGGGCCTCGCGACGTACGCACTCGACGGCGAGGTGCGCTTCGCGTCCGCCGCCGACCGCGCCGCGTTCGTGGAGGAGCTGACGCGCGGCGTCAGCGCGCTCATCGCCAAGTACCACGACGAGGACGCGGAAGGCGGCCGCGAGCACCGCGTCGTCGTCGCGCTCCACCCCACCGTCAAGCCCGTCCCGCAAGCCTCCGAGGCCCAGGCGATCCCGCAGGCCCCGGAGACCCCCGAGACGCCGTAAGCCCCCCAAGTCCCGAACCCCGCCCGCGCGCCCGGGCACGCCCAAGGAGTCACCACCATGTCCAAGGAATTCGAGATCGTCCGCGAGTTCGAGGTCGACGCAAGCCCCGAGCAGGTCTGGGATGCCATCACGACCGGCACCGGCGGCTGGCTCTGGCCCCTCGAGTACGAGCCGAAGGAAGGCGGCGCAGCCCCCTACGGCGGCACCGTCACCGCCTGGGACCCGCCGCACCGCCTGACCGGCCGTACGGAGAACGTCGAAGGCATCTCCCAGCAGACCTTCAACCAGCTCGACCACGTCATCGAGCCCCGCGAGGGCGGCGGCTGCCGGGTGCGCTACGTGCACAGCGGGATCCTCGTCGAGGACTGGGACAACCAGTACGACGGCGCCACCAAGCACACCGACTTCTATCTGCACACCCTGCGCCAGTACCTCACGCACTTCACCGGCCGCCCCGCCGTGTTCGCGTCCGCCGACGCCCCCGCCGCGTCCATCGCCCCCGACGCGCTCGACGCCGTGAGCCGCGCCCTCGGCGTGCCGGACGACGCGGCGGAAGGGGCCACCGTACGGGTCGACCTGCCCGGCGCCGGCGCGGTCGACGCGGTCGTCGACTACCGCAACCGGTACTTCGTCGGCCTGCGCACCGACGACGCGATGTACCGGCTCTTCGGCCGCAACCACTTCGGCGCCCCGGTCGGTGTCAGCGTCCACGACTTCGCCCCCGGCGCCGACGCCGACACGACCGAGGCCGCCTGGCGCACGCGGCTGGACGCGGTGTTCGCCCAGTGACAGCCGTGCGGGGTCGCAACACTCTCGACGAGCGGCTGCGACCCCGCAGACGGGCCTCCTCGGTGCCGGGCACGGACACGGCCCACGGGTCCGGGCCTCAGGCGTCGGCCGTCAGACGCCGCACCCCACCGCGCTGGGCCGGACATCGACCACGATCCGCTCCGGCGCATGCAGCCGCAGGATCTTGTAGGCCGGCTTGGTGTCGAAGGCCGCTCCGAACGTGACCGCGGCCTCGTAGTCGCCCGTCAGGGCCAGCCCCTTGAGCGTGGGCAGCCAGACCTTGATCAGGCGTGGCCCCTTGTAGACGGACCTGCCGGCGTCGTCGTGGGCGGCGGCGGGAGAGAGCTTGATCTCCAGGAAGTACTTCCCGGCGAGCGGGACCTTCTGCCCCGAGCCGTCGTACCGCAGTACCTTCACCGGCGTCACGGTGACCGGCGGCAGCGTGCCGCGGACATCGATGACGATCCGGTCGAAGGACCCGTGCCCGCCCCAGCGGGCGTTCGTGACGAGAGCGATGGCCGGGGCGGCGGACTTCGGCGGAGCGGACTGCGGCGGAGCCGCTGAAGCCGGAACCGTCGCGCCGATCCCGGCGGTGAGAAGAACACCCGCGGCAAGAGCCGCGAGCCGTGGACGGTTGAGCATGGCGTCCCCCCATTCCTTCTGATATGGGGACAGTGGTGTCACTCAGGTAGACAACGGAAGAAACCCTATGGTTGCCGAACGGTTGCCGAAAACCAGCAAAATACCGCTCGTTCTCCCTCCCTGACCCTGGATGGCGCCATGTGCTGGAGCGCGACGGCCGACCTCGTGGCGGGCACCGCCATCACCGCGGTCGGCGTGGCCTGCGTGGCGCACGTGCGCCGCCCGCACGATCTGCCGCTCGCGGCCCTGCCCTTGCTCCTGGGCGCCCACCAGATCATCGAGTCCGCGGTCTGGAACTCCGGCGGCGGTACCGGACCCGCCACCCTCGCCTGGGCCGTCATCGCCCTGCCGCTACTACCGCTCTGGGTGCCCGTCGGCGTACTCCTCGCCGCGCCGGCCGGGGCCCGGCTCCGGCAGACGGCCCCGCTCGCCGCGGGACTCGCCACTGCCTGCGTCCTCGCGTACTGCCTGGCCACCCGCCCCGTCACGGCCGAAGTCCGCGGCCACACCCTGGGCTACGTCATCGGCCTGCCGTCCCCGCCCGTCCTCGTGGCGGGCTACCTCCTGGCCACGGTCGGCTCGCTCCTCCTGGCATCCGACCGCGTCCTGCGGGTGCTCGGCGCCGTCGTCGCGGGCGGCGCCGCCCTGTGCGCGATGCTGTGGCAGCTGGAGTTCATCTCCACCTGGTGCGCATTCGCCGCGGTGGCCTCCGTCGTGCTCCTCGCCTGGATCCGGGGACGCCGGGGCAGCAGGGGCAGCCGGGACAACAGGCGAGAGGGGCCGCTGCACCCCGAGTCACCGGCCCGGAGCGAGGCCTGAGCCCTGCTCAGGGCTGCCCCAGTCCCCAGTCCCTACTTCTCCAGGCCCGGGCCCCACTTCCCCCTGACTCCGGCCCTACTTCCCCAGGCCCTCGCCCTCACCGGAACCCGCGCCCGGCTCCTCCGCGGCCGCCGGGTCGAGGATCCGCGTGAGGAAGTTCCGCGTCCGCTCGTGCTGCGGATCGCCCACCACCTGCTCTGCCGGCCCCTCTTCGACGATCACCCCGCCGTCCATGAACACCACCCGGTCGGCGACCTCCCGGGCGAAACTCATCTCATGGGTGACGACCATCATCGTCATGCCCTCCGCGGCCAGCACCCGCATCACGGCCAGCACGTCCCCGACCAGCTCCGGGTCGAGCGCCGAGGTCGGCTCGTCGAACAGCATCACCTCGGGATCCATCACCAGCGCCCGCGCGATGGCGACGCGCTGCTGCTGCCCGCCCGACAACTGCGCCGGATACGCGGCGGCCTTGTCGGCCAGCCCGACCCGCTCCAGGTTCTCCCGGGCCACCGCCGCCGCCCGCGCCTTGTCCCGCTTCAGGACGCGCCGCTGCGGCAACGTGAGGTTCTCGGTCACCGTCACATGCGGGAAGAGGTTGAACTGCTGGAAGACCATGCCGATCCGGCGTCGCACGGCATCGATGTCGACGTCGAGATCGGTGACCTCCGTACCGCCCACGAACACCTGGCCCTTGGAGGGCTCCTCCAGCAGATTCACGCACCGCAGCAGCGTCGACTTGCCCGAGCCGGACGGCCCGATGACACACACCACCTCGCCCCGGGCGATGTCCAGGTCGATGCCGCGCAGCACCTCGTTGTCGCCGAACGACTTGTGCAGGCCCCGGATCCGGATCTCCGGACCGCCGGCGTCACCCACGTCTCCCACCGCCTCCGCGCTCCGCGCCGTCACGCCCTCACCTCGCCTTCTCCGTGCGGGCTTCCAGCCGACGTACGACGAAACTCAGCGGAACCGTCACCAGCAGGTAGCACAGCCCGGCGACCAGGATCGGCGTGGAGTTCGCGGTCTGACTGGCCAGGTCCCGGCCGAACTTGGTCAGTTCCCGCTCGTTCAGCGTGACGCCGAGGAACAGCACCAGCGACGAGTCCTTGAAAAGCAGCACCAGTTCGTTGGTCAGCGGCGGAATGACGATCCGGAACGCCTGCGGAATGATCACCGACACCATGGCGCGCGCATGCGAGAAGCCCAGCGAGCGCGCCGCCTCCATCTGCCCCTTCGGCACGGCCTGGATCCCGGCCCTGATCGTCTCCGCCATGTACGCGGCGGCCACCAGGCCGAGACCGAGCGCCACCTTCCCGTACACCCCGCCGGGAATCTCCGTCCCCGGGAACGCCAGCGGCACCGCCACACCCACGAAAATGAGGATCAGCAGGGCGGGCAGACCGCGGAAGAGCTCGATGTAGACACTCGCGACCCACCGGTAGGGCGCCACCGACGACAGTCGCATCAGAGCGACGACCAGCCCGAGCACCAGGCCGAAGAGGAACCCGGAGACCGTGTAGATCACCGTGTTGCGCAGGGCGATCGTGATGATCTCCGGGAACATCTGGATCGCGAGATCCTTCTGCGCGAACTGGTTCTGCAGCCGGTCCCAGTCGGCCAGCACGGCGACCGTGACCACCACGGCGACGAAGACCGCGTACTGGATGCCCTGCGAGACGCGGCGGCGCTGACGCCTGGTCAGCCGAGAGGTCACGACCGGCCCTGGGGCAGCGGACCGATCCACTGCTCGTACAGCTTGTTGTAGGTGCCGTCCGCCTTGGCGTCCGTGATCGCCTTGTCGATCGCGGCCAGCAGCTTCGCGTTCCCCTTCTTCACGGAGAAGCCGTACTGCTCACCCGTCTCGATGTTCTCGACGAGGGCGAACGGATCGGCGTTGGCCTTGTCCTTCAGCCAGCCCTGCACCACGGGGTAGTCGATCACGACGGCATCGACCTGACCGGTCCGCAGTCCGTTCAGCACGGCATCCGAGCTCTCGAACGCCACCGGGTCGAAACCCTGGGACTTCGCGTAGCTCTCGCCGGTCGTCTCCGCCTGCGCGCCGAGCTTCGCGTTCTTCGCCTTGACGTCGGCGAGCGAGGTCACACCGCTCTTCTTGGTCGCGAGCAGCGCCTGCGTGGCATCGAAGTACGGGACGGAGAAGTCGACGTTCTTCTTGCGCTCATCGGTGATCGTCATGCCTGCGGCGGCGAGGTCGCACTCGCCGGAGTTCAGGAACGCACCGGTCTTGAAGTTCTCGAACGGCGTGTCGAGGATCTTCTGCTCGACCTGAAGATTCTTGGCCACCAGATCGATCAGCGCCACGTCGAACCCGACGACCTTGCCGTCCTGCTCGAACTGGAACGGTGGATACGGCAGATGTGTGCAGGTGGTGAGCTTGCCCTTCTCCACGACGGGCACCCCTCCCGCCGCCTCCCCGGGCCCGTCGTCACCGGACGAGCAGCCCACCGCGAGCAGCAGCCCGGCCACCGCGGCGCCGGCCGTGGTGAAGGTACGGATGCGTCGGCCACGCCGGCCGCCGGATGTCCTGGACATGGTTGACCTCCATCGGCGCTGGGCGGCGGCACGCGGACGGACCGCCGGGCCATGATCGTATGCCACCGGACGGGCGACGTCGTGGCTCTTCCCAGGTTGTCCGGTAAGGGCGTTCCCGGCACCCGCAAGGGCTCTGCATCCTCTGCCCATGAGTGACCCGCATTGCTCGAAATGCTGCCCGGTCGAGCCCGAGGCCCCCGCGGCTCCCGAAACCCTGCCGACGGGGGCCATCGTGGCCGGACTCGTCATGGCCATGGTCGTCGTCGGCGGCTGGCTCGCAGTGATCTGGATGGGCACGACCCTGTTCCCGGGCTGAGCCGGCTCCGCGCTCGCCGTACGAGTGACCGGCGCCGGCGCGGCGCGTACGGAGCAGGTCGTCCCGCGCGACACTTCATGGCGAGCGTCCGACGCCGATGGTCAGGGAATCCGGCCGGCGACGCCCGCTCGTCGGTCACACGTGAGGCCTCGGTCCGCGGCTGATCACGCATCGCCTCATCGTGTCGGCCGCTGACCGGCAGGCCGTCGCCGGGCCGATGTCGGCGGTCAGTCGACGGGCCATGTGTGTGCCGGGGCGTTGAGATGCATGTAGTCGATGTACTGCCGCGTCATCCGCCGCAGCGCCTCATGGTTGTCGACATGGGCCGTGTCGGCGATGTGATGGAACATCTCCGCCTGCCACACCGCACCGTTGCGGCAGGTCACGCACCGCTGCTCGATGACGCCCAGCAGCGGCTCCCGCCAGGCCGCGTCCATGCCGGACAGCTCAAGACCCCGGTGCGCCAGCGGCAGCAGCCGCCGCAGGACGAGCTCGGCCACCGGCACCTCGCCCATCCCGGGCCAGTACAGGCGCGCGTCGATGCCGTGCCGCGCCGCTGCGTGGAGGTTGTCCTCCGCGACCGAGAACGACATCCGCGACCACACCGGCCGGTCCTCCTCGACCAGGGCCCGTGTCAGCCCGTAGTAGAGGGCGCCGTTCGCCAGCACGTCGGACACCGTCGGGCCGGCGGGCAGGACCCGGTTCTCGATGCGCAGGTGCGGCCTGCCGTGGGCGACCGCGTACACCGGGCGGTTCCAGCGGTAGACCGTGCCGTTGTGCAGCGTGAGTTCGGCGAGCTGGGGGATGTCGCCACCGTCCAGCGTGTTCAGCGGTTCTTCCTCGTCGCACAGCGGCAGCAGTGCGGGGAAGTAGCGCACGTTCTCCTCGAAGAGGTCGAAGACGCTGGTGATCCACCGTTCCCCGAACCACACCCGTGGACGCACGCCCTGCACCTTGATCTCCTCGGGCCGGGTGTCGGTGGCCTGCTCGAACAGGGGGATCCGCGTCTCACGCCACAGCTCCTTGCCGAACAGGAACGGAGAATTGGCCGCCAGCGCCACCTGCACGCCCGCGATCGCCTGCGCCGCGTTCCAGTAGTCCGCGAACTCCTCGGGCGCCACCTGCAGATGGAACTGCGTGCTGGTGCAAGCGGCCTCGGGCGTGATGGTGTCCGCGTACGTCCGCAGCCGGTCGACCCCGTCCACCGCGATCCGCAGATCCTCACCCCTGGCGGCGAACACCTGCTCGTTCAGGAGGTGGTACCGCGGGTTCTCCGACAGCGCCGTCTCGCCCACATCCCGCTGCCGCAGCGTCGGCAGTATCCCGATCATGACCAGGTGTGCCCCGACCGCAGCCGCCCGCTCATCGGCGTGGTTGAGCGCGTCCCTGATCTCCTTCTCCCAGGCGTCAGGCCCGCCGGCCGTCAGCTGCCGCGGAGGTACGTTGATCTCGAGGTTGAACCGTCCCAGCTCACTCGCCCAGGCCGGATCCGCGATCGCCTCGAGCACCTCGGTGCTCCGCATCGTCGGCTCCGCGGCCCCGTCCACGAGGTTCAGCTCGATCTCGAGCCCGACCTGCGGCCGATCGGACTCGAAGCGTTCGTCCCGCAGCATCTGCGCGAACGCGTCGAGGCACCGCTGCACCTTGGTCCGGTAGCGGCGGCGGTCTTCGCGGGTGAACACCAGCGCCGGGACATCTCGACCCATCGGCCCTCCCGAGCCTCCTCGGCGGCACCCTCAGCCTCCAGCGTCCCACTCACCGGCCGCCCGGACCAGCCGGTGGGACGCCGGTGCCACGACCTCGATCGGGGCCGGTCACGCCGGGCCCTCGGGCCCGTACGGGGCCGAGGGATCCCGGATCCCGCAGTGGCGGTCCGGTCACCGACCGCGACGCCGCCGGCGCCGGAGGTCACCCGACCCGGACGGCGATCCCCGGGTAGTCGACCGCAGCCCGGCCTCGTCGTAGACCAGCCGGCACCCGAAGGCGAAGGCAGGGGCCGTGTGGTCGTAGCACTCGTGCGAGCCCTCGTCGCTCCGGCGCACGTAGGTCTGCTCCAGCCCTCCACGCCGAGCCCGAGCGCACGCACGTACGCCGCCGGCGCCTCCGCCCGCCCGCCGACGGGCAGCTCCATGCGGCGCACGGGCAGCGCGTTGGTCATGGCCGGGGACTCCAGATCCGCATCGAGGCAGCCGTCGAGCCGAGGCGTCCGCGCGCCGACGGGCAGCTCCGTGCGGCGCACGGGCAGCGCGTTGGTCATGGCCGGGGACTCCAGATCCGCATCGAGGCAGCGGTCGAGCCGAGGCGTCCGCGCGCCGTCGACCAGCCAGTGCCCCTCGTCGTCGGCTTCGAGCAGGGTCGTACGGGCACCCGGCCGTCGACCTGCCGCGGACATGCGCGGTCCGGGTCCTCCCGGCGGCGTCGAGCCGGATGCGGTACTCGACGGCGAAGGCTTCCCCGCTCTCGACCGCGGGCGTGTAGCCCTCGACGAGTCGGCCGTCGACGTCCGGGGCGTGGAAGAACGCGACCTGACCTCTAAGCCCGACCGGGCATCGCGGTGCTGCCAGGTGGCGGTTGCCGGCAGGAGTGTGAGGCGCACGATCCCCACTCTCTCCACTCCGGCACGTTCCGGCGAGCGGTGGGTCGTGGCCTTCAGAGGCGGAGCTCGGGCGGGAAGCCCGTCCAGCGGAGTTCGGAGGGCAGGTGGCCCATGTCGTTGTAGAAGAGCACGGCTGCCGGCCGGCCCGGCGCGTACCGGATGACGGTCAGTGCGGCGTTTCCGTGGTTGAGACCCATCCAGCGCCACTTCGGGGCGTCGAGGGCGGCCCGTACGAGCCAGCCGATGAGGAAGTTGTGGGTGACGACCAGTTCGTGGCGCGCCTCGTCACCGTCGACCGGGCCCGTGAACCGGGCGAGGGCCTCGTGCGCCAACTGCGGGCCACGTTCGCGCTCTTCGGCCGGGAACTGGGTCAGGCGACCGAGCACCCCGTCGGCTGACTCCGCCGGCAGCTCGTCGCGCTGCGGCAGATAGGGGACGTAGTCACCGGCCTGCTCCGACGACAGCAGGGGAACGCCGTCGAGTTGCTCGCAGATCAGCCGGGCGGTCTGTTCCGCCCTGGGGAGCGGACCGTGATGGACCGCCGTGAGAGGGCTGCCCGCCGCACCATGGTCACGAAGCCGCTCACCGAGGAGCACGGCCTGCCGACGGCCGTTCGCCGTCAGTGTGCTCTCGTCCGGTGACGCCTCACCGTGTCGCGCGAGGTAGAGGTAGCGGGGAGCTGTTGCGGTCATCTTCGCGGTCCTCCGTCGGCGTTCACGATCTTGCGTACGACGGGACGGACGCGGGCGTCCGTCACGCGGTTCCGCCACGAGCGGGCCGTGGTGCTCGCGGTTGGCGTGGCAGAGGCGGCACAGCCGCTCATGGAGCCCGATCAGTTCCAGTCCACGCTCGAGTTCAAGGTGAACTTCCTGCGGCCGGTCCGCCCCGGCCGTCTCCTCGGACACGGCCGTGTCGTCGATCGCGACGGCGACCTGGCACACCTCGCCGCCGACGTCACCACGACCGACGGCACCCGCGTTGCCACGGCCACCGCGACCGCCCGCGTGATCAAGCTCGCCGACGCCCGGAGCGCCGCCTGAGGGCGGCGCCGGTGCGGGCCCGAGCCGGTGGGACCATGCGGGGATGGGAAACCTGTACCAGTACTTCAGCGCACCGGACGATGCCTCGGCCTTGACGGCCTTCGAGGCGGGGCCGAGGGGTGCCGGCTTCCGGCACCTCGACGCCAACGGGATGGACCCGTACCTGCTGGTGGGGGCTGCCGAGGCGCTGCTCGTCGACAGGAGCTTCGAGGAGGTGGCCGCCCAGCCTCGTTTTCACAGTCTCCTCAGCGATCCCAAGGCCGACAGCACCTGGGTCGTCACCCTGACGGACCAGCTCCGTGACGCTCTGGCCGAGGCCTCGGCCGAGCGGCTGGCCGAGGTCGCCGTGCCCTGGGCCCTGACCGAGGAGTTCGGCGGCTCGGCCGACCCCGGGATGCTGGCCGACTTCCTCGAACGACTCGCGGCCGTCGCTCGACCGGCGCGGTCGCAGAGGCACGGCCTCTACTGCTGGATGTCTCTCTGATCCACGGGGACACGAGCGGGCCGGCCGGTGCCGCATCGGGCAGCGGTCGCGCTGCTGTTGGGGGAGTGGGTCGCTCTCGTGCGTCCGTCGAGTCCGCCAGAATCGGGGCATGCTGCGCATCGGATCCGTCGTACTGGGTGTCTCGGACGTGCCGCGAGCGGCCGCGTTCTGGATGGAGGCCCTCGGGTACGTGCCGCGCGACGTGGCGGAGGACGACTGGGTGGTGCTGGTGCCTGCTGAAGGGAGCGGGCCCAGGCTGTCGCTCGGCCTGAGCGAGACGCCGGTCCAGGAGCGTCCGCGGGTCCATCTGGATCTGTACGCGGGGGACGCGGCCGACCAGGCAGCCGAGATCGAGCGGCTGGTGTCCCTGGGCGCCGGGCGTGTCGACTGGGACCACTGTCCGGACGACGCCGACTTCATCGTGCTCGCCGATCCCGACGGCAACCGCTTCTGTGTGATCGACACCGGACGCGGGTGACGGAGGCGTCATGCCACGAGGGGCCGGTCCGTCGGGGTGATGGGGGCGGGGAGGGCGGTGGAGCCGGTCAGATAGCGGTCCGTGGCCGCCGCGGCGGCGCGGCCTTCCGCGATGGCCCACACCACGAGGGACTGGCCGCGTCCCGCGTCGCCCGCGATGAACACGCCGTCCGTCCGGGGGCGCCCCGTCCGCCGAGCCTGAGGTGCCGCATCCGTCGCCTCCGTCGAGCAGCCGGCCTCCGCCGCGTCCGCTTGCGCCGCTTCGGCCGCGAAGGCCCCGTCCCGCGCGAAGTTCCCCCGGCCGTTCAGCGTGAGCCCGAGCTGCTCCATCAGACCGCTGCCCCGTTCGGGACCGGAGAAGCCGAGCGCGACCAGGACCAGCTCTGCCGGGATCACCTGCTCCGTGCCCGGCCGGGGCTTCCTTGCCGTGGGCTCCACCTCCGTCAGGTGCAGCTCGCGCACATGTCCGGCCTCGTCCCCTTCGAAGCGGAGTGTGGCGGAGGAGAAGAGCCTCGGATCCGTCCCCTCCCGTCCCCGGGCCTCCTCATGGGCATGGGAGATCCGGTAGACCTTCGGATGCGTGACGGGCCAGGGCTGGGTGTCCGGCCGGTCGTCACCGGGCTCCGGGTTGATGTCCAGCTGCACCACGGAGGCCGCGCCTTGGCGCAGTGCGGTGCCCAGACAGTCCGAGGCGGTGTCGCCGCCTCCGATGATCACCACGTGCTTGCCTTCGGCGGTCACGGGCGGTGCGGCGTAGTCGCCCTCCCTGACGCGGTTCGCGAGGGGCAGGTAGTCCATGGCCTGATGGATCCCGGACAGCTCCCGCCCCGGCACGGGCAGCTCCCGCCGCTCCATGGCCCCGACGGCGACGACGACCGCGTCGTAACGTCTCCTGACCTCGGCGGCGTCGAGCTCGCCCCCGACGTCCACACCCGTGCGGAACTTCGTGCCCTCCGCCCGCATCTGCTCGATGCGGCGGTCCAGGTACTGCTTTTCCATCTTGAACTCGGGGATCCCGTAGCGCAGCAGCCCGCCGATGCGGTCGGCACGCTCGTAGACGGCGACGGTGTGGCCGACACGGGTCAGCTGTTGCGCGGCTGCCAGTCCCGCAGGCCCCGAGCCGATGACGGCGACGGTCTTCCCGCTGAGCCGTCCCGGCGGCTGCGGCGACGTGTAGCCGCGCTCCCAGGCCTCGTCGGCGATGGCCTGCTCGACGTTCTTGATCGTCACCGGATCGGCGTTGATGGCCAGCACACAGGCGTCCTCGCACGGAGCCGGGCACAGCCTCCCGGTGAACTCGGGGAAGTTGTTCGTCGCGTGCAGCCGCTCTGAGGCGGCCCGCCAGTCGCCGTGCGCGGCGTACACGTTCCACTCCGGGATGAGATTCCCCAGCGGACACCCGCTGTGGCAGAACGGTATGCCGCAGTCCATGCAGCGCCCAGCCTGCTCCGACACGAGGGGAAGCAGGGCCTGCCCGGCGTACACCTCGTGCCAGTCGTCGAGCCGTTCCTCGACGGGACGCGCCGGAACGGGCCGGCGGGGGATCCTGAGGAAGCCGTACGGGTTGGTCATGCGCCGCCTCCATCACCCACTCGCGGTGCATTACGGCGTTCTGATCAGCGTACGCCTGGTTTGTGCCGCTTTCACTGGCCGATCCGGTCGGCGGCACGCACCGCAGCGGCACCCGACGGAGACCTTCACCTGCGGCAACGTCTGAATTGCCTCAAGAAGGCTCGACCCGGGCGGGGCGCCATGATCCACTGCGGCTCGAGAGCACGGCGACGCGGGGGGCAGGGGGAGGGCTTCGATGAGGGCAAAGCTGTTCGTGGCGGGAGCCGCCACGGTGCTGGTGGGCCTGGGGACCAGCGCATCCGGAGCCACGTCAGTGGGTGACGCACTGGCCGGCCGGGAAGGGGCTGCCGACGGCCGAGTCGGGAGTACGAACGCAGCACCGCGCACGCGGAGGACCTCATCAAGATCGCAATGATCCGGCTGACGGCAGCCTGCCTCACCGGACACACCCGCCGGCGCACCATCCGGAGGTTGCGCAGGACCCCGGCGAGGCGGGTCGGAACCACGTACGGGAGCGTGACGCTTCCGCGAACGCTTCCCCCGAACAGCTTCGGGCAGCAGATTCACCCTCACGGCCTTCGTCGTGGTCACGTGCACCTTGGTCGGCGCACATGACAGACGAAGGCTGCCTCAACGTCCGACGCATGCCCAGGTCGGCAAACCGGTTCGACACACCGTCCGAGGCCCGAGGTCAAGGGCGAGTTCAGGGCGAAGAACACCTGTTCAGTCGATGATCGCGGTGGCTTCGACCTCGACCAGATGGTCGGGTACGTCCAGTGCTGCCACGCCCAGCAGCGTGCCCGGCGGTACCGGGGTGACCCCCAGCTTCGTGGCCGCCCGGGTGACCCCCTCCAGGAACAGGGGCATCTTGTCGGGGGTCCAGTCGACGACGTGGACGGTCAGTTTCGCCACGTCGTCGAAGGAACCGCCGACCGCGGCCAGGGCGGTGCCGATGTTGAGGTAGCACTGCTCGACCTGAGCGGCGAGGTCACCTTCGCCGACCGTGACACCGTCGGCATCCCAGGCGACCTGCCCGGCGATGAAGACCGGCTTCGACCCGGTCGCGATCGACATCTGCCGGTAGGCGTCGATCTCCGGCAATCCGTTGGGGTTCACCAGGGTGATGGCCATGCCGCCTGCCTCCATTGCGTGAGAGTCGCTCTCTTGTGGTTACTCGGAAACCGTAGGAGAGTGTCGGCTGACATGGAAGAACGCACTTTTCGGTGACTGGGGAACCTGATGGTGACCAAGCAGTTCAGTGGCTCGCCCGAGGATGCGGACCTGAGGCGTGCGGATTCTTTGGGGCGGGAGATCTTCTCGGACGTCGCCAACAAGTGGGCGCTCCTGATCATCGAGTCCCTCGGTGAACGCACCCTGCGCTTCAGCGAGTTGCGGAACGAGATCGAGGGCGTCAGCCACAAGATGCTCACCCAGAACCTGCGCATGCTGGAGCGCAACGGCCTGGTCGAGCGGACGGTGCACCCCGTCGTGCCGCCCCGGGTCGAGTACACCCTCACCGAGCCGGGACAAGGCCTGCGAAAGACGGTCGACGCAATGTGCGACTGGACCCACCGGTACCTCGGTCACATCGAGGCCTCCCGCCACCGCTTCGACGCCTGACGGGGAGCACGCGCACGCGAAGCCACCGGCCGGGCCTCACTCGGGCGGCTCGTCGGGCCCGTATGGGCGCGAAAGCGGAGATCGAGCGGGTGCGGGTGAAGCTGAAGAGGACGTACGACCGGCCGTCCGTCTTCGTGAGCCCCGCCCTCACGAGCCTTCACGGGGACGGGCCACCAAGAGGAGGTGGGTGACTCGCAGATCCTCTTCGACCCTGTCCGCCCGCTGCCTCAGGATGGGCCGACAGGACACCCGATCGCGGCGCCAGATCGGCGCACACGAGGCGTACCGCGGTTACTGGGTCCGCCGCGCGGGTGACCGACCGGCCCACGACGGCATGTGATGCGCCCGCGGCGATGGCAGCGCGCGGCGTACCTGGTCGCGCATGCTCGGTGGGGGATTCACCAGGCAGCGTGACTCCCGGCGTGGCGATCAAAGGGCTGAGGCCCAGCACGCCACGCAGCGGGGCGGGCCGCAGCGGCGACGACCGACTCAGGAACGTTCCGGAGCCGGTCGTCGCCGTTTCGGCGCCCTTGGCGGATCCACCGCCGGTCGCCGTGCGACCGTCCGGGCTCGCACTCGGACGATCAGCTGTTCACCGCTGCTTCGGCGGCCGCGCGTTCCGCCGCGCTGACCTCGATGCAGAATTCGTTCCCGGCCGGATCCGCGAGGACCACCCACCCCCTGCCGTCGGGCTTGCGCCGGTCGTCGACGACGGTCGCGCCGAGCGCTGCCACTCGTTCGACCTCCTCGTCCCGGGGCCGGTCCGGCTGGAGATCGAGGTGTACCCGGTTCTTGAGCGTCTTCTTCTCGGGTACGCGCAAGAACAGCAGGGTCGGGTGACCGGCGGGTACGTCCAACGCCACCTCGTCGTCACCCGGTTCGTTCTGCGGATGAACCGGATGAACCGGATGACCGAGGACCTGGCTCCAGAACTCGGCCAGTTCGTACGGCTCGTGCGGCTCGGCACAGTCGAAGGTGATGTGCCGGACGATGGAGGTCACTGGGTCTCCTTGGGCGCTCGACCTGTCAACTTTCAGGCACGGTGCGGGGTTCGATTCCGTACGGGGACGAAGAGGCCACCATTCGAGTGTTCGCGTACGCGAGTGCTCGGGTGGGCACGGCTGTCCGGTCAGCAGAGGACGCGGAGAGCACCGGGCTGCACCCGCGCGGTGACGGGCAGCTCGGCGTCGACCTCGCCGTCCGCGCCGTAGGGGATGGCCCGGTCGGCCTCGATGCGGATCTCCTTGCCGTGCAGGATCTCCACCTCGGGGCGCTGCAGGTGCGCACCCGTCTTGAGCTCGTTCATCATGGCGAAGAACAGCCGCTTGGGCGCGTGCTGGATGACGACGACGTCGAGCAGTCCGTCGTCGAGGCGGGCACCGGGGGCGATGTTGCGACCGAAGCCGTAGAAGCCGGAGTTGGCCGCCACCACCGTGTATCCGCGTCGCTCGTGCTCCACCCCGTCCACCGTGATGCGGTAGTTCGCGGGCCGCCAGCCGACCACGGCCCGCAGGCCGCCCGCGTAGTAGGAGGCGGCGCCGCGCAGCAGCTTCGAGGTGTTGGCGTGCCGGTTGGCCACGGCGTCGACACCCGCGTAGACGCTGCCCAGGACGGACACTCCGGCGTGGACTGCGGATTCGACCTGGATGGTGTCGACCGGCCGCGGTGTGCCGTTCAGCAGCAGCTCCGCCAGAGCGGACGGGTCGGCGGGAAGCCCCAGAGCCCGGGCGAAGTCGTTGCCGCGGCCCGCCGGGACGAGGCCGAAGACGGTGTCCGTGCCGCTGAGGGCCCCGCCGACACAGCCGGCTATGCCGTCCCCGCCGACAGCGAGCACGACGTGCCCCTGCTCGCCGGCCTGCCGCGCCACCTGGCGGGCGTGCTCCAGGCTGCGGCTGTACTGCGTGTCGAGCTGAGCCCCGGCCTCCCTCAGCAGCCGGGCCAGCGGAAGCAGGCCCGCCGTACCGCTGGATCCGCCTGCGGCGGGGTTGACGACCGCGGTGAACTGTCGCATGGAATGCGCCTCCGGAAGGCAGGGGGCCGGTCAGCGGACGGGGATGAGGACGCCGGGGTTGAGAATCCCGGCCGGGTCGAGTTCGGCCTTGACGGCCTGCAGGACACGGACCCCGACGGGGCCGATCTCCTGGGTGAACCAGTCCCGGTGATCGGTCCCGACGCCGTGATGATGACTGATGGTCCCGCCGGCCGCCAGGATCGCGTCGTTGGCGGCTCGCTTGACCGGTGCCCAGTGGGCCACCGGATCCTCGCCCTGGGCCGAGACGACCGTGAAATACAGCGACGCGCCGTTCTCGTACACATGGGAGATGTGGCACATGACCAGGGGCGGTGTGCCCGCCTCGGTCAGCGTCGACGTGAGTGCCTGGCGCACGGCGTCGTACAGGCAGGGAAGCGCGGACCAGAAGGCGGCGGTCTCCAGCGTCTCCGCGAACGCACCGGCATCCAGCAGCGCGTCACGCAGATACGGCGCGTTGTAGCGGCCGTGGGCCCAGCGCTCGCCCGGCTCCTCGCCGACGAACTCGCCGCCGCACGCCAGCAGCACTTCCCGGGCGCGGGCGCGCCGGTCCGCGGTGTCCTCGGCGGTGCCCTCGTATCCGGCGATCGCCATGCAGCCGGCGGCCTGAGGGGCGTCCGCGCTTCCGATCCTGTCCGGCTGAGCCAGACCGATGAAGGTCTCCGTCTCGTCCGACAGCCGCAGCACGGTGGGCAGCGGGCCGTCCTGGGCGAGCTTGCGCAGCGCCGCCGCTCCCGCCTCGAAGGAGGCGAAGCGCCAGCCCTCGTAGATCCGGGTCTCCGGCAGCGGCCGCACCCGTACGGTCACCGACGTGATCACCCCGAGCGCACCCTCGGAGCCGAGGATCAGCTGGCGCAGATCGGGACCGGCGGCCGAACGAGGCGCCCGGCCGATCTCCAGCGTGCCCTCGGGCGTCGCGACGCCCAGCCCGAGGACCATGTCGTCGAAGCGGCCGTAGCCCGCCGACGCCTGGCCGCTGGAGCGGGCCGCGGCGAAGCCGCCGATGGAGGCCCACTCGTACGACTGCGGGAAGTGGCCCAGGGTGAAGCCCTGCTCGTTGAGCAGGGCCTCGGCCTGCGGCGCACGCAGTCCGGGCTGGAGGGTGGCGGTGCGCGAGACCTCGTCGAGCGCGAGCAGGGCGTCCAGGCGGCGCAGGTCCAGGGCGATGAAGTGGCCGAGGCGGGGGGTCTCGGGGGCGAGGCCGCCGACGACGGAGGTTCCGCCGCCGAACGGCACGGCGGCCAGACCGTGCTCCGCGCAGGCCCGCAGGACGGCGAGCACCTCGTCGTGGCTGCCGGGGAGCACGACGGCGGCCGGGATGTCGTCGACCTCCCCGGCGCGGATGCGCAGCAGGTCGGGGGTGGACTTGCCGCGGGTGTGCCGGATGCGGGTTTCGCCGTCGATGCGTACGTGCATGCGGTCGCCGACGCAGTCCACGAGGGCCTTCCACGTGTCGTCCGCGAGCGGGGACTCGGGGACGGCGATGCCGTCGAGGGAGGCCGGACCGGACTCGAGCGGTGTGACGCCGAGCAGGTCGCGCAGCAGGTCGATCACCGTGGCGGGCAGCGGGGCCGCCTTGGCCGGGTCTCCCCAGCCGCTCCACAACATGTCCACGTGGGTTGTCCTTCACCGTCGGTTTTCCTGGGCGCCGTGGCCGGGCGGCCTGCACTGGCATTACACTGTGACAGATGACGCCCATTCGTCACAACCACTCGGACACAGACGCCGTGCTCGACGCGGCGCGCGACTGCGTTCTCGCCGTCGGTGTACGCCGGACCACCCTCACCGACGTGGCCCGGCGCGCCGGTGTGTCCCGGATGACGCTCTACCGCCGCTGGCCCGACGTACGGACCCTGGTCGGCGACCTCATGACCCGGGAGTGGGTCGGGCTCGCCGTCAGCGCCATGCCCGCCCCCGAGCCGGCCGCCCCAGCCCGGACCCGCCTCGTCGACGGACTGGTCGCCGGAGTCGCCGCCTTCCGCTCCCACCCGCTCTTCCACAAGATCCTCGACGTCGACCCCGAACTGCTCCTGCCGTACGTGCTCGACCGCCGCGGCGCCAGCCAGGACGCCCTCCTCGGGCTCATCACCGGCGGCCTGGCGGAGGGTCACGCCGACGGATCCGTCCGCGTGGCCCACCCCGACCTCCAGGCCCGCTCCCTGCTGCTCGTCGTGCAGTCGTTCACGCTCTCGCTGCGCACGATGACGGACGAGGCCGACCCCGAGCTCACAGACGCGGCCTTCCTGGAAGAGCTGCGGACCCTTCTGGAGAGGACCCTCACGCCATGAGCCGCCTGACCAGCCCCGCGCCCGCATCCCCTCCCACCGCGTCGTCACTGAACGCGGCACGCCGCACCCGCGAAATCGCCCAACTCGCCGACGGCACCCAGGTCGACGTCCTCGTCGTCGGCCTCGGCGCGACCGGCGCCGGAGCCGCCCTCGACGCCGCCTCCCGCGGCCTGAGCGTCGCCGCGATCGACGCCCACGACCTCGCCTTCGGCACCTCCCGCTGGAGCTCCAAGCTCATCCACGGCGGCCTGCGCTACCTCGCCACCGGCCAGCTCGACGTCGCCCACGAAAGCGCCGTCGAACGCGGCATCCTCATGGAACGCACCGCCCCCCACCTGGTGCGCGCCCAGCCGTTCGTCCTGCCCCTCACCCCGCTGGTCTCCCGCGCCCAGGCCGCACTCGCCTGGGCGGGCTTCCGAGCCGGCGACCTGCTGCGCGCCTCCGCCCGCACCTCCCGCGCCACCCTGCCCGCGCCCCGCACCCTGTCCACCGTGGAGACCCGGCATCTCGCCCCCGCCCTGCGGCAGACCGGGCTGCGCGGCGGGCTGCTGTCCTTCGACGGCCAGCTCACGGACGACGCCCGCCTGGTCACCGCCATCGCCCGCACCGCCGCCGCTCACGACGCGCGCATCCTCACCCGCGTCCGCGCCCTCGCCCTGAGCGGCTCCGGCGCCAGGGTGCGCGACGAACTCACCGGCGAGGAGTTCGACATACGGGCGAGCAGCGTCATCAACGCCACCGGGGTATGGGCGGGCGGCCTTGTCGACGACGTCCGGCTCCGCCCCTCCCGCGGCACCCACCTCGTACTGCGCTCGGAAGACCTCGGCAACCTCTCGGCCGGTCTGCACATCCCGATCCCGGGGGAGTCCAACCGCTTCGTCCTCGTCCTGCCCCAGGGCGACGGGCGGGTGTACGTCGGACTGACCGACGAACCGGTCGACGGCGATGTCCCGGACGTCCCGGACGTACCCGAAAGCGACATCGGTTTCCTCCTCGACGTCCTCGGCTCGGCCCTCGACGTCACCCTCACCCGCGACGACGTGGTCGGAGCCTTCGCCGGCCTGCGCCCCCTCCTGGACACCGCCTCCACGGCGGAGCCCGGCCGCACCGCCGACATCTCCCGCAAGCACGCCGTGCTGACCTCGCGCGACGGCGTCGTCACCGTCGTCGGCGGAAAGCTCACCACCTACCGCCGCATGGCCCAGGACGCCGTCGACGCCGCCGTCACCGCCCGTGCCCTGACCGCCGCACCGTGCCGCACCGCGACCCTCCCCCTCGTCGGCGCCGCCCACCCGGGCACACTCGCCACCCTGAACGCACCGCGCCGTCTGATCGCCCGCTACGGCACCGAGGCCCCGGCCGTCCACGCCCTCGCCCGGACCGATCCGGCCCTGTCCCACCCGATCGTCCCCGGCCATCCCGTCACCGGAGCCGAACTCCTGTGGTCCGTACGCCACGAGGGAGCCCTCGACGAATCCGACCTCCTCGACCGCCGCACCCGCATCGGCCTGGTCCCCGACGAGCGCGAGGCGGCCCACTCGGCGGCCCGCGCAGCCCTCACCGGCGGTCGCTGACCGGACCGTTGGGCACGGACGCGCCCCCGGCCCGGCAGTCAGGAGGGGGTGCGAGCGTGTCGTACGTGCAGGTGACCGTCTTCGGGAAAGGGCGGACGGGCGCGAAGGACCTGCTGGAAGGGATAACCGGCCTTCTCGGCGACGCGGCACGATGCGGGATTGTCCACTTGGTGGAGCAGCTCGAGACGCACCAGGCCTTCGGCTGCGAAGGCGCCGAAGGCCCACACGGTGAGGGCTTCCAGCGCGCGGGGGGCCACGCCTCGCCCTCGGGCAGGGGCCGCGGTCCAGTAGCCCACCTCTGCCGACGAGCAAGCCGACGAACGAGCCGACGAGCGGGACAAGCCGGTGCGCTTGAGGACCACGTTGGCGACCAGTCGTCCCTCGTGCGTGCCGAGCTGTTGTTCGTGCACGGCGAAGCTCAGCCGCTCTCCGGTCTCCCAGCCGCGTTGCTGAATGCCCAGCCAACGCACGGCGTCCGTGGCGTTGTTGACGGGAAGCCTCGTCCAGCGGCGCAATGTGGGATCGCGATACGCCTCGATCAAAGGCTCGATGTCGACGTCGGTCCAGGGGCGCAGGGTGAGCGCGGGGGCGGACGGTGTCGCGTTCACGCGCAGGGTGACGTTCAGCAAGGCCCTCTCCGTGGCATCCGGGTCACGACGGTGGAGTGGTGACGGCAAGGTGAGGATGGGCGGGATGCGGCCTCGTTTCCTCGGCATCCCGGAGGTGACGGGACCCGCCCGGGCGGGTTTCTCGGCGGCGGTCGTGGTCGTGGTGGACGTGATGCGCGCGTTCACGGTAGCTGCCTGGGCCTTCGCCCGTGGAGCGGAGAAGATCGTCCTGGTCTCGTCCGAGGACGAGGCCCCGGCTCTGAGACAAGACCACGCGCGCCGGCCGGCTGTGAAGGACGGCCCCTGCCGCCGGCTTCGACGCGGTCGACTCACCGGCGCTGATCGCGGCCGCCCCCGGCCTCGCCGGCCGTACAGTGGTGCAGAAGACGGGAGCGGGGACGGTGGGCGCGCCGGCCGGCGCGCACGCGCCGCTGGTGCTGTGCACGAGTTTCGTCGGGGCGGGCGCCACGGCACGGTTTCTGCGGGCGCACGCTGCCGGTGACGTGACCTTCGTGGTCACCGGCGAGGACGGACCGGCGGAAGAGGCCTTGGCGTGCGCCCACCACATCGCCCAGCGCGTCGCGGAAGACGATGCCGACGCGGCGCCGTACATACGCCGCGCCCGGGCATCGCGCGCGGCCGCCGATCTGGCGGAGGGAGAGCGTCGCGGATTTCGGAGTGGATCACACCGATGCTGGACTCCGCCTGGCGACCGACAGCTTCCCGTTCGCCATGGTGGCGAGGAAGGAGGGGCCGCTGAGGGTGCTGCGCTCCGTCACGCTGCGTGCCGGCACGGTCTCCGCGCCCGTCTCGTGATCGGGGCGGGCCGAGACCGAGCAGATCGGAGGGACCGTGCGGTGCCGGCCGCCGGCGTGGACGTGATCGTGGGCCGGGTATCAGTACGGGCCGTTCACGTTGTCGATGGAGCCGTAGCGGTGGGCGGCGTAGTTGCACGCGGCCGCGATATTTGAGATTGGGTTGTAAATGTCCCATGCGGTGCCATCGACATGATATGTCCGGAATGTGGGGTCAATGACCTGCATGAGACCCTTTGAGGGAATACCTGCTTTTGCGTTGGAGTCCCACAGATTGATGGCAAGGGGGTCACCGCTCGATTCGCGCATGAGGTTGCGGTGGATCCCGTCGTAGGATCCGGGAATTCCCTTTGCCTCCATCACTTGCAGCGCGTGCTTGATCCAGCCGTCAATGCGCGTGCTGCTCGCGGGAGTTGCTGCAGCCGGAGTGGGGGCGATTGCGGTGCTTGCCGCGAGCAGGACGGCGGCCGCGGCGGCGCCGCCGGTCAGGTGCCGGAGGACCTTTGACGATGCTTTGCCGGGGAGAAGAGAAAGTCGCATGATGCCGCCCTTTCACATGCTTCTGCGGATGATGATCCGGTGTATTCACGGTTCATCTGGGGAAACGGGGAATTTCCGCTTCCCCAGCATCCGAGGGATATGTGGTGTGAGCAAGCCTCAATTCTGTGATTGCCGCCACAGACGGTTTTGATCGGCCCAAGGCCGTGCGGGCGGCACTTCCTGGTGGGGAAACAGTCCCCGCCCCGGGCACGCCGCGCCGGCCGATACCCACCGTGCCGCCCAGGCCGAGCGGCTGCGTCCAGCGCCAGGCGCCGCGCATCTGCTGCCATCGCCACGCGCCGCGCACCCGCCCCCACCGCCACGCCGCGCGGACCGGCGCACGATCCCTGCCCGCCGGGAACGCTCGGGCATGGCCTCGCCGACAGGGCCGACAGCACACTGAAGACGAAGACCGGAACCCGCCGAGCAGCCCCGTCCCGCCGAGCAGCCCCGTCCCGCCGAGCCGCCTCGCCCACCTCCCGGTCGGAGGAACAGCCTTCATGACCCACGCTCGCCGGCCCGCCGAAACGCCCCGCGTACGGCGCTCCGCGGTCGTCTCCGACTGCGAGCGGTACCGCTACCTGCTGGCCCGCACGTGGCAGCGGGACGGCAGGACCGCAGTGTTCGTTCTGCTCAACCCCAGCACTGCCGATGCGAGGACGGACGACGCCACCAGCAGGCGCTGCATCGATTTCGCCGGCCGCTGGGACTGCAGCGCACTCGTCGTCGTCAACCTGTACGCCTGGCGGGCCACCGACCCCGGTGAACTGCGGGACGCCCGGGATCCTGTCGGTCCGGAGAACGATGCCTACCTGGTCGCCGTGGCGGCCCTCGCCCACGAGACCGGCGGAGTGATCGTCGGCGGCTGGGGCTGCCGTGCCCGGCCCGACCGCGTATCCGCCGTATTGGAGCTCCCCGGCATGCGGCGGCTGACCGCACTCGCGCTCACCCGGGCCGGACAGCCGAAACACCCCCTCTACCTGCCGAGCCACCTCACCCCGCGGCCTTGGACACCACCGCGGCAAGCACCCGCGGACGAATGCGTCGCCTATGGCGCGCCGACCTGAGTTCTCTGGCGGCTGATGGTCGGGACATGGCTGTACTCGCCCGGTGCCATGGTCGGTTGACTCATCTTCCGCGCACGGTTCCGGTGCGGCCTCGGAGGCGTGCGCGGTGAGGGGTAGGGCGGTGGAGGTATGACGATTCCATCTGGCTGCTGGATCCGGACGGCGAGGATCACGACCTCGTGGCCGTCACCGGCGAGCCTGCGACGGCGTTTCTCATGGCTGCGCGGTCCTGGAGCTGTGGGACCACGGCTGGCCGCAGGTCCCATGCAGTGCGGTCAGGGCGTCCCATGCCGCGTCAGGTTCGAAGAGCCGCGTCGGCGTGCTGTGCCCCGGGGCGAAGACCACGTAGTGCCGTGCAAGGTACGAGAGGTCGCCCCAGGGTTCCCGGTGGTGCGCGCGTGCGAGCACCTGGTCACACCGCGTGCAGGCGATCCACGGCACGAGGAGAAGATCAGCCGGTGCGGTGTCGGTGCCGACGGAGGATCCGGGCAGGGGGACGGTGTCGGCGTGCTCGATGAGCCTCAGCGTGGTATCGCCCTGGTCCTGGTCGCTGCCGAGGCACTGACCGATCCCGGGAGCGAGCGCGGTCCACATGCCCCACACCTCGGCGGCCACGGCGATCTCGGCCCGCAACGTCTCACTGATCGGTACCCGGTGCTCCAGGAGGCCGGCGATGAGCCGGTCGAGTCCGGCCTCCTGCTCACCGATCTCCCAGCAGTCCACGAATTCCCGGGCTTCGCCGGGGGGCAGGAGCGCCCCGAACCGACGCCACCGGGCTGCTTCATCCATCACGCGGCCGAGGCTATCGGTACCGTCGCTGCTCAGGCTTCCGCGAGGCGGCGGCGGCCGATGGGCGATGGGTGAGGTGTTCGACCCGATCACGTCGACCTTGCCGCACTCGTCCGAACCACCTCCGGGCGCACAGCACGGGCGTGGTCCGCCTCACCTCGCACGGAGGACTACCGCGTGGCACCCGCACGTCGGCAGCGACGGCGACGCCCCGTGGGGTGGGTGGTTGCTCGCCTCGTCCTGCATGGCGCTGACGGTTCTGATCTGGGACGGCCACGCCCGCCCGAGGGCCCACGCACATTGCCGAGTTGCCGGAGTGTGTCTCCCGCAGAAGGCCATGGCCGGCGCGGCGCTACTGCTCTCGCCGCTGCGCTGCATGGGAGCGAGTGGCAGCACACCGACGCTCCCGCCCTTGAGGACTGCGTATGCCGCAGGTGCAGCGGCGGCAGAGAGGAGCCCGCGACGAGCCGGTGTCCGCCTCCCGCGCCGCCCGCGCCTCCCGTCGCCCAGCGGATCGCCGTCGGCCTGCTGGACCGACTGGGGAGCGAATCGCGGACGTTGCGTCGCGCAGGAAGGCACAGAGCCGGTTGAGGGCGGAGTGAGCAGGCCAGTTGTTTGAGGAGCCGGAAGCCAGGCTGCTGAGCCCATGCTCTGAGGAACGTCGCCGAGCCATGAGCGGCAGGCCATGGATCGGTTGTCGTGGTGACCAACCCTGGGAGGCCGACAACGAACGGCAGTTGGTCCTCCCGGAGCTCGGCGTTTGCCATGCCTCCGATCACGTCGATGATCGCGGCGGTCAGCAAGGCTGTGACAACGTGGTCGACCGGTCTGTTGCAGAAAGCAATGAATCGCGGCCCTGCAAGCGCAGGCAGTGCGGGTCAGTGCCGGGCACGGGCGCCCTTCCTTGCCTCCAGGATGGCGATTGTGCGCCGGCACCAGTCGCGGTTGCCCTGCTCGAAGGCGAGGCCGCGCAGGCAGTGCCGGCCAAGGTCCCAACCGCCAGTGGCCCTCTGCGAGTCTGATGCCGGGTCTCGAGACACCCAAGGCCGGCGGCAGCCGTCGCCGGCTCGTCCGGGCTGGTCCGGCAGTCAGCCGGCTGCCGGTCAAGGCCCGGAAGTCACCAGGGAGGCAGACGCGACGGCGTGGCAGGCCCCGGAGCCCTCTGCCCGGGCGAGGATCCGGCCTGCGCCGATACCGACGGCGGCCTCCGTGGTTTCGCTGATGCCGGACACACCGGCCGCTGCGGCGAGGGCGCCAGAGGGATCGCACACCACGCGCAGTCGCGGCCACGCCCACTGCGGGAAGGCCTCGCGCAGGCATGAGGTCAACTCCGCGACGACCAAACGGGCCAGGGGCGCCGCTTCGTGCGGCTCGGGCGTGACGAGGACGGCGGTGACATCGGTGCCGGGTGGGGCGGCTCGGACGGTCTCCTCCACAGTGGACAGTCGGTGCAGGCCCAGCACGGCGACCACGCCGTCGGCGGTGAGGGGCGCCGGCCGGCCCGTCACGAGGTCGGTCGCCTCGGGGGGCGCCCACGGCTCGTCGGTGCGCCGTGCCGGCGGGACGGCGGTCGGCGGCGCCCACCAGTCGCTCAACTCGAGCCCGGCCAGCTGCTCGCAGGCGCTGATGACGTCGAAGGGTTCGATGAAGCCGGGCGCCGCCGCGGCCATCCGGCTCGCGCCGTGAAGGGTGGTGAGGACGGTCTCCGCCATACGCACCGAGCGGCGTGGCGGTGCCCCGGGAGTCCTTTCGAGCGGACGTACTCGTTCCAAGGCCAGCGCGAGCAGAAGTGCGTCGAGCTTGAGGAGTTGGAGGTACGGGCCTCGCAGCCGCGCGTCGGCCATGACCTCCGGGATCAGGTCCACTCCGAGCCTGGCGGTGCCGCCCCGCTCGGCGGCGACATGGTCGGCACTGGCACTGGCACTGGCACTGGCACTGGCATCGGTGCCGAGGCCGGCCTGTGGGAGGCGCGCGACCCAGGCCCCGGCCAGCGACCCGAGTGCCTCGGGCGCGCTGTGGCCCGGCTGTGCCGCCGGACGCGCCGCCGCAGGTCCGTGCTCGGCGAGGTCCGCGAGGACGGCGAAATAGAGGGCGCGCTTGCCGGGGAAGTTGGAGTAGACCGCGCCTCGGGTGAGTTCGGCCCGCTCGGCGATGTCATCGATGCGGGCGGCCCGGAAGCCGCTCTCGGCGAACTCGTCCCGGGCGGCGGCCAGCACCCTGGCGCGGGTGCGCTCCTGCATCTCCGCCCTGGTGAGTCGAGCCATCGTTCCCCTCGGTGTGCTCCTCGGACCGCTCGTCTGCATCCCGTCCGTCTGCATCTCCGAGCTGAAATTATCATAGCATCTGGATGACGAGACCATCTGGAGGGCTCACGTTCATGGCGCGCATCGATGACGACGGCTCCTTGCTGCAGTGTTCGTTCTGCGGAAAGAGCCAGAAGCAGGTGAGGAGGCTCATCGCCGGGCCGCCCGGAGTGCAGATCTGCGACGAATGCGTCGAGCTGTGCAACGAGCTGATCGAGGAGGAGCTGGCCGAGGTCACCGAGACTCCGCTCGACGAGCTGCCCAAGCCGGCGGAGATCCACCAGTTCCTCGACGAGTACGTCATCGGCCAGACCGGCGCCAAGCGGTCGCTGGCGGTGGCCGTCTACAACCACTACAAGCGGGTCCGCGGCATGGAGCACGAGGACGAACCCGTCGAGGTGGCCAAGTCCAACATCCTGCTGCTCGGCCCCACCGGCTGCGGGAAGACGTATCTCGCCCAGACCCTGGCCCGGCTGCTGAACGTGCCGTTCGCCATCGCCGACGCCACCGCGCTCACCGAGGCCGGATATGTGGGCGAGGACGTGGAGACCATCCTGCTGAAGCTGCTCCAGGCCGCTGACTACGACGTGAAGCGGGCCGAGACCGGCATCATCTACATCGACGAGATCGACAAGATCGCACGCAAGAGCGAGAACCTGTCGATCACCCGTGACGTGTCCGGCGAGGGCGTGCAGCAGGCGCTGCTGAAGATCCTGGAGGGCACGATCGCGTCGGTGCCCCCGCAGGGCGGTCGCAAGCACCCCCAGCAGGAGTTCATCCAGATCGACACGGCGAACGTGCTGTTCATCGTGGCCGGAGCGTTCGCGGGCCTGGAAACCATCGTCGACGACCGCGTCGGCAGGCGAGGCATGGGCTTCTCCGCCGAGATCCACGCCGAGGACCGCGGCGCCGGGAGGGACGTGTTCGCCAAGGTGATGCCCGCCGACCTGATCAAGTTCGGGCTGATCCCTGAGTTCGTCGGG
Organism: Streptomyces sp. NPDC001970; assembly: GCF_053594115.1. Classification (NCBI taxonomy): domain Bacteria; kingdom Bacillati; phylum Actinomycetota; class Actinomycetes; order Kitasatosporales; family Streptomycetaceae; genus Streptomyces; species Streptomyces sp. NPDC001970. The sequence goes on along the minus strand of NZ_JBSFDW010000015.1, from coordinate 18,990 downwards.
AGACTTCCCGTCATCGCCCGGGTGTCGAGCCTCGACAAGCACGCCCTGCTGAAGACCCTCACCGAGCCACGCAACGCCCTGGTCAAGCAGTACAAGCGGCTGTTCGCCATGGACGACGTCCAACTCGAGTTCAGCGAAGCCGCCCTTGAGGCCATCGTCGAGAAGTCCATGCTGCGCGGCACCGGCGCCCGCGGACTGAGGGCGATCATGGAGAACGTCCTGCGGCCCGTGATGTTCGAGGTCCCGAGCCGCGAGGACGTGGCCAAGGTCGTCATCAGCGACCGCACGGTCCGCGAGGACGCAGGCCCTCTCGTCGTCACCCGGCATCTCCTGTCGGAGCCCATGGACGGCCGGCCCGCCTGAGACTCCTCCGCCCCGGGCTCCCGGGGGGCGACCTCCTGGGACCTGCTCACTCCCGTTCGGCCTCGTGCCCGGCAGTGGCGGGCCGTTGTACGGGGAGGAGGTGCGGGCGCTTGGCGGTGTGGCCGTCGCCGGTCGAGCGGCCACTCAGGCGTCTGCCCAGCCAGGGGCCGAGGAAGGCGGCGGCCCAGCGCAGTTCGGCGGTGGTGGCGTTCCAGCCGGTGGGCGAGGGGGCCGGGGGAGGGGGCAGAGGGTGTGTCCAGGTGTCGTCGCTGCCTGGCAGAGCAAGGGCGTGGGCGACGGCGGCCGCGATGCGTCGGTGGCCGAGGGGGCTCGCATGGAGCCGGTCCGGGCTCCACAGGCGGGGGTCGGTGACCACCGGGTGGTGGCTGGTCTCGGCCACGGTGACGCCGTGGTGACGGGCTGCTTGACGGATACGGTCGTTGAGGGCGGTGACGCGGGAGCTGAGCGGCCGGGCGAGCGGGGTGATGCGTGCGACGTCGGGGAAGGTCAGGGTGGCGACGCGGGCGCCCTGGGCGGTGAGCGCGGCGAACATCGCCTCGAGATGACCGGCGACCTCGTCGGCGTCGAATCTCGGCCGCAGCAGGTCGTTGACCCCGGCGACCACGGTGGCCAGGTCGGGGCGCAGGGTGAGTGCGGGAGCGAGCTGCTCGGCGTGGACCTGGCCGGCCAGGCGTCCTCGTACCGCCAGATTGGCGTACATCACCCGGGAGTTGTGCCCTGCGAGATGTTCGGCGAGCCGGTCGGCCCATCCTCGCAGCCCGGTGGTGTCGTCGCCGTCGCCGAGGCCTTCGGTCTGGCTGTCGCCCAGGGCGACATAGCGCAGGCGGTGCGGGTCAGTGCCGGGCACGGGCGCCCTTCCTTGCCTCCAGGATGGCGATCGTGCGCCGGCACCAGTCGCGGTTGCCCTGCTCGAAGGCGAGGCCGCGCACGCAGGTCAGGTACGGGCCGATGCGCTCGCCGTGGCGCAGGAACTCCTCTTCGGTGTGCTCACCCCGCATGGTGTCGAGCAGCGAACCGAACAGGCCGATCTTGGCCTGAGCGAACGCGACGCGCTCGGTGAGCTGCGCGATCAGAGTCTCGGTGTCGACGTGGTCGGCGGCCTGGACCTTGACGAGCAGGTCGTCACGGATGAAGGAGGGCTTGGCGGCGGTCGCCGTGAAGCGCTCAAGTTCGGCCAGACCGGCATCGGTGACCCGGAACATGCGCTTGTTGGGCCGGGTGGCCTGGACCACCTCCCGGCCGGTGATCAGCCCGTCCTTCTCCAGCCGGGTCAGCTCCGCGTACAACTGCTGCGGCTGCGCGTGCCAGAAGTTCGCCACCCCCAGGTCGAAGGCCTTGACCAGCTGGTATCCGCTCAGCTCCTCGTCGAGCAGCGCCGCGAGAACTGCGTGCCGCAACGCCATCGGGTCACCTCTTCCGCCCTGTCTTCGTCCACCGGCCCCGGTCCACCTGCCCTGTCCATGGACACGGTCCTCATGATACTCAAGAATCTGACTAGTCACATTGATGACTATGAAAGGAATCCCATGACCGCAGCGGAACGCTTCCGCGCCGCCGTCCACGGCCGCGACCTCGCAGCCCTGGACGACCTGTTCACCGACGACGTCCGCCTCTACAGCCCCGTGAAGTTCCAGCCCTTCGAGGGCAAGCCCATGGTGCTGGGCCTTTTCGGGGTCCTCCTGCGCACCTTTGAAGACTTCCGCTACGTCGGTGACTTCACCGGCGCTGCCGAGACGAGCGTCGACGGCACCACGGCGCCGTCGGCCGTCCTGCTCTTCCGGGCGACCGTCAACGGCAGGCAGATCCACGGCATCGACCTGTTGCACTTCGACGACGACGGCCGCATCAAGGAGTTCACGGTCATGGTCCGGCCGCAGTCCGCCGTCCATGCCCTGGGTGAGGCGGTCCTCGCCGGCCTGGTCGCCGACGGTCTGGTTCCTGTGCCTGCCGATCAGTAGCGACTCGGCACGGCGTCTTTGTGGAACCGCCCGCAGGGCTGCAGCGCCGGCCCGGCGCCCGGGGGCATCGCGCAGAGAAGGCCGATGGTGCGTCCGGGCTGCGGACTCCAATGCGCCGAAAAGCGGGGCCGGTTGTCGCAGAAGAGCGGCCCACCGAATCCCATGCCGGCCTCGCTCCGAAACGTGCCGACCCGGCTGCTCCGCGGCGCGGGCAGCGATGGCGGCGGTCACCGCGTCGCCAATGAGGAGAGCGACTTCCACGGCCCTCTGCGTACATGGCGCTGGGTCACGGCAGCGCGCCTGCGCTCAGCGGGGGTGCCACGGCAGGTGCGGGGTGTCGGCGGGCATCGGTTCGGGTGCGGTGCGGCGCTGTGTCCCGGTGGCCGGTTCCCGCAGACAGTCCGTTCTGGGGTGTTTGCGTGGATTGCTGGATAGTATTTCGGGTGTGGATGTGGGGCCGCCGGTGATGTTCATGCCGGGTCCCGGCGCCGGTGCCGGTCGGGGCTCCGGTTCTTTGGTGCTCGGCGTGGGCGGAGGGGCGGTGGTGCGTGATGACCTCACCTGACATGGGCTTGTATGCGGGCCGTGCGTCGGGTCTCATCGGGGCGCAGATCGCCGGTTATCGGGTGGAGCGCGAGATCGGCCGCGGGGGCATGGCGGTGGTCTACCGTGCGAAGGACTTGCGTCTGGACCGTACGGTGGCCCTGAAGTTGCTGGCTCCGGAACTCGCGCGCAATGACACGTTCCGTCGCCGTTTCACGCATGAGTCGCGTGTGGCGGCAGCGATCGATCATCCGCACATCGTGCCGATTTTCGAGGCGGGCGAGACGGATGGCGTGCTCTACATCGCGATGCGTTACGTCTCAGGGCTGGACCTTCGGGCGCTGCTGGACCGGGACGGTCCGCTCCCGGTCCGGGCGGTGGCGCGCATCGGTACTCAGGTGGCGTCGGCGCTGGATGCGGCGCATGAGCACGATCTGGTGCACCGGGATGTCAAGCCCGGGAACGTTCTGGTCGCCAAGGGGACGGACAGCGAGCACCCGGAACATGTGTATCTGACGGACTTCGGGCTCACGAAGAAGTCGCTGTCGCTGACCGGGTTCACCACGGTGGGCGAGTTCGTGGGCACGCTGGATTACGTGGCGCCGGAACAGATTTCGGGACGCCCGGTGGACGGCCGGTGCGATCTCTACAGCCTGGCCTGTGTCGTCTACGAGATGCTGACCGGCAGGCCGCCGTTCCAGCGCGATGAGGACATGGCGCTGTTGTGGGCGCACCAGTACGACCAGCCGCCCGCGCTGAGCGAGAAGCGGCCGGGAATCGCACCGGGGCTCGACGAGGTACTGGCGAAGGCCCTGGCCAAGGTTCCCGATGACCGTTACGACTCCTGTCTGGAATTCGTGGCGGCTCTGCGCGCTGCCGGCAGCGACTCCGGTACGACGGCAGGGGGCCGGCCGCCGACGCAGGTGGCGGCTCGTTCCCGCTCCGGGGCCGATGTCGTTGCGGCTGAATCCGGGCCGGTGCCGGAGCCGCCCGCCTGGGCCCGTCCGGTGTTCGGCGGCCTGCTCGACTGAGGCGCTGCGCCCCGACTGCCACGAGGTCTGCCGCGTGTACGCCGACAGCTCGCCGCCCGGCGGCGCGTCGAAGCTTCTGTGATTGTGTGGGCCGCCTGTGCCGGCCGGATGCGTGCGGGCTCTGGCCGGCGGCCAGGCACGCCTTGGTCACCGGGGCAGCGGCCTGGGTGCCGGAGGTCGCCTGTGTGCGGGCGCGGAGGCTGTGTGTTGCCCCGTTCTGCGTGGGGGTGTCCTGGCCGGGGCCGGGGTTGCTGTGTGTCCGGCGTCGGGGCCGCAGCCCGGGGCGCGTTCTGCCGGGGGTTCCCCGGTGTCGGGTGCGCGCGGCCCGGGCTGCGGAGCATTTTCCCGGGCCCGCGCCGCACCGCACCTTTATCCGCCCTTCCGGGCGGGGCGTGGGGAGCGGGTGGCCGGGGGGAAGTGCCGGTATCCGGGCAGTCGTCGTCCACGGGTGACGGCCCCCTGCCGCCGGCGTGGGATGCGGGGCCGGCGCGGGCGGGAAGTTTCTGGGGCACCCTCCGTTCACCGCGTCCAGTGCCCGGATGTGTCCCGCGTCGCGGCCCGTCAGGCCGGTGACGGCATCACCGACGCCTGCGGAATGGGCGCGGGGCGCCGTGGCCGGCCGGCGCCGGGGCAGCGTGGCGGTGGCTTCCCCGGCCGGACATCGGGACACGCCCGGGGTGTGCCGCAGGCGCCTGTCCGCGCCGGCCTGTCGTGCTGCCCGCCGGTCAATACACCGCGGGCCACGCCCCGCCTCTATCGGGACCGTCGCCGTTTGTCAAGTCCCGAATTTCAGCGGCATGACGCGGTTCGCTTATCCGGTGCTTAATTGAGGCATCGGGTCACGCAGTACAGGTGACCCACCCGCATCACCCGGAACAGTCCGGGCGGCGCGTTTACGGGACACATGTCCCGCTGCCGAAGGGCCTGTGAATCGTCCGGACCGTTCGGCAGTTATTTCACCCCATTCTCACCGGAGGAGAATCATCATGGCCCGCACTTCCCGCACGCAGCGTTTCGCGGTACTCACCGCTTCGACCGCTCTGGCCGCAGGAGGCGCGCTGCTGCCCTCCAGCGCATTCGCCGCCCCGGCTGCCGCGCCTCAGGCCGGCACCGTCACCACGGTGGCACCCGATCACGGCGGCCACGGCAAGCACGGCAAGCACGTAGGAAAGAAGGGCAAGATCGTCATCGTCGTCAATAACAACAACAATAACAACAACAATAACAACGGCGGCGGGAACAACAACAACAACAATAACAACAACAACAACGGCGGCGGGAACAACAACAACAACAATAACAACAACAACGGCGGCGGGAAGAACAACAACAACAACAACAACAACAACAATAACAACAACAACGGCGGCGGCGGGAACAACAACAACAACAATAACAACAACAACGGCGGCGGCGGGAACAACAACAATAACAACAACAACAACTGAGTTCGGTTCACGGTTCGGCTGGGCGGCAAAGCCGTCCGGCCGGACTTGCGTGTCTTCGGGAAAGCTACGTGCGCAGGCCGTTTCGCAACGGCCGGCGGTGTGGAGTGACGTTGTCCGTCCGGTTGGCGGCCGGGAATCCGGCTCGGAAAGGGTCCGGTTTCTTCTTGTGCTCGGAGAGTCTGTGACGGGGGCGGAAGTTGTTGTGCACGCAGCAGTATCCGGACGGGTCGCCTGTCGTGGGTGCTGTATTTCGCTCTTCTGTTGTTGTGTTCGTGTGGTCCGGTCAGGGGAGGGGCTGGTGTCGGGGTTGGCGGTGGTGGGGGTCTGGCGGCGGGGCTGTTTCGGTGGGGCGCGGGCGGTTCGCCCGCGGCGGCGTTTCCACCGCGGGCGCGGGGCGCGGCCCGAGGGGGCGCCTTGGTCGGTGTGGCGTGGGCGGGATTGCCGGCCGTGTCGGTTCGGGTTGTCCGGGCGGGAGGGGGCGCTGGGCGGGGCGGGTGCTTGCGGTGCTGTGCCGGCTTCCGGGGGGCGCTGCCGTAGGCGAGGGGTCGGTGCTGTATCGGGTGGTTCACCTTGAGCCGGTTGCGGGCCGGAGCGCTGGCCGGTTGCAGGGCGGTTGCAGGGAGTTTGCGGGGTGGAGCCCGGTCCGGGGCTTCTCATAGCCCGGATGGGAGTACGGCCTCCCTGTCCATTGGCGTCCGTCCGAACCAGCCCGATGACCGTCCCGGGGCTGCGGCCGACCTGGCGTCCGGCGTGCTGTCAGGGATCGCCGAGATTCCGCCGGCGGAAACCGCAGGAGCGTCACGAAGGCCCGGCGCTCGACGCGGCATCTGTCAGGACGACAGGTCAGCCGGAGAGCCCGCAGGGGAGGCGATGACGGCGGGCTCGGCCGCGGTGCCCGTGCGCACCGGAACGTCGCGTCGTCCGGCCAGCCGGCACCCGAGGCAGCCCGTGTGCCCCTCGCGCGCGGCGCGGTCCCGGACTCGTAGGCGCCACTGGTCGGCAGGCCGCGGGCCGGGCGGTTTGCCCCAGCCCGCAAGGTGCAGGCCCCACGTGACCAGCACCGCCGATGCCATGATGGCGAGCCCCAGCCAGATGCCCGGGCGCCAGCCGCATATGCCGACGCCGGTGGCCGCCGCGCCCGCCGTGGCGACGGCGCAACCGAGCCACCCGGCAATGGTGTGGCCTTCGTCGTGATGTCCGCTCACGTGCCTGCCTCCTCGCGCCCGCCGCGCTGTGCGACGGCATGCCGCGGCCACGCCACCGGCGTCGACCTATGATGTCTTAGCAAGTGAGGAATTTATCTTACGCACTAAGGGAATTTCAATGGAGGGCAAGCCCCGCCCCGCCGCCTCCGCCTCGGACGCGATCAGCGCGATGGACGACCTCATCGCGACGAGCATGGTCGGCCAGCAGGAGTTCGCCCGGAACCTGGGTCTGAGCGTCACGGACCTCATCTGCTTCGCGTACGTCCTGGAGGCCGAGGGCACCCCGGTCACCGCCGGCGACCTGGCCGGGCGCGCGCACGTGACGACGGGGGCGGTGACAGGCATCCTCAACCGCCTGGAGCGCGGTGGGTTCGTGACACGGCAGCCGGACCCCGCCGACCGGCGCCGGGTGCGCGTGGCCGCCGTCCCGGCCGCTGCCGAGCGTGTGCGGGCCATCTACGAGCCGTACTACGCGCGCCTCGCGGAACTCTTCGCGGACTACTCGCCTGACGAGATCGCCGTACTCGCCGACTGGTTCACGCGCGCCGGTCGGCTGGCGCGCACCTACCTGGAGGAGTCGTGCGAGAGCTGATCTTCAGGCTGCTTGGTCGATTGCGAGCGGTGATGCCTACCGGACGGTCGGCGACCATACCGTCGCGGACCTGCAGCGCGATCACTTCGATCAGGTCTGGGGAGACGCCCACGGCGTAGAGCTCCGCGAGGTGGGCCGGTGGTCAGGGCCCTCTCACGTACAGGCCGTTCACTCTGACACGTTGCGGCCTTCGGCGCGGGTCCGAAGTACCGGTTGTTCGGCCGGGTCGAGGTCAACTCCGCCCCGTACGGCCGATGTCCGAATCTTCGCGGGGTCGCTCTTTCGTGCTGCCCATGGGTGAGCATTTCCGGCGTAGACGGGGCTGTCGCGGTTGTCAAGCCCCGAGTTTCAGCGGCATGACGCGGTTCGCTTATCCGGTGCTTAATTGAGGCATCGGGTCACGCAGTACAGGTGATCCACCCGCAATTGTCACAGGCGGTTCTGGCGGCGGATTTCGCCACGGGTCTCCCATAGCCTGAAGAGTTCTGTGATTCGGGCGGGCCGTTCTTGCATCTATTTCTTTGCCTTTTCTGCTCGAAGGAGTTTTCTCTCATGGCTCGCACTTCCCGTACGCAGCGTCTGACGATGTTCACTGCTTCGACCGCTCTGGCCGTGGGTGGTGCCCTGGTGCCCTCCGGTGCTTTCGCCGCCCCGGCGGCGCCGCACGCAGGCACCGTGGCGTCCCACCACAACGGCCATGGTCACCGTGACCATGACGGGCACCGCGGCCACGACGGTGAGCGCGGCCATCACAGGAACGGTGAGTGGGACGGCCACCGCTCCCGCGGTGACAGGGGGCCGGTCGTCATCGTCATCAACAACACGAACACGAATACCAACACGAATGCGAATACGACGGACTGACGGTCGCGGACGGAACCGGGTGCATGGGCGGTCGGATGTGGCTGTCCGGTCAGTGATCACCGATGCGCTGTGGGCGGGACCGGATCGAGCCGTTGACGTGGGCCGATCCGGCCCACGGACGAGGGTGGGCCGACCGCCCGCGGTCCCGTGAGGGCTCGGCCTGGCCGGACGTGCCCGACGGACTCGGGTCCTTCCGGGCCGCCCGTAGGAGGGGCCGATTCGACCCGAAGGTGGTGGTCGCACGCCCATGGACAGTGCCACCCTCTACGGCCGCGACCTCGCGATGAAGCTGCTGCGCACACACATCAACAGGCGAGCCTCCGATGGCAGATGAGGGCAGGCGCAAGCGAAGGCGGCGAAGCCGGGGGATGCTCAGCGGTGTGATGTACGCCCGGCCTCGGCCCGCCGTCGGGTCGATCGACAGCAGTCGATGCCCCCACGCAAGGACCTCCGTGGTGAGGTCGCGTTGGTCAGGGGTGCATCCGTGCGCCCTTGACGACCTTGTCCACCGCGTTACGCGGCCCGTAGACGGCCATCCCCACCAGATCGAGCTCGTCCTTGCCCACGGCACGTACGGCCGCCCGGTTGTCCCGGTCGTTGCCCGTGCTGAACAGATCCGAGGTGAACACGGCCCTCGGCAGCGAGCGGGACAGCGCACGGCCGTGCGCGACCCTCAGCGTCTCCTTCGTCGCCTCGAAGACCAGCACGGGCTGGCGGAACATCGGCAGATACGCGGTGTCGTCGGCGTCGGCGTACGGCTCGCCGATCACCTCGGGTGACACAGTGCCGAGCCCGCTGACCAAGAAGGCGGTCACATTCAGCCGCTGCCAGGGCTCCAGGTCGTCGCGCAGGAGTACGGCGATCTTCGTGTCGAAGCGGACAGGCACGTTCTCATCCCCGGCACCGGTCTCGACCCCGCGCCCGGCCTCAGTCTCATCCTTGGTTCTCATGCTTCGAGACTGGAGGGTGCACCCCTTCTCCGTCTTGTACGTTCTTTGCGTGAAGCCCCGGCAGGAGATCTCTGCTTGGCGCCCGCCGGTCGCGGGCGTCGTGGAGGTCTTCCACGCCCACTTCACCGAGCACGCGTACCCCATGCACGTCCACGACGCCTGGACCCTGCTGATCGTCGACGACGGCGCGGTCCGCTACCACCTGGACCGCCATGAGCGCGGTACCCCGAGCGACACCGTCAGCCTGCTCCCGCCGCAGGTCCCGCACAACGGCTCACCTGCCACCCCTCACGGGTTCCGCAAGCGCGTGCTCTACCTCGACATGACGCAGTTGGACGAGAACTTCATCGGGCCGGCGGTGGACGGCCCGGACCTCACCGATCCCGTCCTGCGCAGACGCGTCGGCCAGCTGCACACGGCCCTCGCCAACCGCGGTGACGAGCTCGAGGCGGAGAGCCGTCTCGCCCTCATCAGCGAGCGCCTGCGCGAGCACCTGAGCCCCAGGCCGGCCGTCGGCAGCACCGGGCACGACCGCGGTGTCGCCCGGACCCTGCGTGACCTCCTCGACGAGCGACTGCTCGAAGGCATCCGGCTCGAAGAGGCCGCGCGCCTCGTCCACGCCCACCCCACGCATCTCGTACGTTCCTTCAGCGCCGCCTACGGCATCGCACCCCATCAGTACGTGATGTCCCGCCGCGTCGACCTGGCCCGCCGCCTCCTGCTCGACGGACAGCCGCCGGTCGAGGTGGCGACCGCCGCCGGCTTCTGCGACCAGTCCCACCTCACCCGGCACTTCAAGCGGGTCGTGGGCGTCACCCCGGGCCGGTACGCCCGTACCGGGGGCACAGCCACCACCAGGCCACCACCACGCGCAGGGAATCTGGGTGAGCAGACATCCGCGGCCCGCGTGACACCTGTCGCGCCTCGGTACGCGCAGACTGCCCGGTGGGCCACATGAGACGTCTGCTCATGTGGTGAGGGTTTGTTCGGCCCAGATGGTCTTGCCGGTGAGGGTGTGGCGGGTGCCCCAGCGGCCGGCGAGCTGGGCGACCAGGAGGAGGCCGCGCCCGCCCTCGTCGTGAATGCGGGCGCGGCGCATGTGGGGGGTGGTGCTGCTGGTGTCGGTGACTTCGCAGATGAGGGTGGAGTTGTGGTGGATCATGCGGAGTTGGATGGGGGGTTTGCCGTAGCGGATGGCGTTGGTGACGAGTTCGCTGACGACGAGTTCGGTGATGAAGGCGGCGTGGGAGAGCCCCCAGGCGGCGAGTTGGTCGGTGGCTTGCTGACGGGCCTGGGCGACGATGGCGGGATCGGACGCGAGGTCCCAGGCGGCGACGCGGTCGGCGTGCAGGGCCAGGGTGCGGGCGAGGAGGAGGGCGATGTCGTCGTCGGGGCGGTGGGTCAGGACGGCGGTGAGGACTCGGTCGCAGACGGTGTCGAGAGTGTGGGCGGGGCGGACGAGAGCAGCGAACATCTTGTCGAGGGCTTCGTCGATGTCGTGGTCGCGGGGCTCGAGGAGGCCGTCGGTGTAGAGGGCGAGGAGAGTGCCTTCGGGCAGTTCGGTCTCGACGGTTTCGAACGGCAGGCCGCCCAGGCCGAGCGGGGGCCCGGCGGGGACGTCGAGGAGGTACGCGCTTCCGTCGGGCGTGACGACGGCGGGTGGGGGGTGGCCGGCCCGGGCGAAGGTGCAGCAACGGGTGATGGGGTCGTAGACGGCGTAGAGACAGGTGGTGCCGATGCCGGCGGCGGTTTCGGCCGCGCCGTCGGTGGTGGCCTCGTCGGAGGACAGGTGGATGACGAGGTCGTCGAGATGGGTGAGCAGTTCGTCGGGCGGCAGGTCGACGTCGGCCAGTGTGCGCACCGCGGTGCGGAGGCGGCCCATGGTGGCCGAGGCGCGGATGCCGTGGCCGACGACGTCGCCGACGACGAGGGCGACGCGTGCGCCGGACAGCGGGATCACGTCGAACCAGTCGCCGCCGACGCCGGCTTGGGTGGTGGCGGGCAGGTAGCGGGAGGCGATCTCCAGGGCGGCCTGGTCGGGCAGGGCCTGGGGGAGCAGGCTGCGCTGGAGCGCCATCGTGGTGGTGCGTTCGCGGGTGAAGCGGCGGGCGTTGTGGATGCTGAGGGCGGCCCGGTTGGTGAGTTGCTCGGCGAGGTCGAGGTCGTCGGGGGTGAAGGGCTGGGGGTGCTGGTGGCGGCTGTAGAGGGCGGCGCCGAGAGTCGTACCGTGGGCGCGTAGTGGCACCACCATGAGCGAGTGCGTGCCCCACTCGCGGATCCGGGCGGCTCGGGGATCCTCGCCCGCCCACCGGGCAAGGGCGGGGCCCGTCATCTCGTACAGCGCCCCGCGGCCCTGGGCCAGGCACTCGGCCACCGGTGAGAGCGCCGGGTACGTACTGCTCTCGCCGACCGCGACCAGGGACTCGGGGCTTCCCTCGAGGACCGAGCGCACGGCTGCGCGGCGCATGGTGACCGGCCCGGCCGGGGGAGTGACGGATGCCTGGTCGCCGTGTGGGGGGAGCAGGTCGACGGCGACGAAGTCGGCGAGCTGGGGGACGGTGACGTCGGCCAGTTCCTGTGCGGTGCGGGCGATGTCGAGCGTGGTGCCGATACGGGCCCCGGCTTCGTTCAGCAGCTGCATCCGCTGCCGGTCGGAGGGCTCCTCGTGGCTGTGGTGCGCGGCCAGGCACACGGCGCGTACCCGGCCTGCCCGGTCGCGCAGCGCGGTCAGCGAGACGGGCCGTCCTCGCTCCGGTCCGGTGACGGCAGGGCCGGTGCCGGCGGTGCCGATGGTGCTGGTGGTGCCTATGGTGCTGGTGGGGCCGATGAAGCTCTGCACTGACTGTGGTTGGCCGTTCTCGAGGACCTGGCGCATGCTCGCCTCGGTCTCCTCGTTGGCGGGATGCGGTGCGACGTCGGGCAGACGCAGCCCGCGCATGTCGGCCTCGGTGAGCGAGAGCGCCTGTTCCATGCCGGTGTTCGCCGCGATGAGCCGCAGGTCGGTGTCGAAGACGGCCAGCATGCAGGGCGACTGGGCGAACGCCCACTCCTTCAGCTCCTGTCGCGCCCCCGACTCGCCCGGCTGCCCCGGCCCGCCCCGATCGCTCGGCTGCCCCGGCCCACCCGGTTCGCTGGGCTGCCCCGGCTCGGTCACGGCGCAGACCACGACCCACTCGGCCGTGGTGCTGCCGGTGGGGACGCGGTGGTGTGCGAGCAGGTGCTGTTCGAGGCGGCTGCCGTCCTGGTGCCGCAGTGTCACGGTGCCGTTCCACCGGTCCTTCCCGGTGGCCTGGCGGCGGGCGGTTTGCTGGGCGGTCTGGTCGATGTCGTCGCCGAGCAGGAGGGTGGCGTGGCGGCCGATGACCTGTGAGGGTTCGTAGCCGAGGAGGAGCTGGGCGCCTTCGCTCCATCCTGTGACGATGCCGTCTTCGTCGACGGTGGCGGTGGGGGTGGAGGGCGGTTCGAGCGGGGTGCCCGCCTCGGCGGGCTGTTCACCGGGAGGGGTGGGGAAGTGCTCCATCGGCGCTCATCTCATCTCGCCTCGCTCGTTGCTTGACGTCCCCGTTGTCCCCGCGGGGACCTGCGCGGCCGGGGCTCTTGTGACAAGCATGATCCTGCGGGGCATGGACCACCAACCGCGTTCCGTAGGCGGGGCGGGTCCGGTGCTGCTCGGAGAGGGAGTAGGGCGGCGGATGCGGTGCTGCGTGCACGGTCCGTCGCCGGTGCCGTCGAGCGGAGCCACGGCAGCCCTCAGCCGGCCTGCCCGCACGCGTCCTGGGGCCGGCCGGGCCGGAGTGCACGTACGGCCCAGGCATGCGGCTCCTATGCTCAGACGGCCCGGAACATGGGGCTGTCGACGCACACTGTCGATGCGTATCTGCGCCGGATCCGGGCCAAGCTCGGTATCACCAGCACCGCGGAGCTCACGCGTGTGGCGATCTCTCTGGGCCTGTGACGCCGCCTCCTTCCTCCCTTCGGGCGGTGGAGTGCGGGGCAGAGGCCGACGGCCGTTTCGGTCCAGGAACCCTGCCGTCGGCGTGCCGAGCCGTGTGCATATCGTCGTTGCTGCTCAGCGGCCCGGCCCCGTACGCGGGCGGATCGTCGCCGCGGCCACGAGTGAGTTCGCCGCCGGGAGCGAGTGCGCCGCCACGTCCTCGCCCTCGTCCTCGCCCTTGTCGACGGGATCGCCACTTCCTGGGCGGTCCAGAGCGAACTGCGGCCCCTCGCGGCCACACAGGCCCGCGACGCGGATCTCCCCCGCCCGACGGGCCGCCGTCCTGGAGGCCCTGGAGGTGGAACGGCGCTCTTCCCCGACCTCGCGCATGCGGGAGCGCGGCTGCCCGAGGTGTGATCGGTGGAGGAGGAGAGGGTCTTCGACCGGCACCGCCGGCGCCGCTCCTCCAGAACCGGGGCGGCTCCGTGTCCCGCACCGGATGAACCTCCAGTCGGCGCGCCCCTCGCGAAGTCCGGCCGGCGCACCCCTTCGGAAGCCGAGGCGCATGATGATCAAGACCTGGCTCATCACCGGCAGCGCCCACGGTTTCGCCCTGGAGCTTGCCCGCCACGTCCTGGCGGGCGGTCAGCACGCGATTGCCACCGCCCGCCGTCCCGAGCAGCTCGACGACCTCGTGCGGCTCTACGGCGACGGCGACCATGTGCGCACCGTCGCTCTCGATGTCACCGATGGGCCGACGTCAGCCGCTCAGCTTCGGTGGCGTCGGCGTCTGGTGGGAGGCCGTGCCGGGGCCGTCGGTCGGCGCCGGTCCGTGCCGGTCCCGGGCGTGGTCCGAAGGGCGGGAAGGTGGGCGGCTCCCCGGGCGGCGGCGCGGCGGGCCGGCTCTCTCGCGCCGGGCGACGGCGGGGGACACGGCTGGCGCACAGTGAGGGCGGGGTATCTGCGTGTGGTCCCCGTGACGTGGCCATTGCCAGGGGTTGCAGGCGTCGGCGTGCCTGCGCGGTGCGGGCAGGCACGGAGGTTCGGGGACGCTGATGCGATGCCGACCTGCTGCCGCGGGTGGGCCTGGCGCCGTCGCGGTGGGCGTGCGGGGCGAGGTCAGGCGGCCGGGGATGCGGCGGCGGTCAGTGATCGAGGGCGAGCGAGGACGTCATCGCCGTAGAGCTGATGGACCCAGTGGTCCTGGTAGATGGTCTCCAGATACCGCTCGCCCAGGTCGGGGGCGATGGCGACTGCGGTCAGCTGCCGGTCCTCGTGCTGGTTGCCCCGCCGGGCCAGCCATTCGGTCGCGCCGGCAGTGACCGTGCCGGTGGAGCCGCCGAAGAGGAATCCGCGTCGGGCCAGCCGGTGGCAGGCCCGGATGGTGTCGGCCTCCGCTACGTGCACGACCTCGTCCACGTAGGAGGTGTCCAGCAGCGGGGGGCGCACGCTGGTGCCCAGGCCGGGGATCATCCGTCGGCCCGGAGCGCCGCCGAAGGTCACCGAGCCGACGCTGTCGACGGCCACGATGCGCACCGACCGCCTCCACCGGCGGAAGTAGCGTGCGCAGCCCATCAGGGTGCCGGTGGTGCCGGCGCCGACGAACAGCACGTCCAGATCGGGGAACTGCCGGGCGATGGCGGGGGCGGTCGTGCGGTAGTGGGCCAGGGCCGCCTGGGGGTTGGTGTACTGGTTGAGCCACACGTAGCGGTCGTCGGCGGCGACGAGCGCGCGTACGTGGTCGATGCGTGCGCCGAGGAAGCCGTGCTCGCCGGGCTCGGTGATGACGTGGACCTCGCTGCCCAGGGCTTCCATGAGCAGCCGGGTCGACAGGTTGCAGCGGGAGTCCGTCACGCACACGAACCGGTAGCCCCTGCTTGCCGCGATCATGCTCAGGGCCACGCCCAGGTTCCCCGAGGAGGACTCGACCAGGACCGAGTCCTTCGTCAGCAGGCCGTCGCGTTCGGCGGCCTCGACCATTTCGGTGGCGGCCTTCAGCTTGATCGAGCCGGCGAAGTTGAAGCCCTCGCACTTGAGGAACAGCCGCTGCCCGAAAACGGCCTCGACGTCCACGTAGAGCTCGTCCTCGTTGTAGTCCTGGGGCACGGATATGACCGGCACGATCGCCTCCTCGGCTTGGGTGGAGCGCCTTGTCGCCGCGCGTCCGTATCAGCGCGGCTCGGAAAGAAACGGATGGTCACCGGCGGCATGCGATGCGCCGGAACACCTCCAGTACGCCCCCGCCCAGCCGCGCTGTCATGCCACCTCAATTCGGGACTTGACGTATTCGGTGATTGCGGATAAGCGGATCCGGCCTCCCCTGGCGGCCGCGGTCTTTGCGCACTGGCACGCCCGCACGGCCTCGCTTCGCCGGCCACGGCGTGGCCCCCTGCAGTGGCCCGCCTGCAGCATCCTGCCGGGCGCCGGCCCGCCCGTAACCGACCGCCGGCAATGGGACCGGCGGCCCTGGTCTTCCTGCCGTGTCTTCTGCGCGCCTGCGCTGAAAACCGGCCGCTGCGGGCCGCGTAACAAGTCCCTCTCTTCGTGTCAAGTTCCGAATTTCAGGGGCAGGACAGGGCTTCGCCTGCGGGGCCTACTGGAGAAGCGGGCATCGAGGAATCCGCCCCTGAAGGCGAAGAACACCTTTGGGCGGCGAAAACAGAGGCCCTCACCGAAACGGCAATGACGAGATCGGCGCATTCTCCGCTGCTGGTCGAGAAGCCTCTTCAAGGAGCTCACGTGACAGGGAAATCCGCCGAGGTTCTGGCGGCCCATCCGGTCGGCATCACGAATGCTGCGGGCGACAGGTATGACGACAGGTACGACGGTGAGGCGGCCGGTACCGAACGACTTCTGGCCGGGGTGCTGGCCGGTGTCGTCGGTACCGGGGAGGTGCCGCTGGACAGTCACTTCTTCCACGACATCGGCGCCGACTCGCTGGTGATGGCCCAGTTCTGCGCCCGGGTCAGGAAGCAGGCGGATGTGCCGCCGGTGTCGATGAAGGACGTTTACCGGCATCCCACGATTCGCAGTCTGGCCGCCGCGCTCACGGCGGAGGCGCCCGTTCCCGCCCAGTCGCCGGCCCAGGCCCCTCCCGGCCCGTCGGCCGGGCCGCCTGCCTCGTCCCCGGCCGCTTTGCCTGCCGAGCCACCGGACAGGCTGTCCGCGCCGGTACCGTCGCGGGCCGAGGTGTCGCAGGCCGTGGACATGGCCGGGAACGCGGCGGTTCGCACGCGCCGGTACGTCGTGTGCGGCGTGCTGCAGCTCGTGCTCTTCCTCTCCTACTCCTTCCTCGCCGCGTTTGCCGCCACCGAGGGCTACGCGTGGGTGGCGGCCGGCACCGATGCGGCCGGGATCTACCTGCGGTCGGTCGTCTTCGGCGGCGTGGGCCTGCTCGGCCTGTGCACCCTTCCCGTCCTGGCGAAGTGGATCCTCGTCGGCCGCTGGCGGCAGGACGCGCAGATCCCGGTGTGGAGCATGGACTACCTGCGATTTTGGCTGGTGAAGACCTTGATCCGCACCAGTCCGATGCGGCTGTTCACCGCCTCACCGCTCTACGCGCTGTATCTGCGGGCGCTGGGCGCGAAGGTCGGGCGCGGGGTGGCGATCTTCTCCACCCATGTGCCGGTGTGCACCGACCTGCTCACCATCGGTGACCACGCGGTGATACGCAAGGACGTGTTGTTCTCCTGTTACCGCGCCGAGGCCGGCGTGATCCGCACCGGCCGCATCACCCTCGGCCGCGATGTGCTGGTCAGCGAGCAGACGGTGCTCGACATCGACACGTCGATGGGCGACAGGGCCCAGCTGGGCCACGCCTCCTCGCTGCATGAGGGGCAGGCCGTGCCCACCGACGGACGCTGGCACGGCTGTCCGGCGCAGCCGGCCGACGTGGACTACCGCACGCCCGCTCTCACCGGCACGGGCTGCAGCACCCTGCGCAAGGCCCTCTACACCGTGGTGCAGCTGCTGGCCCTGCTGGTGGTGTATCTGCCGCTGACGACCGGCGCCATGAGCGTCCTGCTCGGCGCCCTGCCGCAGCCGATGGCGTTCCTGAACGCGGAGGCGGCGGCTTTCACGAGCCCCACGTTCTATCTCGGTGCCCTGGCGGCCTCCTTCGTGGTCTTCTTCGGCGCCGTGTTCGCGGGCCTGCTCGTCGTGGTCACGGTGCCGCGCGTACTGAATCCGGCGATCAAGCCGGACACGGTCTATCCGCTGTACGGGTTCCACTACGGCCTTCAGCGGGCGATCACGTTCCTGACCAACAGGAGGTTCTTCACGTGGCTCTTCGGTGACAGCTCCGCGATCGTCCACTATCTGCGCTGCCTCGGATACGACTTGTCCCGCCTCGAGCAGACCGGGTCGAACTTCGGCTCGCAGGTCAAGCACGACAGCCCGTACCTGACCAAGGTCGGCAGCGGCACGATGGTCGCCGACGGGTTGTCGGTCATCAACGCCGACTTCTCCCACACGTCCTTCCGCATGTCCCGGACGTCGATCGGGCCGCGTAGCTTCCTCGGGAACAACATCGCCTACCCCGCAGGGGCCCGGACCGGCGACAACTGCCTGCTCGCCACGAAGGTCATGGTCCCCATCGACGGACCCGTCCGCGAGGGCGTGGGCCTGCTGGGCTCGCCCAGCTTCGAGATCCCGCGCACCGTGATGCGAGACAACCGGTTCGACCACCTGGAGAGCGGCAGCGAGCTGCACCGCCGTCTGGCCGGCAAGAACCGGCACAACGCCACGACCGCGGTCCTGTACCTGCTGGCGCGGTGGATCCACTTCTTCGTCCTCACCCTCATCGCCAGGGCCGCGGCCGACCTCTACCCCGCCCTGGGCGCACCGGTGGTCGCGCTGGCCGGCGTCCTCGGCCTGCTGTTCACCGTCCTCCACTTCGCGCTGATCGAACGGGCTGTCACGGGATTCGCGGCCCTGAAACCGCTGTACTGCTCGATCTACGAGCCCTCCTTCTGGCGCCACGAACGCTTCTGGAAGATGGCTTCGAGCCAGTACGTCCAGGTCTTCAACGGGACCCCGTTCAAGAATCTCGTCTGGCGGATGCTGGGCGCCCGGATCGGCAAGCGGGTCTTCGACGACGGCTGCTCGCTGATCGAACGGACACTCACCGCCATCGGGGACGACTGCACGCTGAACGCCGGCACGGTCATCCAGTGCCACTCGCAGGAGGACGGCGCCTTCAAGTCCGACCGCACCACCCTCGGCGCCGGCTGCACCCTCGGCGTGGGCGCTTTCGTCCACTACGGCGTGACGATCGGCGACGGCGCACAGCTCGCCTGCGACTCCTTCCTCATGAAGGGCGAGGAAGTCCCCGCACACGCCCATTGGGGCGCAAACCCGGCCCGCCACCTGCGCGAGGCCACCCCCGCCGCACTGCCGGTGCAGATCCGCCCAGGCCGCGCCTGCGACCACGAACCCAGCCCCCGCGGCTGACAACTGACACAGCAACAGCAACAGCAGATGCAGAGGAAGAACCTGATGACAACGCATGTGAGCGGTTTGGATGCCGGTCGGGAGTTCTGGCGGGGTGTGCTGTTGGGTGGTGGTTTCGCGCCGGTCCCGCGGTGGGTGGTTGATCCGGTTCCGGGTACTGCGGTGTGTGAGGTGCGGGTGCCGGGTGGTGTGGTGGCGGTGCTGGACGGGTTGGCGGATGAGGTGGCGGTGTCGCCGAGTTCGGTGTTGCTGGCGGCGCATGCCAGGGTTGTGGCGGTTCTGGTCGGCGAGAGCGAGATCACGACGGGCTACGTCGCCACCGCGGGTGGCCGGCCTCTGCCGTGCCGGTTGACCACCGTCGCGGCGTCGTGGCGGGAGTTGGTGCGCAGTGCCGGTGGTGTCGTGTCCGAGTTGCTGGTTCACCAGGATTTCCCGGTTGGTGATCTGCGGCGTGAGCTGGGTTCGACGGGGCCGTTGTTCGAGAGCGTCTTTGATGCATCCGGCAGCGGAGCGGATTTTGTGGGGGACGGGGACGCGGTGCTGCGGGTGGGATTCGTCCGGCGTGTCGATGGGCTCGTGTTGCGGTTGCGGTATCGGACGGATGTCGTGGACGGCGACTGTGCGGCCCGG
>NZ_JBSFDW010000014.1:134493-182089 GCF_053594115.1 Streptomyces sp. NPDC001970 | reverse complement strand
GACCACCTCCAAGAGCGCGGACGCAAGACCAAGCAGCTCACCGTCTCCCACGCCTTCCACTCCCCCCACATGAACGGCATGCTCAACAACTTCCGAGAGGTCGCGAAGGGCTTGACCTTCCACGCGCCCAAGATCCCGATCGTCTCCACCGTCACCGGCACCCTCACCACCGACGAACTGACCCACCCCGACCACTGGGTCAACCAGGTACGCCAGCCCGTCCACTTCCTCACCGCCACCCGCACCCTCGAAGCCACAGGCACCACCACATTCCTCGAACTCGGCCCCGACGCCACCCTCACCACCCTCGCCACCGCCTCCGCCACCCACCCGGACACCGTGACCGGCATCGCCCTCCTGCGCGCCGGCCGCCCCGAGGCGGAGTCCGTCGTCTCGGCTCTCGGCGAGCTGCACAACCGGGGCGTCGCCGTCGACTGGGAGGCGTACTTCGCCGGGGCCGGCGCCCGCCGCGTACCCCTCCCCACGTATGCCTTCCAGCGCGAGCGCTACTGGCTCAACCCGACCGCAGCGACGGCGGACGCCGGTGACCTGGGGCTGGCTCCGGCCACCCATCCGATCCTGGGTGCGACGGTCGAACTCGCGGAGAGCGGCCGGACGCTCTTCACCACGCAGGTGTCGCTGCGTACGCATCCGTGGCTGGCGGGCCACACGCTGCACGGCACGCCGGTTCTGCCTGCCTCCGCCGTGGCCGAACTCGCCCTCCACGCAGGCGACCACATCGGCACCGACACCCTCGACCACCTCACCCTCACCACCCCCATCCCCCTCACCACGCCCACACCCACACCCACACCCACACCCACACCCACACCCACACCCACACCCACACCCACCCAACTCCAACTCACCCTCGACCCTGCCGACGACACCGGCCGCCACCCCTTCACCCTCCACACCCGCCCCGCCGGGACCGAAGCCCCCTGGACCACCCACGCCAAGGGGTTGCTCAGCAAGGCACCGAACGGGGCGCCCTTCGAGCTGTCGCAGTGGCCGCCCGCCGGTGCGGAGCCGGTTGCGCCGGAGGATGCGGACGACTCGATCGCCGCCGTCTGGCGGGTGGGCGAAGAGCTCTACGCCGAGGTGGAACCGGTCGAGGACGCCCAGCCGGATGTGGCGGGCTTCGGTCTGCATCCGTCGCTGCTGGAGGCGGCCCTGCGCGCCGCCACGCCTGCGGCCGACTCCGGCCGCGCTCGGCTCGTCGGCGACTGGCGCGGGTTCCGGCTTCATGCCGTGGGGGCCACCGCGCTGCGCGTGCGGCTGACGCCGGTCGCCGGGGGCGGCTGGTCGGCCCGGCTGGCGGACCGGACGGGACAACCGGTGGCCACCGTCGACGCCGCGGTGTGGCGGACGGTCGATGTCGGCGAGATCGCCGAGGCCCGTGACCGGGACCAGGACGCGCTGTTCCATGTGGACTGGGAGCCGCTCGCCGCGCCCTCGACGGACCCTGACCACCGCCCGATGCGTTGGGGCGTGCTGGGTTCGGCACCTGCCGACGGGGCTGCCCTCGACGCCCTACTGCTGCGGGTGGCGAGCGGTGACGGCGAAGTCGACGCAGGCGACGCAAGCGACGGCGGCGACGTGCCGGCCGCACTGCACCGCCTCACCCTGCGGACGCTGGCAGAGGTGCAGGAGTGGCTGGCCCATGAGCGCGCGGACGGAGCGCCGCTGGTCGTCGTCACACGAGGCGCGGTGGCGGCCGCCGACGAGGATGTGCCGGATCTGGCCGCTTCGGCCGTCTGGGGTCTGCTGCGTTCCGCGCAGTCGGAGGCCCCCGGCCGGATCGTGCTGATCGACACGGACGGCAGCGAAGCGGGCACCGAGCTGCTGTCCTCGGTCCGGAGCTCGGGCGAGCCGCAGGCGGCGATCCGTGAGGGCAGGGTTCTGCTGCCGCGGGTGCGGCGCACTACTGCGCCGGCCCCGGTCCACGGCAGCGGGTCGGGCAGGTGGAGCCCGGACGGTACGGTGCTGATCACCGGCGGTACCGGCACCCTCGGCGCTCTCTTCGCCCGCCACCTCGCCACCCACCACGGCGCCCGCCACCTCCACCTCCTCAGCCGCCGCGGCGACCAAGCACCCGGCGCCACCCAACTCCACGACGAACTCACTGCACTCGGCGCCCACGTCACCATCACCGCCTGCGACGCCGCCGACCGCCAAGCCCTCGCCGACGCCCTCGCCACCATCCCCACCGAACACCCCCTCACCGCCGTCATCCACACCGCAGGCACCACCGACGACGGCCTCCTCACCACCCTCACCCCCGAACGACTCACCACCGTCCTCCGCCCCAAGGCCGACGCCGCCTGGAACCTCCACACCCTCACCCACCACCTCGACCTCACCGCCTTCGTCCTCTTCTCCTCCATCGCCGGCGTCATCGGCGGCGCGGGGCAGGCGAACTACGCGGCCGCCAACGCCTTCCTCGACGCCCTCGCCCACCACCGCACCGCCCACGGCCTGCCCGCCACCTCCACCGCCTGGGGCCTCT
Organism: Streptomyces sp. NPDC001970; assembly: GCF_053594115.1. NCBI lineage: Bacteria > Bacillati > Actinomycetota > Actinomycetes > Kitasatosporales > Streptomycetaceae > Streptomyces > Streptomyces sp. NPDC001970. The sequence continues at coordinate 179,580 of NZ_JBSFDW010000014.1, read as the reverse complement.
GGGCGACGGACTCGGGTATCGCGGGTGAGCTGACGGAGGCCGACATCGCGCGCGTCGCGCGCGCCGGTTTCCCACCGGTCGAGGCGGACCGGGGCCCGCGGCTGCTCGACCTCGCCCTGCGGCATCCGCACCCGGCTCCGGTCATCACGCCGCTGGACGTGGCGGCGATGCGGGAGAACCCGGGCCAGGCGGGTCCGCTGCTGGGCGCGCTGGTGCGCAGGCCGTCCCGGCGTACGGCGCAGAACACCGACAACGGGGCGGGAGCCCTCGGTGAGCGGCTTGCCGCGCTGGACGAGGCGGAGCAGCTGCGGCTCGTCCTGGACGTCGTGGTCGCCGAGGCGGTCGCGGTGCTCGGGCATGCGGATCCGGCGGGCATCGACACCCGGCAGGCCTTCGCGCAGGTGGGATTCGACTCGCTGACGTCTGTGGAGCTGCGCAACCGGCTCAGTGCGGGCACGGGCCTGCGGCTGCCCGCGACGCTGGTGTTCGACCACCCGACGCCCGTCGCGCTGGCCGGGTTCCTGCGGGACGCCCTGGTCGGGCCGGGCGGTGAAGGGACGCCGCCGACGCGGCGGCGGCAGGTGGACTTCGCGGCGGAGGTTCGGCTCGCGGACGACATCCGGCCGGCGGCCGAGACGCTGCGGGCGGTGGACGATCCGCGCGAGATCTTCCTGACCGGTGCGACCGGGTTCCTCGGGGCGTTCCTGCTGCGCGACCTGATGCGGGAGACCCGGGGCACGGTGCACTGCCTGGTGCGCGCCTCCGACGCCACGGAGGGGCTGGCCCGGCTGCGGGCGAACCTCGAGTGGTACCGGGTGTGGGACGAGGTGGACCCGGAGCGGCTGAGGATCGTGATCGGTGATCTCGCGCAGCCCCGGCTGGGCCTGAGCGAGGAGGAGTTCGACGCCCTGGCCCGTACGGCCGACGTGGTGTACCACGCGGGGGCCACGGTCCACTGGCTGCACCCGTACACGACGCTGAGCCCGGCGAATGTGCGGGGCACCGAGGAGGTGCTGCGGCTGGCGGCCCGTCATCGCACGGTGCCGGTGCACCATCTGTCGACCACCGGTGTGTTCGCCGGTGAGCTCGCGGGCGGGGTGCCGCTCCGGGTGGAGGACGCGAGCGGCCCGGCAGAGGCCCTGCCCAGCGGCTATCTGCAGAGCAAGTGGGTGGCGGAGCAGGTCATCGGGCTGGCCCGGGACCGAGGGCTGCCGGTTTCGGTCTACCGGGTCGACGTGATCTCCGGCGATGTGCGCAACGGCGCCTGCCAGACGCGTGACTTCGTCTGGCTGAGCCTGCGCGGGCTCGTCCAGGCCGGGGCCGCGCCGGCCGGTCTCGTCGGCACGGTGCACCTGACACCGGTCGACTATGTGAGCGCCGCGGTGGTGGCGCTGTCGAAGAAGGCAGACACGGCCGGCGGTACGTTCCATCTCTACAACCAGAGTCATCTCAGCTTCGGTGAATTCGTGGCGCTGCTGCGCAAGGGCGGCTATATGCTCGACGAGTTGGAATGGGACGCGTGGCGCCGGCGTGTCGAGTCGGACCCCGACAATGTGATGCTGCCGTTGCTGGAAGCCTTCGAAATGATGTCCTTCCACAACGAGTCCTTCTATCCTCCGGTCGATACGGGCGTGGCCGAGCGCGCGCTGGAGGGGTCGGGGATCGGGTGCCCGGAAATGACCGGTGAGCTCTTCGAGAAGTACGTCGAATTCTTCGTCGGGGCAGACTTTTTCCCGGCGGCCGAGGTGAGGGTGTGAGTCTCCTGAGGAGCCAGTGGTTCAGGCAGTACCAGCGGGACTCGGCGAGCGGGCTGCGGCTGTTCTGCTTCCCCCACGCGGGGGGCGCGGCGAGTACGTACGTGCCGCTGGCCCGCGCGCTGGCACCGGCGGCCGAGGTGGTGGCCATCCAGTACCCGGGCCGTCAGGACCGCCGGAACGAGCCGCCCGTCGAGTCGGTCACCGGGCTCGCGGAGCTGATCGCGGACGAGTTGCTCGCCTCCTTCGCCGAGCACGAGGACGGGAACGAGGACGAGGACGCGAACGCGGAGGGTCGGCACGGGAAGGACGGGCGTCCGTACGCGTTCTTCGGGCACAGCATGGGTTCGGCCATCGCGTACGAGACGGTCCGGCTGCTGGAGGCGCGGGAGGCCGTACGGCGTCCGGTGCGGCTGTTCCTGTCGGGGCGGGGCGCCCCGACGCCCGGGCCGCGGAGCAGTGACCGGCTGAGCGGCGACGCTGCGCTGATCGCGGAGATCCGGCGACTGGGCGGCACCGGAAGCCGAGTGCTCGACGAGCCGGAGCTGCTGGAGATGGTGCTGCCCGCGCTGCGGGCGGACTACGCGGCGCTCAGGACCTACGCATGGGAGCCGGGACCGCCGCTGCGCACGCCCATCACGGTGCTGGTGGGTGACAGTGACCCGGTCGTGCCTGCCGACGACGCGCGGGGCTGGCTGGAGCACTCCGCGGTGCCGGGCGAGTTCCGGACGTTTCCCGGCGGGCACTTCTATCTCGACGGCCGTACGCAGGAGGTGGCGCACCTGGTCGCCGCCACACTGGAGGCCGCGACGGCCCGCTGAGACGCGGTGCACAACACGCCGGTGGGGCGTGAACCGGATTCCGGTTCACGCCCCACCGGGCTTTCCGCTCGTGCTGGGTGGACGGTCAGTGACCCGGCCCCTGCCAGGTGCGGGGCCCGCGGAAGCCTCGCGCCCGTTCGGGCCTGCGCCAGCGGGTCGACGCCCGTCCGCGGCGGGAGACGTCGTCCGGCTCGGCGCCGACGGCGGCCACGCGGGTGAGCAGGACCGCGGTGAGCGCGGCGAGTTCCTCGGCGTCGGGGTTCCCCCGTTCCACGCGCACGAGCGGCTCCGCGGCCGGCTCCGCGGCCCGTACGACCGGCTCCGCGGCCGGTACGGGCGCCTCGGCGTCCCGTCCGGGCGGCCGCGCTGCCTGCTCGCCGGTGCTGTCCGGCCGGGCGCTCACTGCGGTGGGTTGCCGTGCTTGCGTACCGGCAGCTCGGCGTGTTTGGCCCGCAGCATGGCGAGCGAGCGGATGAGGACGGAGCGGGTGTCGCGCGGGTCGATGACGTCGTCGATCAGTCCGCGCTCGGCCGCGTAGTAGGGGTGCACCAGCTCGTTCTTGTAGTCCTTGATCTTCTGGGCCCGCATGGCGTCGGGGTCGTCGGCCGCCGCGATCTCCCGGCGGAAGACCACATTGGCCGCGCCCTCGGCGCCCATCACCGCGATCTCGTTGCTCGGCCACGCCAGCGCGACGTCCGCGCCGATGGAGCGGGAGTCCATCACGATGTACGCGCCGCCGTAGGCCTTGCGCAGCACCACGGAGATCCGCGGCACGGTGGCGTTGCAGTACGCGTACAGAAGCTTCGCGCCGCGCCGGATGATGCCCTCGTGCTCCTGGTCGACGCCCGGCAGGAAGCCGGGTACGTCGACGAGGGTGACGATCGGGATGTTGAAGGAGTCGCAGAACTGGACGAACCGCGCCCCCTTCTCGCTCGCCTTGATGTCGAGCACGCCGGCCATGGACGAGGGCTGGTTGGCGACCACGCCCACGACCTGCCCGTCGAGACGGGCGAGGGTGCAGACGATGTTGGGCGCCCAGGCCGCGTGGACCTCCATGTGCTCGCCGTCGTCGACGAGTTCCTCAACCACGGCGCGGATGTCGTACGAGCGGTTGCCGTCGGCCGGGACCAGGTCCAGCAGGGCGTCGCCCGCGCGGTCGGCGGGGTCCTCGCCGATGTGGGCGGGCGGCAGCTCACGATTGTTGGACGGCAGCAGGGACAGCAGGTACCGCACCTCGGCGAGGCAGCTCTCCTCGTCGTCGTACACGAAGTGCGCGACGCCCGAGACGCCGGCGTGGACGTCTGCGCCGCCGAGGCCGTTCTGCGAGACCTCCTCGCCGGTGACGGCCTGCACGACGTCGGGGCCGGTGATGAACATCTGGGAGATGTCCCGTACGGCGAAGACGAAGTCGGTCAGCGCCGGCGAGTAGGCGGCGCCGCCCGCGCACGGCCCGAGCATCACGCTGATCTGCGGGATGACGCCGGAGGCCTTGGTGTTGCGCCGGAAGATGCCGCCGTAGCCGGCGAGGGCGGAGACCCCCTCCTGGATCCGGGCTCCGGCACCGTCGTTGAGAGAGACGAGCGGGGCACCGGCCGCGATGGCCATGTCCATGATCTTGTGGATCTTCTGGGCGTGTGCCTCGCCCAGCGCGCCGCCGAAGATGCGGAAGTCATGCGCGTAGACGAAGACGGTGCGGCCCTCGACCGTGCCCCAGCCGGTGACCACACCGTCGGTGTGCGGACGCTTGGCCTCCAGGCCGAAGCCGGTGGCGCGGTGCCGTCGCAGCGCTTCCATCTCGGTGAAGCTGCCCTTGTCGAGCAGTAGCTCTATTCGCTCATGGGCCGTCAGCTTTCCTTTGGCATGCTGGCGTTCGGTGGCCTTGGGATCGGGCCCGTTACGGGCGAGGCTCTTGAGTTCGGCAAGTTCGTCGAGCCGGTCGGGTACCTGGGATTCGACGGTCGGCAAGGTTCCCCCTTGGGACATCGCGGTCGGGATATCGCGGTGATCGGTCGTGGTGGTCACGTGAGCGCGCGGGACACCGGCGGCAGCGCGCACTCGCGCGCCTCTAGCCCGGCGAGGAGTCCGGTCGCGTCGTCGGTGTGGAGGCAGTCCGCAGACAGCCGGCGCACGGTGCACCGCTGGTCCTCGGCGCCCTGGAACGCGACGGCGGCGCGGTGACCGCCGCGGCCGGAGCCGGTGGGCAGGTTGCGTACGGTCCAGTCGGCCGGCCTGCGGGGGGCGCCGGGGCCCTCGCGCTCGCCGAGGTAGTCGGCGGACAGGTCACGGCCGAGCCCGGTGCCCGTCGCCTTGAGGTAGGCCTCCTTGCGCGTCCACAGCGCGGTGAAGGCGCGACGGCGTTCCTCGGTGGGCAGGAGGGCCAGCTCCTCCCGCTCGGCAGGGTGGAGCGAGGGGATGCAGAGGTCCGCCCTCTGCACCGAGGGCACTTGCTCCACGTCCACGCCCACAGGCTTCGCGGAGACGGCGACGAGGGCGAGGCCATGGCTGTGGGAGAGGGAGAAGTGCAGCGGGAAGGGGGCGTCGGCGACCACGGGCCGGCCGTGCGGGCCTCCGCAGCCGGGGCAGGGCTCGCGCCCCAGGAGCACATCGCGCGGACGGACGCCAAGAATGGCGGCGAGCACGCGCCGCAGGGCGATGTGCGCGGACTCGTAGAGCAGTCGGTCCTGGGGCCGTTGGAAGGAGGCGGCGCGCTCGCGTTCCCGGTCGTCGAGTTCGGACACTCTCAGCGGCCGCGCGGCGCTCCTGGCCCAGGGCCGGGGCAGCATCCACAGCTGCAGTTCGTTGTCGGTGACGGTGAGCCGTCGGGCGATCCGCCGGCCGGGGAGAACGCCCGGTCGGCGCCTTCGATGATCGGGCACGGCCTGTACGGTCATGGTCGATTCCCTTCGGGACATGCTCACCGTAAAGAAGTCTGCGGCGATTTCCGTCAGGGTCAATGATGACCGTCAATTGTTTGATCAGTTCGCTGTCGAGTAACTGAACGGTCTGCTGTGACACGGAAATTACCGGACGGTGATTCCCGTACCCGGCGGTTATTCCGGTACGGCGGCAAGCCGCGGCAGCAGGAGTTCCCAGAAGCCGGCCAGCGTGTTCGGGGAAAGCCACTCCTGGCTCTCCCTGCCGAGCAGCCCGAACCCGACCGTGGCGGCCACGATCACGGCGACGACGTCGTGCGGGACGACGGAGCGCATCAGCCCGCCCGCGTCGCGCGCCTTGTCGATCAGCTTCTGCACGCATGCGTGCCACTCGCGCCGGAGGTCCAGATCGGACCGGCGGGTGACGTCGAAGTTGAGCTGGAACCCGGCACGGAAGACCACATTGGACCGCAGCAGCCGCGACACCTCCTGCGAGGCCTCGGCGAGTGCCTGGAGCGCGGGTCCGGTGCTCCCGCACGCCTCGCGCACGACGGCACGCAGTTGTTCGTACGCCGCCGCTTCGACGGCCGCGGCGAGCGCCGCCTTGTTCTCGAAGTGGAAGTGCAGGGCGCCGGTGCTGACGCCCGCATGGTCGCTGATGGTCGCCAGCGTCGCCTGCACATAGCCGTACTGCTCGAACGCGACGGCCGCCGCATGGACCAGGTCACGGCGGGTGCGTACTGCCCTTTCCTGCTTCGACACGGACGGCTCCCTGCTGCTCTACTCCTGGACGTCCATCGAACGGACTCCGTACGCCCATCGGCCGGTCGGCCGTGCTCCCGGCGATACGCGGGACGCGACGGCGAACGTCGCTCTCCGGAATCCCCGGTGCACGGAGAGCACTGTACGACAGCCCGGCTTATAAAACCATCCACGCTGTATGTTCTTGCGGTAACTGACAACTCTCGGCCAGCCGCGCCCCCGTGATGGCCGATTTCTCCTCTGATGAACCCTCAAACAAACCGGGAAAAAGGTTTGTTTGAGGTCCGGGTACTCAGCCGCCGAGACCTCAGCTCGGCATGCGCTCGATCGCCACCATGGCGGCGTCGTCCCCCAGATGCCCGCCGGCATGGCGCAGCAGGTCGCCGCAGAGGCGGCCCAGGAGGGCATCGGGGCCTCTGGCGGACCAGGTGGCCACCCGTTCCTGCAGGGGGTAGAAGGTGCCGGCCCGGTCGCGGGCCTCGATGACACCGTCGGTGTAGAGCAGGACGATGTCGCCGGGCTCGAAGGCGAACGTCTCCACGGACAGGTCGCACTCCACGAACTCGGTGAGACCCAGCGGCGGCAGAGGGTGGCGCACGTCGAGCGGGACGACCAGGCCGTCGCGGAGCAGCAGCGGCGAGGGGTGACCGCAGTTGATCAGGTGAAGGTCCGGCGCCTCGTCCGGGACGTCCAGGACGGCCGCGGTGATGAACGACTCGTCCGGACCATCGGTGCCGTCGGCGGATGCGCCGGGGTCGTCCAGGTCGGAGGAGACGGCTCCCTCCAGATGGGCGACCAGCGCCGTCAGGTCGGCCTGCCGGTGGGCAGCGCCCCGGAAAGCGCCGAGGAGCAACGCGGCGTCCCCGATCGCCGCCAGTCCCTTGCCCCGTGCGTCGCCGATGACGAACCGGGTCCCCCCGGCGATGCGGGCGGCGGCGTACAGATCGCCGCCGATCTGCGCCTCGCTCTCCGCGGCCAGGTAGACGGAGGCGATGCGCAGGGGGCCGATCCGCTGGGGCAGGGGTCTCAGGACGACCTGCTGTGCCGCCTCGGCCACCGAGCGGAGCTGGGTGACTTCCTTCTCGTGGCGTTCTCGCAGGTAGGCGAAGAAGGTCGCGAATCCCGAGATCACGATCAGGGTGATGAGCTGGAACGAGTGGTTCAGGTCGATGAGCGTGGTGCGCGCGATCGCGACCACCGCCTGGGCGAGGACGGCGAGCACACCGACGAACGCGGTGGTGCGGGGCCCGGCGAACGACGCGGTGATGGCGGGTGCGGCGACGAGGAAGGGGCCGAGGTGGACGGCCGGTGGTGCCAGGATGTCGACCACCGTGACGAGCGCGATCAGCGCGATCGGCACCAGCAGCAGGGCATGGTGTGGCTCCCATGACACGCAATGGGCTCCGCGGAGCCGTCCAGGAACCATAGGTCCTGAATACACCGCGCCACGGGTCGGCGCCTGCGCCGCCGTGCCCGGCCTCCGCGCCGGGCCGTCGGGCAGGGCGTCACGCCGGGCCGTCGGGCCAGGCGTCGGGCAGGGCCTGAGCCGCCGGTCACCGCAGGGACGCGGCGGGCGGGCGCTCGCGCACGGCGCCGTAGGCGAGGAAGTACGCCGGGACCCGGTTCAGCCACCGCGAGGTGGTGAGCAGCCCGGTCAGCCGCTGCACCAGGCGGGGGTTGCCGAAGGGCGGGCGGCCCGCCAGCAGCGGTTCGACGACGCGTGCGTGGGCGGTCCGCTGCAGCGCCTGGGTCACGGCCGTGGTCGGCAGGCGGCGGCGCTGCACCGCCCGTACGTCCCGCGGGCCGATCGCGCCCCGGCGCAGCGGTCCGACGAGATACCGGGCGGCGGCCACGGCGTCCTCGACGGCGAGGTTGATGCCGATGCCGAAGACCGGCGACATCGCGTGCGCCGCGTCGCCGATGCACAGCAGACCCGGGCGGTGCCAGTGCCGTAGGCGGTCGAGCCGTACGTCGAGCAGCTTGACGTCGTCCCACGACCGCAGCGCGTGCGCCCGGCCCGCGAGCCAGGGGACGGCGGCCGTGAAGTCGGCCATGAAGCGCTCGAGACCGGCGGTGCGGCGCGCGGCGTCGGTTCCCTTGGGGATCAGGGCGGCGCACTGCCAGTAGTCCCCTCGGTCGATCATGGCGCTGAGCAACCGGTCACCCACGCCCCCCACCAGCCCGTGCGGGTCCCCGTCACGCCGCGGCAGCCGGAACCACCAGGCGTCCATCGGGCACGTGAAACTCCGCAGTCCCAGTTCGGGCAGCGACCGGGCCAGCGAGCCCCGGCCGTCGCAGGCCACCGTGAGACCGGCCCGCAGCGTGCCGGTACGGCCGTCGGCCGTGCGGTACCGCACCCCTGTGACCCGTCCGCGCTCCATCAGGAAGCCCTTGGCCTCGGTGTTCATCCGCACGGAGAAGGACGGCTCCCGCCTCGCCTCGTCGGCGAGGAGGTTGAGCAGGTCCCACTGCGGCACCATGGCGATGTAGTTGTACTTGCCCGGCAGCGAGCCGATGTCGCCGACGGTGACCAGCGAGCGGCCCCTGCCGAGCGGCAGCTGGATCGTCGTCACCCGCCGCTGCGGCAGCTGCGCGAACCGCTCGGCCAGGCCCAGCTCGTCGAGCAGCGCCAGCGTGGACGGATGCACGGTGTCGCCGCGGAAGTCGCGCAGGAAGTCACCGTGCTTCTCCAGCACCGTGACCGCCACACCGGCCCGGGCCAGCAGCAGACCGAGGACCATTCCCGCGGGGCCGCCACCCACCACACAGCACGTGGTCCGCTCCATCGCTCCCCCTCCCTTCGGCGCCATCCCAGGACCTTCCACACTGGGACATATACCCTCAAGACCTGACAACTCGCCGCGGTGATGGCGGCGTACTCCGGGAGGCATCATGAGCCAGCAGCCGGTCCTTCTGCCCTACGCCGACCCTGCCTTCGTCGCGGATCCCTTCCCGCTCTACCGGCAGCTGCGCGAGGACGGCCCCGTGCGTCGCGCCGTCATCGCGGGCGGCCTGGACGCCTGGCTGGTCACGCGCTACGAGGACGGCATCGCGGCCCTGTCCGACCCACGGCTGAGCAGCGACGTACGCGACGCGTCGGACACCCGGCTGCTGCAGCAGCTGCCCGAGACGGAGCGCGAGTCGATGCTGAGCAACATGCTCCGCTCCGACCCGCCCGACCACACCCGACTGCGCCGCCTGGTCTCGAAGGCGTTCACCGCGCGCCGGGTGGGCGAGCTGCGGCCTCGCATCCAGTCCATCACCGACGGTCTGCTCGACGCGGTCGTGCCGGCCGGCCGCGCCGACCTCGTCGCGGACTTCGCCCTGCCGCTTCCGGTCACCGTGATCAGCGAACTGCTCGGGGTGCCGGTGGACGACCGGCACGAGTTCCAGCGGTGGACCGACGACATGATCATGCGCGGCGCCGAGATGCCGGACCCGGCCGTGGTGAACGCGGCCTGGCAGGAGATGCGCGCGTATCTGACCAAGCTGCTGGAGACCAAGCGGGCCAGGCCCGGGGACGACGACCTGCTCAGTGCGCTCATCACCGCCCGGGACGAGGAGCAGCAGCTGAACGAGGACGAGCTGATCGCCATGGCGTTCCTGCTGCTGGTCGCGGGCTACATCACCACGGTCAACCTGATCGGCGGCGGCATCGCCGCACTGCTCGCCCACCCCGGCCAGCTGGAGCTGCTGCGCTCCGATCCGGAGCTGCTGCCGGGCGCGATCGAGGAATTCCTGCGCTACGACGGACCGGTCAGCCCCGGCATCGCCCGGTTCGCCCGCGAGGACGTCGAGATCGCGGGCGTGACCGTCCCGCGCGGAGCGACCGTGCTGATCGCCTCGGCCATCGCCGACCGCGACCCGGCGAGGTTCCCGGACCCCGACCGCCTGGACGTCACCCGGCGGGACAACGCCCACCTCGCCTTCGGGCACGGCATCCACTACTGCCTGGGGGCGCCGCTGGCCCGGCTGGAGGGCCAGGTCGCCATCGGGACCGCCCTGCGCCGCCTTCCCGGGCTCGCCCTGGCCGTACCGCCGGGCGAGCTCCGGTGGCGGCCGGGCGGGCTGCGTGGCCCCGTGAGCCTGCCGGTCACCTTCACGAACGGCGGTCGGGTCAGGGGCGGATAGCGCCCACGGCGGGCGGCTGCCGCGCGATACCGTGCGGCCATGATCGCTATTCAGTTCGACCGCTTCGGTGGTCCGGAAGTCCTCACGCCCGTCGAAGTGGCCCCGCCGGCCCCGGGCCCGGGAGAGTTACTCCTCAGGGTGGAAGCCGCCGGGGTGAACTTCGCCGACACCCACCAGACCGACGGCTCCTACCTGAGCGCCGACAGGCTCCCGTACGTCCCGGGGAGCGAGGTCGTGGGGCGCACCCCCGACGGTCGGCGGGTACTGGCACGCGTGTCCAACGGATACGCGGAACAGGTGGTCGCCAAGGAATCGTCCGTCTTCGGGATTCCCGAGGAACTCGACGCCGCCCAGGCGCTGGCCCTGCTGATGCAGGGGCTGACGGCATGGCATCTGCTCCGTTCCGCGGCCCGCCTGCGCACGGGCGAGACCGTGGTGGTGCATTCCGCGGCAGGCGGCGTCGGCAGCCTCGTGGTCCAACTGGCCAGGGAATTCGGTGCGGGACGTGTACTCGCACAGGCCTCTTCGCCGTCCAAGGCCCGACTCGCCCTGGACCTCGGCGCCGACGCGATCGTCGAGTACCCCCTGGAGAGGGGCGCCGACGTCATTCTCGACGCCGTCGGCGGCGAACTCTTCGACCGGGCACTGGCGTCCCTCGCCTCCTTCGGCCGCCTCGTCACCTACGGAAACGCCTCCCGCAGCGGGTTCACCCCGGTCGACCCCGCCCGCCTGAACCGGCTCAACGCCTCGGTCGTGGGCTTCTGGCTCCGTCCCACGCTGGCGGCCCCAGGAGCGGTCGGCGGGCCGCTCACGGAACTCCTCGACCTGGTGGCGCGCGGCCGCGTCACCCCCGTCGCCGGAGGCAGCTATCCGCTGGCCGAGGCCCGGCGCGCGCACGAGGACCTGCTGGCACGGCGGACGGTCGGAAAGATCGTGCTGCGCCCGTAGGGAGTCACCGAGTGACGGCGCGGGGCCGGGCCGAGGGGCGTGGCACGCGGGGATCGGCGAACGAGAGGCCGCGGAGACCGTCACCGTATAGGCTCGCATCAGTATGAGCCTGAACGCATGACTATCCAGAGGGGTGACTCATGGTCGATACGCCCAAGGGGTTCGCCGTCCATGTCGCGCCGGTCGGCGCGGGTGACGACGGCCGGGACGACTTCACGGTACTGCTGTCCACGGAGCCGGCACAGGTCAGCGCGGTGTTCACCCGGTCCAGGTTCGCGGGCCCCTCCGTGCTCCTGTCGCGCGAGGCCGCAGCCGACGGTGTCGCACGAGGTGTGGTGGTCGTGGCCCGGAACGCGAACGTCGCCACAGGCGCGCAGGGTGCGGCCAACGCCCTGGAGGTACGGGACGGCGTCGCCAAGGCGGTCGGTCTGCCGCCGGAGGAACTGCTCGTCGCGGCCACCGGGGTGATCGGCCGTCAGCTCCCGATGGAGAGCATCAGGGCCCATGTCGCCACGCTCGGACGGCCGTTCCCGGAGGACCGGGGCTTCGAGGCGGCCGCGCGCTCCATCATGACCACCGACACCCACCCCAAGATCGCATCGGCCCGGGTCGGTGAGGCGACGATCACCGGTATCGCCAAGGGGGTGGGCATGCTGGAGCCGGACATGGCGACGCTGCTCACCTTCTTCGCCACCGACGCGCGGCTCGCGCCGGAGGTGCAGGACCGATTGTTCCGCGAGGTCATGGACATCACGTTCAACGCGGTGAGCATCGACACCGACACCTCCACGTCGGACACGGCGGCGCTGTTCGCGAACGGGGTCGCGGGCGAGGTCGTCCCGGACGAGTTCAGGACCGCGCTGCACCGCGTGGCGCTCGACCTGGTCAAGATGATCGCCTCCGACGGCGAGGGCGCGAGCAAGCTCATCCAGGTCGAGGTGGCCGGAGCCCGGGACGCGGCGCAGGCGAAGCGGGTCGGCAAGTCGGTCGTCAACTCACCGCTGGTGAAGACCGCCGTTCACGGCTGCGACCCGAACTGGGGCCGGGTGGCGATGGCGATCGGAAAGTGCCAGGACGAGACGGACATCGACAAGGAAAAGGTCGCCATCCGCTTCGGCGATGTGGCCGTCTACCCGCCCCGGGCCGACGAGGACGCGGTCCTCGGAGCCCTGACGGAGTATCTGCGCGGCGAAGAGGTCGTCATCGGCATCGATCTCGGCATCGCCGACGGCGCGTTCACGGTCTACGGGTGCGACCTCACCGAGGGATACGTGCGGCTGAACTCCGAATACACGACCTGAGCCCGGCCGTTCGCGCGTTCGCGCGCTGTTCTCCGGCTGTTCCCCGGGTGAAGCACGGGACAGCCGGAGTGTCCTTGGCCGGAAAACGCTGACCCTGCGTATGCCTTGCATATCCTCCTCGTCACCAACGGTGACAGGTGGAGGTCTTGCTCATGCTGCGGCTGCGGCGATCGGTTCTGAAGGGGACGCTGGCGGCCGGGGCCGCGGGGCTGCTGTCCGGTGGCGCGGCATCGGCGACAGCCACCACGTCCGCCGCCTCGCAGCAGCGGGCGGCGCAGGGTCCCGCTCGCGGCCCTGTGGCGCCGGCCCCGTTGACGATGCGCTGGCTCGGGGTCGCCGGCTGGGAGCTGACCTTCGGCGGCGGCGACACGGCCACGGGCCCGCGCAGTCTGCTCTTCGACCCCTACTTCAGCCGTATGCGCTGCCTGAACGCCGACGGGAAGCTCGATCCGTCGCTTCCCCTGCGCCTGGACGAGACGGCGGTCGCGGAGGCGGCGCGCGGCAGGCTCACGGGCGCGCCCGAGCTGATCCTCGTCAGCCACGGGCACTTCGACCACATCGCCGACGTACCGCGGTTGCTCGCGCACCCGGAGTGGCGGGACCACCGCATCCGCACGCTGTGCGACGACTCCTCGCGACATCTGCTGACGGCTCTCGGAGCACCCGAGAAGCGCGTCGCCGATGTCATCACCGTGCGGGGCGGCGAGTATCTGCAGTTCGACGGCTTCACCGTGCAGGTCTTCCGCAGCCTGCACAGCCAGGGCGCGGACCACGGCTACTTCGCCCCCGGCCGGCTCGTCGCCCCGCCACCGTCCCGGCCCACGACGCTCGGTGAGCTGCCGGAGGGCGAGACGCTGATGTACGCGGTGACGGTCGAGCGGGGCCCGACCGTGCTGCTGTCCGGCGCCAGCAACTACATCGCCCGCGAACTCGCCGGCCTTCGCCCGGATGTGGCGGTGGTCGGGATGACCTCGCACTCAGCCGTGCACGGCTATCTGGAGCGACTGCTGGAGGTGCTGGGGGATCCGCCACTGCTGATTCCCGGTCACCACGACGACATGGTGTCCCCGCTCACCGCGGCACGCGTGGACAGCGCGGCGGCCGCCGCGCTGTCCACGGCGGTCTCGGCACGCCCGACGGCGCCACGCACGCGGGTGCTCGACCCCCGGCCGTACGAGCCGCTCGACATCACGGCGGAACTGTCCACGTAGCCGAGGAACGGGACCGGGCGCCCGCGCCCCTCTCCCCTACGCCCTCCGGGCGTGGGGATGGACTCCGGGAGGGACACCCCGGCGCACCTCGCAGTACCCGGCGGCACCCTCAGCCCGTCCGACGCTTGAGAAGGACACCCCGGCCCACCCCGCGGTACCGGCCCACATCAAGCCCGTCCGGCGCTCCAAGGCGGCCACCCGATCCCACCCCACAATGCCGAGCGCACCCCCAGGGGCCCGGGGCAGAGCGCACCTCGGCGGAGCCGCGGGTGCCCCCCACCCCGGCCCACCCCGGCCCCTACGCCGCCTTGAGGTACAGCTCGTCCTGCTGCAGCACCGCCTGCATCGTCGCCTTGAGCTTCACGCCCGGGTTGATCCCGATCTGATCCCGCAGGATCTCCCTCGCCCGGTGGAAGATCTGAATCGCGTCCGCCTGCCGCCCCGCACCGTAGTACGCCTTCATCAGCCCGATGTAGAGGTCCTCCCGCAGAGGGTCCTGGTCGACCAGCTCCGACAGCTGCGCAATCGCGTCCTCGAACTTCGCCCGCCCGATGTCGATCCTCGCGCGCAGCTCGATCGCCGCCGCCCGCTCCCGGTCCAGGCACTCGGCGTGAAGGCGGAGCCGGCCGGAGGTGACGTCCGTGAGGGCGGCGCCTTTCCACATGGCGAGGACGGATTCGATGCGCTGTCCCGCGGCCTCGAAATCCCCACGCGCGTAGAGTTCACGGATTTCCTTGACCGCTTCACGGAAGACGAAGAGATCGATACGGTCGGCGGGCACGTGCAACTGGTAACCGAGGCGGTGGGACACGAGCACGTCCCTCGCGAGTCCCGCCGCCTCCAGGGCGGTGCGAATTCTCCAGGTCGAGGTCTGAAGTTGCCCGGAGACGGTGCGCGGCGGTTCACCGTCCCAGGAGTCCGCGATGATGGCCTCTTTGGTGACGACCTGTCCGGGTTTCAGCGCGAGGGCGGCGAGGAAACGCACCTGGCGCTGGCCCTGGATCGGTATCGGTACGCCTGCGTTCAGCAATGCGACGGGTCCGAGGAGCTGGACCGTCAGGCGTCTTGCGCTGTTCAAGGTGCTTCCCCCCTCGTGGGTGCGCATGATGTCGGGGGGCGAGTGCCGCTTCCGGCGGTGTTCCCGCGCGTCTGCTGTTGTCCCTCACCCCCGTGTGCCGTTCCGCCGGTGCGCGCGGGATCCCCGCGACCGGCGGTCTATCCCGGCGTCGCCGAGATGGTCGCGTAGTCGTACATCCCGTATGCCTGCGACATCGTGACATTCGAGGCTCCGGCGCCCCGGTAGACCACGGATCTCACGTACATGTAGGGACACATCACCGCGCTGTCCATCGCCAGCCGGTCCACCTCCGCCCAGATCCGTGCTCTTTCACCCGGGTCGGCAGTGGCGATGCCCTCGTCGAGCAAATGGTCGATCTTCGGATCGGCCAGCTCGCCGAGGTTCTGGTTGCCCGACTCCTTGATGGCGCGGGAGTCGGCGATCTGCTGGAGGAATCCGAAACCGTCCGGGAAGTCGGCGGCCCAGCCGAACATCACGATGCCGATTCCGTGCTCACGCAGATAGGCGGGAACACCGGCGCAGGTGGTGAAGTAGTCGCCCGAGGTGAAGGCGGTGACCTCCGCGTCGATTCCCACGCGGGCCAGGCCGGCGGCAAGGGCCAGGGCCGCGTTCCATTCCTTGCGCCGGTCCTCACGCGCCGCGATCCGGACGGGGAATCCGTCCGGCGTTCCCGCCAGGGCGAGTTCGCGGCGCGCCGCGTCCAGATCTCCGGTGGCGTCGGGGCCGACCGGGTATCTGTCGTGCGGTTCGTAGCCCGCCACGGTGGGCGGGAGCAGGGTGGTGGCGATGTCGCCGGCCGGTTCGCCGCCGTACGCGTCGCGCATGGCGGCCTTGTCGGTGGCGTACTGGACGGCCCTGCGCGCGTGGATGTCCGTCAGCGGGCCGATGTTCTGGTTGATGCAGTACAGCCAGACGAAGCCGGTGCGGGGATTGTCGACGTGCTCCCGCAGCGAGTCATCGGCCAGGAGCCGTTGCTGGGTCTCCGGCTGCACCCCCACACCGGCCAGGTCGATGTCCGCCTCGCCGGCCAGCAGCATGCGGTCGACCTCCGGCCCGGTGACGCCGAGCCGGACATGGATCTCCTGCGGCCGGCGGGTGCGCAGGGGGTCCGACTCCCGCTTCCAGTGCGGGTTGTGGTCGAGGCGGGCCTCGCGCCCGGGCTCGTACGTGCTGATGCGGTACGGCCCCGAGGAGACCGGCCGGTCCCGGTAGCGGGGGTAGGTGTCGGCCTCCTCGGGGACGGGGATCGTCGTCGGAAGGGCGGCGAGGTAGTCGAATCCGGAGAAAGGTTCTTTCAGACGGAAGACGATCGTGTGCTCGTCCGGGCAGCCGATGCCGTCGCCGGCGCCCGTGAGGTACTGGCGGAAGTACTGGGGCCCGCCGCGGGTGATCGTCGCGGCGGGCCCGTTCCCGGACCCGTTCCCGTTCCCGTACACCGACTCGGGGAAGTTGGCGCGCAGCACGGCGTGGCGCACGTCCTGTGCCGTGACCGGGCGGCCGGTCTCGAAGGCGATGCCGCGGCGGAGGCGGTAGGTCCATGTCCGGCCGTCCGCGGACGGGGTGCCCAGGCTCTCGGCGAGGTCGGGGACGAGCCGGAGCCCGCCGTCGCCGTCCTGGCGGTAGCCGACGAGGGGGCGCCCGATCAGCCGTATGAAGTTCCAGGTGTAGGCGTAGTAGGTGTCGGCCGGGTCGAGCGAGTCGAAGTCGTCCGTGCGGACGAACCTCAGCACTCCGCCCTCCTCTTCGGAGGGGCGCACCACACCGCGTGATGCCTCATCGAATCCCACGAGTCATTGCCTTTCGTGTCGCTGGAACGCTCCGCAAAGGAACTGCGTGAGACCTGGGGCCGGGTCGGTGCCGTGCTGTCCGTGCCGTGCTGTCCGTGCCGTGCTGTTCAGCCGACCGCCTTGAGGAACCTGGCCGCGATGGGCCCGGCGTCGGAGCCGCCCGAGCCGCCGTCCTCCACGAGGACCGCCCAGGCGAGGTTCTTGTTCCCCTGGTAGCCGATCATCCAGGCGTGGGTGCGCGGCGGGGTCTCGGTGCCGAACTCGGCGGTGCCCGTCTTCGCGTACGCCTCGCCGGGTACGTCCATCAGCGCCCGGCCGGCGCCGTGGGTGACCGTGGCGCGCATCATGTCGCGCAGGCCTGCCACCACCGCGGGGTCGAGCGCGGCCGGGGCCTCGTGCTTCTTCTTCACCGCGGCCGGCACGAGCACCGGCTGCCGGAACGTGCCCTCCTTGACCGTCGCCGCGATCGAGGCCATCACCAGGGGGGACGCCTGGACGCGGGCCTGTCCGATCGTGGATGCGGCCTTGTCGTTGTCTCCGCTTGCGACCGGCACGCTGCCGTCGTAGGTGACGACTCCGACGTCCCAGCTGCCGCCGATGCCGAAGGCCTGCGCGGCGTCGTGCAGCGACGCATCCTGGAGCTTCGTGCGGGAGTTGACGAAGAAGGTGTTGCAGGACTTGGCGAACGAGTCCTTGAAGGTGGAGCCCGACGGCAGGGTGAACTGGTTCTGGTTCTCGAACCGCTGCCCGTTGACAAGCGCGAACTTGGGGCACTGCGCCGCGTCGGACGGCCGCATCCCCTGCTTCAGCAGTGCGGTGGCGGTGACGACCTTGAAGGTGGAGCCCGGCGGATAGCGGCCTTCCAGGGCCCGGTTCATGCCGCCGGGCCTGTTGGCGGCGGCGAGGACATGGCCGGTGGACGGGTCGATCGCGACGATGGCCGCGTTCTTCTCGACTCCGTCCAGTGCTTCGGCGGCGGCTCCCTGGATCCTCGGGTCGATGGTGGTCCTCACCGGCTCGCCCTTGGCGCCTTTGTCGTTGCTGAGCCGTTTCACCGCACGTCCGGACTCGCGGTCCACGACGGCGACGGACTTCGCCCCGCCCGCGCCGCCGGTGAGCTGCTTGTCATAACGGGCCTGGAGTCCGGAGATGCCCTTTCCGCTCTTCGGGTCGACGGCGCCGACAATCGAGGGCGCCTGCAGGACGTCACCGTTCGCGTCGAGTACGGCAGCGCGCTCCTGCGATTGCAGGGCCAGGGTCTGGCCGGGGGCCAACGCCGGGTGGATCACCGGAGTGGTGAACTCCACCTGCCATTCTTCCTGCTTCTTCAGGACTTTCGCCTTGGAGTCCCAGGTGTAGTCGCCGGCGCCGGGAATCTGCATCGCCACCGTGAACGGAATGCGAACATCCCCCTCCGCCTGCTTCTGGCCGTCCTTCGTGGAGATCTCCGTCTTCGACGGTTTCAGGTTCGTCATGACGGACGTGATGAGAGACTCCGCATTACCGGGAGTATCCGTGTACGACCCGGCCTTGTCGGCGTCGCCCGTCTCCCAGGCGGCCAGGAACCCGTCCAACTGTTCCCGGGCAGCAAGGACTTCGGGATCCTCGGCGCCTTCTGCGAACAGCGTGCTGTATCCCCAATAGCCGATCCCCGCTGCCGCCGCAAGTGTCGCCAGAGTGCCGATCGTACGACGCCGGCGTGACCGACGCCCGTCGTAAGAGGAGTAGCCTCGGTAAGCGCTCTCACCTGCCATGACGGCATCTTATGGGCGTAGTCTCTTCGCACTCTCCTCCGGCGCGCGATTCCGGACACGGGCATTGCATACGGCCATGTCGAGACCTCGCCCCATTGAGGCGGATTCGACTGAACCAATTCTTCTCCGGCGTGACCGTGAGCAGAGAGCCCGAAGAACGCCGACACCGCGCGATCGATCGATATCCGCCGTGAGGAATGGCCGAAAGTGCAGCCCGTCAACCCGAACGCGTTGCGGCCTCGGATCGGGCGGGCGAAGGCAGGCCCACCAGCCACAGCCATGCGGTGCACGCGAGCACGGCGCCGATGACGACCACCGAACTCACCGGCAGGAAGGAGGACATCGCGGAGGCGACGACACCGCCCAGCGGGATCATGCCCCATACGAGGGTACGCATCGTCGCGTTCACCCGGCCGAGCAGTTCGGGCGGCGTCACGGTCTGGCGGAGGCTGACCTGCGTCACGTTGTACAGCACCGCGCCCGCGCCGACGCCCAGCATGCCGAGTCCCGTCGTCCAGGCGGGCGTCCGCCCCGCCAGCGACGCCAGCAGCACGAACGGCGCCGGTACGAGAAGCCCGTACGTGATCGCCCGCGCCTGCCCGAGCGCCCCGAGGAACCGCTTGACGAGCAGCGCCCCGATGACCCCGCCGGCGCCGAGGCCCGCCATCACCGCGCCGGCCACGGTCTCGCTCTCGCCCGCCTCGTGCACGAGCAGCGCCAGCATCAGGGCCGCAACGACGGCCCAGGCGAAGTTGAAGACGCCGGTCGCCACCGCGATGCGCCGCAGGGCCGGGTGCCCGAGCAGGAAGCGCAGCCCCTCGCGCACCTGACGGCCGATGCCCGTGCCACGGCCCCCGCTCCCGGAGTGGTCGCTCCCGGCACTCGCCGGCGACGGGCTGTTGCCCAGCAGCACCAGGGCGGACGTGCCGTAGGCCACGGCCGAGAGCACCAGGCCGGCGGGCGCGGCCACCACCGCGAGCGCACCCGCCACCAGCGGGCCCGCCACGGCCGCCGCCGATTCGGCCGCCTGCAGCCGGGCGTTGCCCGCGACGAGCCGCTCGGGACCGAGGAGCTGCGGCACGGCGGACTGGGCGGCCACGTCGAAGAACACCGAGGCGATGCCGAGCACCAGGGCCGCCGCACAGAGCTGCCCCATGCCCACGGAACCCTGGGGCCCGGAGAACAGCCAGACCGCGCCGACGTACCCGGCCGCGGCGCACCGGACCGCATCCGCCGTCAGCAGCACGGTCGTCCGGGGCCACCGGTCCACCCAGGCCCCCGCGGGCAGCCCGATGAGGAGAAACCCGCAGGTCTGTACGGTGATCAGGGCCGCCGCCCCGGAGGGCGACGCGTCCGCGGCGGTGAGCGCGGTCAGCGGCATCGCGGTCTGGGCCACGCGGAAGCCCAGTTGCGACGTGGCGTGGGCGACGAACAGCCGGGCGAACGGCTCGCTGCCGAGCATCAGATGTCCAGCTCCCACATCCGCCGGCCGCCCGCGGGACGGAAACCGAACTCCTCGTTGATCCGCCGCATATGGACGTTGCCCGTGGAGTTCCAGGTGTCGATCGTGCGCAGTTCGGCCTCGCCGCCCCGCACGTACCGGAGATTGAGGGCCTTGACCAGCCGCCCGAGGCCGCGGCCCCGGTGCCCGGGGTCGACGACCGTGACCGCCTGGAGCGCGTTGTCGGGGTTGGCGGTGGTCATGGACACCGCGGACCAGGCCACCAGGCGGCCGGTCCCCTCGTGGCGTATGCCGGTCTGGTAGGCGCGCCGGCCGCGGGCGATCCGCATCCGCTCGAAGTCGCGGATCCGGGAGATGGCGGCGGGCTGCGGCTCCCAGGCCAGGTCACCGGTGGGGACGTCCGCGGAGAGCGTGGCCTCCAGACGGGCGGCCTCGGCGACCAGTTCGTCGGGCACGGTGCTGCCCCAGGTGCGGCAGGTGTATCCGTCAGGAACGGGACCTGCGGCGGGTGCGTCGCAGACGTCCAGCCGCAGATGGTCGAGGGTCATGACGGTCCGGCCGCCGAGCGCGTCGGCGAAACGGGCGGCGGGGATCGTGTCCTCGGCGCCCGGCCCCGCGTCGGCGAACAGCAGGAGCCGGGTGCGGCCGTCGGGTTTGCCGCGGGAGCCGGCGAACTCCACGAGTTTCCGGCCGATTCCCCGCCGTCGCAGGCCGGGCCGTACGGCGAGGACGGCAGCGGTCACGGAGGCGGTGTTCTCCTCGGTGGGGAACTCCAGGCGCAGGGAGGCGATCACGTCCGGGGTGTGCCGGTCCGCGGTGACCAGCCACTCCTCGATCCTGGTCGCGGGCGGCGGAACCCGCACGGACCCGATCAGGTCGGCGCGGCAGGGCGCAGGAAGACCCGGGGTGTCCTCGCGCGCCGCCTCGGTGCGCAGCCCGAACACCGCGTCGATGCGGTCGCTGTCGTGCGGGTCGAGTTCCGTGAAGGCGGGGTTCACGCGTCTCCTTCTCCCGTGCCGGTGAGGCCCGTGTCGCCGTCCCCGACGAGCCCGAGGGCCTGGATGTCGTAGAGACCGAACGCGGGGTGGACGTAGACATTGGTCAGGTCGGGGTGGCGGTAGTGCAGGGTGCGGTCATGGGCCATGGGGAGGATCACGGCGCGGTCCATCACGGTCCGCTCGACGGACTGCCACAGGGACCGGCGCCGCACCGCGTCGGGTTCGGCGTTCGCCCGGTCGACGAGCGCGTTCACCTGCGGGTCGTCGAGTTCGGCGAAGTTGAAGTTGCCGCCGCCGTGCTTGATCTGCCGTCCGTCGACGAGCGGGGCGAGGAAGCCGTACTCGGTGGGGTAGTCGGCGCCCCAGTCGGTCACCCCGAGGCCGAGTCCCAGCCTGCGGACCGTGGCCGGGCTGCCGAGGCCCGTGCGGTAGTACGAGGCGGTGTCCAGGACCACCACCTCGGCCTGGATGCCGACGCGGGCGAGCGACGCGGCGAGGGCGCGGGCGACAAGTGCGAACTTGCCGGGCTGGGTGCCGATCGCCGTGCGGAAGCCCTCCGGCACTCCGGCGGCGGCCAGTTCGGCCCGCGCCGCGTCGAGGTCGCCGGTCAGGTCGGCCCCCGACGGATAGCGGTCGCTGCCCGTGTGGGCGGACAGCGACGGCGGGATCAGAGAGGTGGCGAGCGTCCCGCCGACTCCGTCGCCGCCGCGTGCCTCGAGGAGGGCCGCCTTGTCGGCGGCGTGGAAGACCGCGCGTCTGGCGTGCACGTTGCCGAAGGGCGGCACGGCCTGCTGGACGGTGACGTACTGCAGGAATCCGGTCGCCGGATTGTCCGCGCGCGCCCGCAGCCGCGGGTCGTCGAGGATGCGGTCGCGCGCCGCGTGCTGGATGCCCCGCCCCTCGGCGTCGAGATGGAACTCCCCTGCCAGCAGCCGGGCGTCGAGCTCGTCGACCTCGACGCCGAAGGAGACGGTCAGCTCGGTGGGCAGAGCGGAGCGCACGGCGTCGGTGGCCGGATCCCACTGCGGGTTGCGGACCAGGTGCAGCGAGCGGCCGGGTTCGTAGCTGCGGATCCGGTACGGCCCCGAGCACACCGGCGCGCGACCGTACGCCTCGCGGGTGTCGCGGAGCCGGGGCACGGGTGCGGTGTTGGGCTGAGCCATCAGATGGTCGACGTCCGCGAAGGGCCGCCGGAGCCGGAGGACGAGGGTGCGCTCGTCGGGGCATTCGACGGCCTTGAGCCCGTCGGCGTCGTCGCGGTAGGGGCCGCGGTAGCCGCCGTGGTCGAGCAGATCGAGCAGATAGGTGGGCCCGCCCGGCAGGATGTCCTGGGCGAAGACCCGTTCCAGCGCGTACCTGATGTCGTACGCCGTGATCTCCTCGCCCGTCTCGAAGCGCGCACCGCGGCGGATGCGGTAGGTCCAGCTCAGACCGTCGCGGGAGACGGCACCGGGGGCTGCGGCGAGATCGGGCACGACGCCCGGCGAGTCCGGGTCGGTGCCGAACGCCATGAGGGTGCGGTGCATCGTGCGCTGCAGCAGCCAGGACCACACGTAGTACGTACGGGCCGGGTCGAGCGAGTCGACGTCGGCGGAGGCGACCGTCCTGAGGTGGCCGCCGCGGCGGCGTGAGGGGTTCACGATCCACCCGACGGCGGCGTTCCAGCCGGTCATCGGCCGAGCTCCTTCACGTACAGGTACTGGGTGGACAGCCGGCAGCCGCGGGAGACCTTGGCCGCCGTGCTGCCGATGCCGTAGTGGACGCGGGTGACGCCGTGGGACGGGGCGTGGTCGGCGGGGGTGTAGTAGAGCAGCTCGTAGTAGAGGGGCAGGCCCAGTTCGCTCTGGCGCGTGTAGTCGAAGCCGGCGCGGTGGGCGAACCAGTCGGCGCCGTGGCGGAGGATCAGCCCGAAGCCGATGATCTCCCCGTCCGCCACGGCCTTGCTGACGAGCGCGCGGGGGCCGAGGGTGCGGTGCGCGGCGGCGAACACCGCGGCGGAGCGCCGGGGATCCCAGCCGGTCATGCCGTACTTGGCGAACAGGGCGGTCTCCAGCTCCGCGAGCCGGGGGACCTCGTCCGCGACCAGGGGCGCCAGGGTGATCCGGACGCCGGACGCCTCGACGCGCCGGCGTTCGGCCCTGACCCGGCGCGAGCGGCGGGACGGCAGCCCGAGCGCGTACTCGGCGAAGCCGCCCGCCGGGATGTCGAGCGAGGCGAACTCGCCAGAGGTGTGCGACAGATAGCCCCGCGCTTCGAGGACGCCGGCGACGAGCCGGTCGGCGGAGTCGAGGTAGGGGAAGCACACCGATGCGGCGCCCATGGCGGCGGCGATGCGCTCGGCGCGGTCGACGACGCGGTCGGCGTCGTCGGCGGTGGCGTGCCCGCCGAGCAGCAGGCGCGTACGGCCGAGGTGGCGGCCGCCGCACATCAGGGACGGCATCAGCCGGTCGGCGCCGTCGAACGCGTCGAGGAGCGCGGCGGCGCCGTCCATGCCCTCGGTGGCGCAGTGGCGCATCAGGAGGTCGGTGCGGCCGAGCGACCAGGGAGCGGTGCGGTCGGCGAACACGAGGGGCAGGGCCGCGACGATTCCGCGACCGGGATCAGTGACGGTGAGGTAGCGCATCGGCGCTCCGGCCGTGTCGTGCAGGACGCGCATCCACTCGGGGGTGAGGAAGAAGTCCTCACCGCCGGTCAGCCGCGCCCAGTCGGCCTTCCCGGTCTCCGCCGGGTCCCGCCATTCGTCGACGACGGCGCGTCCCGGCGTCGCCGTACCGGACACCGCCGCACATGGGTTCGCTGCTCCAGACACCGCAGGAGTGTCACCCGCCACTGTCTCCGGCTTCTCTTCGCGCACTCCCCGATACCGGCCGATACCGCCGGGAGAGAGGCCGGAGAGTGGCGCCGGTCACGGTTTCCGGGTCCCGTTCACCGCCGAACGACTTGGAGACCCATGTCCCGCGTATCGACCGGACCCAGCACCGGACCGACGGCCGCCCACGCCCTCCTCACCCGGCTGCACGAGCACGGCGTGGACAAGGTGTTCGGCGTCGTCGGCCGTGAGGCCGCCTCGATCCTCTTCGACGAGGTCGAGGGCATCGACTTCGTCCTCACCCGGCACGAGTTCACCGCCGGTGTCGCCGCCGACGTGCTCGCCCGGATCACCGGCCGGCCGCAGGCCTGCTGGGCGACCCTCGGCCCCGGTATGACCAATCTGTCGACCGGTGTCGCCACGTCGATCCTGGACCGCTCGCCGGTCATCGCGCTCGCCGCCCAGTCCGAGTCGCACGACATCTTCCCCAACGACACCCACCAGTGCCTCGACTCGGTGGCGATCATCAAGCCGATGGCCAAGTACGCGGCGGAGCTCCAACGGCCGCACGAGATCACGGACCTCGTGGACTCCGCGGTGACCGCCGCGATGACCGAGCCCGTCGGCCCCTCCTTCATCTCGCTGCCCGTCGACCTGCTCGGCTCGTCCGAGGGCATCGACGCCTCTGCCGCCAACCCGCCCGCGCTCACCCCTGCCCGGCCGACCGGCGCGGTCGCCCCCGGCTGGCAGGCCGCCGCCGACGAGGCCGCCGAGCTGCTCCGCTCGGCCGAGCACCCGGTGCTGGTCGTCGGAGCAGCCGCGATCCGCTCCGGTGCCGTGCCCGCGATCCGCGCGCTCGCCGAGCGCCTCGACATCCCGGTCATCACGACGTACATCGCGAAGGGCGTCCTGCCCGCCGGCCACGAGCTCGACTACGGGGCCGTCACCGGCTACATGGACGGCATTCTCGACTTCCCGGCCCTGGAGACCCTGTTCGGCCCGGCCGACGTCATCCTCACCGTCGGCTACGACTACGCCGAGGACCTGCGGCCCTCGATGTGGCAACGCGGCACCGAGAAGAAGACCGTCCGCGTCTCGCCGACGCCGAACCCGATCCCCCGCGTCTACCGGCCGACCGTCGACGTCGTCACCGACGTCCTGGCCTTCGTCGAACACCTCGACGCCGCCACGGCCTCGCTCGCGGCGAAGAAGCGGCACGACATCGCGCCGCTGCGCGCGCGCATCGCCGAGTTCCTCGCCGACCCGGAGAGCTACGCGGACGGCATGCGGGTCCACCAGGTCATCGACTCCATGAACACCGTCATGGCCGAGACCGCGCGACCGGGCGAGGGCACGATCGTCTCCGACATCGGCTTCTTCCGGCACTACGGAGTGCTGTTCGCCCGCGCCGACCAGCCCTTCGGCTTCCTCACGTCGGCCGGCTGCTCCAGCTTCGGCTACGGCATCCCCGCGGCGATCGGCGCCCAGCTGGCCCGCCCCGGCCAGCCCACGTTCCTCATCGCGGGCGACGGCGGCTTCCACTCCAACAGCGCCGACCTGGAGACGATCGCCCGGCTCGGCCTGCCGATCGTCACCGTCGTCGTCAACAACGACACCAACGGGCTGATCGAGCTGTACCAGAACCTCGGCCACCACCGCAGCCACGACCCGGCGGTGAAGTTCACCGGAGTCGACTTCGTCGCGCTCGCCGAGGCGAACGGCGTCGAGGCGGCCCGTGCGACCTCCCGCGAGGAGCTCCTCGCGGCCCTGCGCAAGGGCGCCGAGCTGGGCCGCCCCTTCCTCATCGAGGTCCCCGTCAGCTACGACTTCCGGCCCGGTGGGTTCGGGGCGCTGAGCATCTGATCATGGACGAGCAGGACTTTCCTGCCGCCTTCGGTCTTCTGGCCTCCGCCCGTCTGGGCGAAGGCCGGATACCCGGCGCGGCCTTCGCGACCCAAGGCATCTGCACCAGGCTCCGGGAGCGGCTGCGTACGCAGACCCTGACCGCGACCCTCGTGCATGCCCCCACCCACTCCCCGGAACCGGCGCTGGCGCGCGACGCGGACGCCGCCGTGCTGATCGCCGGCGAGATCTACAACCGGGACGAACTCCGCTCCGTACTGCCGGAGCCGGCCGGCGGCGGAGCCGACTCAGGCCCCCGCGCGGACGACGCGCGGCTGCTCCTCGCGCTCTTCCGGCGCTACGGCCACCACGCCTTCCGCCTCGTCAACGGCCGCTTCGCCGCGGTGGTCGCCGAGGGGCAGCGCGTCCTCCTCGCGACCGACCACGCGGGCTCCGTGCCCCTGTATCTGCGCCCCGGGCGCGGCGAGGTCGTGGCCGCGACCGAGGCGAAGGCGCTCGCGCGGTACGGGAGTCCGCAGGGCCTGCCCCTCGCCGGGGCGCGCCGGGTACGACGGCTTCCCGGGCTCTACCAGGTCCCTGCCGGCTCCGTGATGGTCATGGATCTGGGGAGCGGCACCGCCGAGACCCATCCCACATGGGCCCCGCCGCTGTCGCGCCGCATCGTCGCGGAGCGCGAGGCGGTCGACGCCGTACGCACCGCACTCGACGCGGCCGTACGGGCCAGACTCGCTCCTGGCGCGACTCCGCTGGTGGTGCTGTCCGGCGGGATCGACTCCTCCGGTGTCGCGGCGCTCGCCCACAAGGCGGCGGGCCGGCTGGCGACGGTGTCCATGGGCACCGACACCAGCAGCGAGTTCCCTCAGGCCCGGCTCGTCGCCGACCATCTGGGCTCCCGGCACGGCGAGTTCACGCTCCGGACCGCGGATCTGCTCACCCAGCTCCCGCACACGGTGTGGGCGTCGGAGTCCCACGATCCGGACATCATCGAGTACCTGCTGCCGCTCACCGCCCTCTACCGCGCACTCGGCGGACCGCCCCGCAGGATCCTCACGGGATACGGGGCCGACATCCCGCTCGCCGGGATGCACCGCGAGGACCGGCTGCCCGACCTGGACTCGGCCGTGGCCCACGACATGGCGACGTTCGACGGACTCAACGAGATGTCGCCGGTGCTCTCGGCCGCGTCCGGCCACTGGTCCACCCATCCTTACTGGGACCGGGACGTCCTCGACCTGCTGGTGTGTCTGGAGGCGGGGCTCAAGCGCCGCTACGGCCGCGACAAATGGGTGCTGCGGGCGGCCATGGAGGGGCTGCTTCCTGAAGAGACCGTCAACCGGCCCAAGCTCGGCGTCCACGAGGGCTCGGGCACCACGTCCTCCTTCTCGCTGCTGCTCGCGGGGCACGGCGTGCCGGAGGAGAACCTTCACACGGCCAAACGGCTGGTGGTGGAGGAACTGTTCGACCGCACGGTGGTGGACGGCGACCATCCGGACCATGTGAGCACCGGCTCGGTCGTGGAGTCCGTTGCGGCCCGGCTGAAGCGGGGTGCCGCGTGAGCGCGTACACCGGTCCGTCGCCGTCGGGCGCCGGTGCCGGCGGCCCAGCCGGAACCGGCGGTCGCGGGGGCTTCACGGGCAGGCGGCTCGCGCTCGTGGAGTCGATGCTGCACTCCGCCTTCTACGACGGCATCCATGCCGCCCGTGACCTCGGCTGCGAGATCTGGCTCCTGGTGCAGGGCGTGGAGTGGTACACGGACGGCAAGCCCTTCGACGACCATCCCCTCGCCCGCGTCGACAAGGTGGTCCACACCGACACGCACGATCCCGACGCCATCGTCGACGCGATCACCGACACGGACGGGCGGCCGCTGGTGGACGGCATCCTGTCGTTCTCCGATTACCACACCGAGGCCACGGCCACCGCCGCGGAACGCCTCGGACTGCCCTCGCAGGGCCTGGACGCGGTCACCGCGGCGAACCACAAGCACGTGCTGCGCGGGCTGCTCGGCGACGACCCCGCCAATGTGCCGTACCGGCTGGTCACCTCGCCCGACGAGGTGGACGGGGCCATCCGCCACGTGGGGCTGCCGCTGATCGCCAAGCCCCCGTCGGAGGCGATCTCGTACGGTGTGCGCAAGTGCCTCGACAAGGCCGGGGCCCACGCCGCGTACGAGGAACTGTCCGCCGTCAAACGGTCCTTGCGGGGACGGCCGAGGCCGGGTCATGTGCTGTTCGAGCAGTACGTGCCGGGCACCGAGATCTCCGTCGAATCGATGACCGGCGGCGGGGTGACGCATTTCTACGGCGCCACCTCCAAGGACCTGCACCGCACGACGATGCTCGAGGAGGCCCACAGCTTCCCGGTGCCCCTCGCGCCCGGGGTGTGGGAGCAGGTCACGGCGGCCGTCGACCGCACGCTCAAGGCCATCGGCTACCGGCAGGGCCCGGCCCACACCGAGGTGAAGCTCACCGACGACGGACCCAGGATCATCGAGGTCAACACCCGGCTCCCGGCGCACATGATCTCCACGATGGTCGCCGACGTCTGCGGCGCCAACCCCCACCTGGTCGCCAAGCTCCTCGCCCTCGGCGCCGACCCGTATCCGGGCAGGGCGGGCGAGGGGGTCACCCCGGCCGCCGCCGTCGTCGTGCTCTTCCCCGACGCGCCGGGCGTGCTGACCGCGGTCCATGGGATCGACCGGGCCGAGGCGACCGGGAACGTCACCGTCTCCCTCCACGCCGACCTGGGCGCCCGCGTGGCCTCGCGCCTGGACAACTCGGCCTCCGTGGGCTTCGTGTACGCGCACGCCGGCACGGCCGGCGCGGCGCTCGCGAAGGCGCGGCACGCCGCTTCCCTGATCACCGTCGAGACCCAGGAGGGGGACTGAGCCCGTGGAACGCGTCGACTCGCATGTCTCACCCCGCTACGCGCAGATCCCCACGTTCATGCGCCTGCCGCACGATCCGGAGCCGCGCGGCTACGACGTGGTCGTGATCGGCGCCCCGTACGACGGCGGCACCAGCTACCGGCCCGGGGCGCGGTTCGGCCCGCGCGCCATCCGCAACGAGTCCGGCCTCATCCACGGCGTCGGCATCGACCGCGGCCCCGGCACCTTCGACCTGATCCGGTGTGCGGACGCCGGGGACATCGATCTAACCCCGTTCAACATGCACATCGCGATGGAGACGGCAGGCGCGCACCTCACGCGGCTGCTCGGGGACAACGCCGCCTTTCTGATGCTCGGCGGCGACCACTCCCTCACCCTGGCCGGGCTGCGGGCCGTCGCCGAGCAGCACGGGCCCGTCGCCGTGGTCCATCTCGACGCGCACTCCGACACCAATCCGGCCTTCTACGGTGGCGAGTTCCACCACGGAACGCCGTTCCGGCACGGCATCGACGAGAAGCTCGTCGACCCGGCCGCGACGGTCCAGATCGGCATCCGGGGCCACAACCCCAAGCCGGACTCGCTCGACTACGCGCGCGGACACGGCGTCCGGATCGTGACCGCGGACGAGTTCGCCGACCTCGGCCCGGCCGGCACCTCCGGCCTGATCCGTGAACGGGTCGGCAGGCGCCCCGTGTACGTCTCCGTCGACGTCGACGTCGTGGACCCGGCCTTCGCGCCCGGCACCGGCACCCCGGCCCCGGGCGGGCTGTCGTCCCGCGAACTGCTCGCGCTGCTGCGCTGCATCGGCGACCTCACCCCCGTCGGCTTCGACGTGATGGAGGTCTCGCCACCGTACGACCACGCCGGGATCACCTCCGTCCTGGCCACCGAGATCGGCGCCGAGCTGCTCTACCAGTACGCCCGCGCGCATCGCCCCACGAGTGAAGGAGACCACCGGCCATGACCACTCCGGTCATCGACTGCACCCCGTACCAGGACCGGCTGCGCAAGCTCGCGGCGCAGCTGCCCGACGTCCCGCGCGCCGATCTCTACGGCTTCCTGGAGGCCGCGAAGGGGCTCTCGGAGCAGCTGCCCCGGGCGATGGCCGACGCCCTCGACGCCTTCGACGCCGAGGGCAACAAGGACGGTTACCTGCTGCTGCGCGGCCTGCCCGTCGAAGCGGACGACGACCTGCCGCCCACACCCACCAGCACGCCGGCCCCCGAGGGCCGCCCGCTGCTGACCATGGAGGCCATGCTCGCCGTCGCCGGACGCCGGCTCGGTCTGCACACCGGCTACCAGGAGCTCCGCTCCGGCACGGTCTACCACGACGTCTACCCCTCGCCCGGGGCGCACTACCTGTCGTCGGAGACCTCCGAGACGCTGCTGGAGTTCCACACGGAGATGGCGTACCACGTCCTCCAGCCCAACTATGTGATGCTCGCCTGCTCCCGCGCCGACCACGAGCGCAGGGCCGAGACCCTCGTCGGCTCCGTCCGCAAGGCCCTGCCGCTGCTGACGGACGAGGTCAGGGCGCGCCTCTTCGAGCGCAAGCTGCCGTGCTGCGTCGACGTCGCCTTCCGCGGCGGGGTCGAGGACCCGGGCGCCATAGCCAACGTCAAGCCGCTGTACGGGGACGAGGGCGACCCACTGCTCGGCTACGACCGCGAGCTCCTCACCCCGGCGGAGGCCGAGGACAAGGAGGCGGTCGCCGCCCTGTCCAAGGCGCTGGACGACGTCACCGAATCGGTCCGGCTCACCCCCGGCGACGTCCTGATCATCGACAACTTCCGCACCACCCACGCCCGCACGCCGTTCAGCCCCCGCTGGGACGGCAGGGACCGCTGGCTGCACCGCGTCTACATCCGCACCGACCGGGGCGGGCAGCTCTCGGGCGGGGAACGGGCGGGCGACGTCGTTCCGTTCGGCCCGCGGCGTTAGGCGCGGGGCCGGGGCGGCCCGTCGTCCGTTCCTGTGCCCGGACCCGAGCCCGAGCCCGAGTCCGAGCTCGGGCTCGGGCTCGGGCTCGGGCTCGCGCTCGGGTCCGGGTCCGGGTACCGGTCCGTCCGGATCTGGGTACCGGTCCGTCCGGGTCTCTTCCTCGTGGGCTCCCCTCTCCGAGCGGCCGCCTCCGGCTGCCCTCACCTCTGGCTTTCCCTGGCGGTCGCCGGCGCCTGGGCGAGCAGCTCCAGCGCGTGCTCCCAGCGGAAGGGGGCGGGCTCGGGCGCATGGGTGTCCGTGCCGAACAGCACGCCCATCCCGCGCAGCCGCTCCATGCTCGCCCGGTACGCGGGGTGAGCCGCGAGGTCCGCGTTCACGCTCGGCAGCACGACCGTCGGCACGCCGGCCCCGTACGCCTCGCAGAGTGTGGCCACGGCAAGGGTGTCGGCAATCCCCGCGGCCCACTTGTTGACGGTGTTGAAGGTGGCCGGAGCCACGGCCATGGCATCCGCGGGCGGGAAGGGGCGCGCCTCCCCGGGTCGGCGCCACGCCGAGCGGACCGGGTACCCCGTCTGGGCCGCCACGGCATCCGCGTCGATGAAGCCGAGGCCCTGCGGAGTGGCGATGACCCCGACGCCCCACCGCTGCTCCTGCGCCGCGGTGATCAGTTTCCCGACGTCGCCCGCGTTCCCGGCCGCGCACACGATGACGTACAGGAACGGCTTCCTGGGCTGGTCGCTCACGCGGATCCTCCGGCTCGACGGCTGCTTCGGTGGCCACTTCGGGTGGACACGTGGGTGATTCGGGGTCCGGGCAGCGTACGTCCCGCATCGCGTGGGCAGGGAATGCCCCAACGGGAGTACCATCCAGGGCTTTGGGGTCCGGCGAGGATCGCGTGGGGATCGATCACTGGAGGAACCGCATGGCATCCCCTTCCGACTCCGGCCCGGGCGTGCTCGCGCGGCTGGCCGAGCTGAGCGACGGAGCCTCGCAGGAACAGAGCGGGGCCTTGTGGCGCCTCTCGGAGGGCGCGCGCCAGCTCGACGCCAATGTCGTGCGGCTGCTGCCGGACACCCGGGTCGCCGAGCACATCGAGCCCGATCTGGATGTGCTGCTGTACGTCGCGGACGGCGACGGAGTCCTTCATCTCGACGGTGAGCCGCAGAGCATTGCCGCCGGTTCGCTGGTGTGGCTGCCGCGCGGCGTCCGCCGCTCGCTGCGCGCGGGGCCCGAGGGGCTTGTCCAACTGAGCGTCCACCGGCGCCGCCCCGGCCTGGCCATCCAGAGCACCGGCGGTGAGCCCGCATGTCTGCTGGACCGGGTCTGCACGGAGTGCGGGCGTCTCGCGACGGAACCCGACGCGCACTACTGCGCCCGCTGCGGGGAGCGCCTCCCGCTCGGCGACTGAACTCCGGGACGGCGAACCGGCCTCGGGAGGGGACGGGTTGTCCCGGGTGGGGGATCGGCCCCTGCCGGCGAAGGGGACGACCGGGACAACCCGCCCCCGGCTCCGCCCGGCGGATCGCGCCGGAGCCTGCACCGGAGTTGGCACCGAGGGGTACCCAGGGGTACCGACAACGTTGTCTCATGCGTGCTTTACGACCGTGCTGGGTTCCCTGCCCCGATGTCCGCCCCCTCACCCTGCCCGCCTGCCGCCGGTGTCGGCTTTCCGTCACACGAGCGAGGCCCAGACGAGCAGCGCGAACGAAGCCAGAATCAGGACAGTACGGACAATGTGGAAGCGGTTCCACCGGGCCTCGAAGGCTGCGCGAACCTCGGAGTCGGGTGAACCTTCGGAGGCGGCCAGCGCGTTGTTCAGCGGGATGTTGCCGGCGATCGTGACGAGATGATTGAGCGCGGCGCACACCAGGCCGGCCAGGATCAGCCACATCTGGGTGTCCGAACGGCCCTCGACGGGCACGGCGAGCGCCGCCGCAGGGAACGCGATGATGGCCAGAAAGACCACCAGGAACACGGCGCGCGGGATCTCTTCGTTGATGCGCCGCATCGCCGGCACGAACTGGTCGTCGGACAACCTGGCCAGCGCCGGCATGATCCCGGTCCGAAAGACCAGCATGAAGCCCGCGTACAGGCCGGTGGACATGACGGCAAGGGCGAGCAGCAAGGTGGCCATACGGTCCATCATGACGCGCCGAACGCCCGTACGCAGCACGCCTGCCGCACCGAGCCACTGCCGCCGGACCTCAGCCACCGACCACGAACGTGGGGGCCGGGGTCGGCGTCCCGGCCCCCACGTCGGCCGGGGTCGAGCGAGGGGCCACGGCCCCGGCCCCGGCCGGTCCTCACTCGCGCAGCGCGCCGGCCTGCCGTATCGACTCCGCCAGTTGCCGCACGGACGCGTCCTCCGTGCGCCGTGCGAGGGTGCCGGCGCGCTCGGCGAGTTCGTCCAGCCCGGGGGCGCCGGGCGTCTCGGCGCCGCGCAGGGCCTGGGCGAAGTACGCGGCAGCGGCGCTGACCTGCAGTCGGGGTGCCGTCTCCGCGGCCCAGAGGTCAGCGTCGAGCGCACTCGCCTCCACCGTGCCGGACGCCTCGTGCGGGGCCCGGTCCGCCGGGTCGAGCCAGCGGACGGTCGCCGTGGCGATGTGCCCGCTCGCCCCTTCGCGGAGCCGTACCGCGTAGAGCGCGGTCACGGTGTGGCCGGGGCCGACCTCGCCGCCGTCCACCCGGTCGTTGCGGAAATCCTCGTCGGCGACAGCCCTGTTCTCGTATCCGATCAGCCGGAACTCCTTCACCGTCTGGGGGTCGAACGCGACCTGCGCCTTCGCATCGCGAGCGCGCAGCTCGATATGGGCGGGGAGCTGGTCGACGAACACCTTCCTGGCCTGTGCGGACGTGGACACATAGCTCGTGTGCCCGTCGCCCCGGTTCGTCAGCCGTTCCATCAGCTTGTCGCCGTAGTCGCTGCCGACGCCGACGCCGAAGAGCGCGATGCCGTACTGCCTGCGGGATTCGGCGATCCGCTCCAGGATCGCGTCGGCCTCGGTCCGGCCGGTGTTGGCGAGAGCGTCGGAGAGGAGCACCACCCGGTTGTTGGCTCCCCGCCGGTGGCCCTCGACGGCGACGTCGTAGCCGGTACGGACGCCCGCCTCCACATTGGTGGAGTCGGTCGGCTCCAATGAGTCGATGATGCTGCGGATTCGGTCCCGGTTGCCGTCGAGCCGGGTCATCGGCAGCCGCGTCTCGGCCTCGTCGCTGAAGGTGACGAGGGCGATCGAGTCGTCGTCGCGCAGTTGGTCGGTGAGGATGCCGAGCGACTCGCGGACGAGGTCGAGCCGACCGGCTTCGGCCATCGACCCGGAGATGTCGACGACGAACGTCAGCGCAGCCGGGGGCCGTTCGCCGCTCCTCGTGGCTGTGCGGGTGGCCAGTCCCACACGCACCAGCGACCATTCCTCCTCTCCTCGGCCGCCCGCGCGGGCGCCGTCCACGGTCACGGTGAAGCCGTCGCCCTCGGGCCGTGGATAGTCCTGGCGGAAGCTGTTGATGAACTCCTCGGGCCGTACGGAGTCCGGCTCCGGCAGCCTGCCCTCGCCGAGGACCCGCCGCGCGTATCCGTACGAGGCCGTGTCCACATCGAGCGCGAAGGTGGACAGATAGTCGGCCGGCGGCGCCACTTCCCGCTGGGCGTCACCTTTCTGCTCGCCTTCGCGCCCGCTGCTCCCGCTGTCCCCCTCCGCCGGGCGACCACCGCCGTCGGGCGGCATCGGGGCCTGCACTCCGTCCTCGGCCCGGTGCGCGCCACCGCCGTCCGACGTGCGGTCGGCATGTCCGCCCGCGCCGCAGCCGGTCAGCAGCATCGCGCCGGCCAGCAGCGCGACGAGCGCCCCCTTGCATGTCCTTGCCTGATACGTCCTTGCGCAGAAAGTCATCGTCCGCCCCCTGGATCGTCAGCACTTGTGAATGTGACGTCCGAGAGGGTCCGAAGGAGCATGCGAAGACGTTGCGGATGAATCTCAATGCGGCAACGACGGCGGCCGGTGCCGGTGTGGAGCGGGCGCCGCCGTGCCGCCGCACGGCAGCGCTCGCCGCTCGGACGGATCAGGGGACACCGGAGCCCCAGGTCAGCCCTCCTCCCAGCTCACGCTGCCGACGCCGGTCCCACCTCCGCAGGTGGCGGAGGAGTGACCGGACCACCCCGGTTCCAACGTCACCCAGTGGCCGTATGCGTCGGGCCACCAGCCGCAGACCACGACGGCACGGAAGGCGACGACCTGACTGCTCGGGTTGGCGCAGTCCGCCCAGCCCGTCCATCCGTCCGTCCCGGTGCTGCAGGAGAGCAGGGCGGTGGGTCCGCGGGTGTCGTCCTGCGGATCGTCCGCCTGGGCCGTGCCTGCGCTCGGGGACAGGACGGCCAGGGGGAGCGCCGCCGCTATGGCCAGAAGTGCGCGCGTGGCGCGAGCGGGCCGTCCGTTCGTGCGTCCGATGCGTCGGAACATGGTGAGCTTCCCTTCTCCTCGCGGATCGCCTCTCGCGCCGCTCCTCCAGACTGGCGGGCACCCGGCGCGGGCTGAAGGGACTGGCGGGGACTCGCCATCCCCTGAACTGGGGATTGTCACCGTGAGCATTCGCGTGCGTACATGGAGTGCGTACGGCTCCGAGATCCGGGGGGTGGTCAGCCGTGCCCGAGGTCATCGCCATGTCCAGACCGGGCTCGGTCCTGTCCAGGTCCTTCCTGCCCGAAGCACCGGGGCCTGCCCGGCCCGTCAGAGGTCTGGCGCAGGTGAGCGCCACGCTGACCGGGCTGGTCCATGCGGCCCGGCACGAGTTGCTCACGTTCGACGACCCGGCGGGCTCACCGACCGTTCCCGAGCCGTTCCGGGCCCTCGCAGGGGCGTGTGTGCGGGCGGCCGAGAACCGGCCCGCCACGGTCCGCCGCATCGTGCCGCGGCGGGCGCTGCCGCATCTGCCGCCGCCCGGGCGGCTCGGCGGCGGTGCGCGGGTGACCGACTCGATCCCGTTCAAGCTGGTCGTCGCGGACCGTACGGTCGCCGCCGTGCCGCTCGATCTCGAACTGCACTGCAACGGGCTGCTGCTGATCCGCGACCCCGTCGTCGTTCAGGCCCTGGTCCGCACCCACCAGTCCTGGTGGGACGGCGGGGACGAGGTGGCGGCCGCCGTGTCGGGGTCGGTGCCCGCGCATCTGCGTCAGGTTCTCGACGCGATACTGGCCGGGCTGACGGACGAGACGGCGGCGACGCGCCTCGGCATGTCGGCCCGGACATACAGCCGCCGTGTGGGTGAGCTGCTCGCCGCACTGGGCACGGCGAGCCGCTTCCGCGCGGGGGCGGAGGCGGCTCGCCGTGGCTGGATCTGATGGACGGGCGGGGCGTGCCGGAACGATGTCCGCCCCGCAGACCGCTGCCGCCCGTCAGGACACGATGTCCTTGCGGGCGAAGCCGCGGAAGGCGAGGGCGAAGAGGATCAGGGCGTATGTCACGGACACCGCCGTGCCCTTCAGCATCCCGCCCCATTCCAGCTGCGGCTGCAGCGCATCCGCCCAGGCGAACTGCCAGTGCGCGGGAAGGAAGTCGCGCCAGGAGCCGAGCGCCGTCACCGCGTCCAGGACGTTCCCGATGATCGTCAGGCCGACCGCGCCGCCGACCGCGCCCAGCGGTGCGTCCGTCTTGGTCGACAGCCAGAACGCGAGCCCGGCGGTGACCAGTTGGGACACGAAGATGAAGGCGACGACGAGGGCGAGCCGCGGCAGGGTGTCCGAGGTCGCGAGGGCCCCTCCGGCGGGCAGCTCCAGCGGGCCCCAGCCGTAGGCCACCGTGCCTGCCGCGAGTGCGACGAGCGGCAGAAGCAGCATCGCCGCGGCACTGAAGCCCAGCGCCACGACCAGCTTCGACCACAGCAGCCGGGACCGCGGCACCGGTGCCGCGAGCAGATAGCGAAGGGAGGACCAGCTTGCCTCGGACGCCACGGTGTCCCCGCAGAACAGCGCGACAGGCACCACCAGCAGGAAGCCCGCCGATACGAAGAGGCAGGTGGCGGCGAAGTTCGCGCCGGACGCGGTCGCCGTGTCCATCAGGTTGATGCGGTTGCCGCCGCCTCTCCCGCCCTCCCCGTCCGGGCTGCCGCCGATCGCGAAGGCCACGATCAGCACGAACGGCAGCACGGCCAGGATCGCGCCCATCACCAGCGTCCGTCGGCGCTTCAGCTGGCGTACGGCCTCGACGCGCAGCGGCAGGGTGTGCCGCGGCCGGTAGCCGTGGGCGGTCGCCACGCTCGGCTCGGTGTGCACGGTGCTCATGCGGATGCTCCTCCGATCAGAGTGAGGAACGCGTCCTCCAGGCGTCGGTGCGGGCCGACACCGGTCACCGGCACGTCCAGCCGGACGAGTTCGGCGATGAGCATGGTGGCGCTCGCGCCGTCCAGGCTGACCAGCAGTCCGTCCCCGTCGACCGTGCGGACGGCGGAGCCGATCCCGGGCAGGGCCGCGATCTTCTCCACCAGCGGCTCGGCCACCTCGGCCGCGGTCGTCACCAGCAGGGTGTCGCCCGCGCCGGTGATCTCGGCGACGGGGCCTGCCTGCACGAGCCGGCCGCGGTCCATGACCACGAGATCGGTGCAGGACTGCTCCACCTCCGCGAGGAGGTGGCTGGAGACGATGACGGTCAGGCCCCCGGCCGCATAGCGGATCATCACGTCCCGCATCTCGCGGATCTGTGGCGGGTCCAGTCCGTTGGTCGGCTCGTCGAGGATCAGCAGATCCGGCAGTCCGAGCATGGCCTGCGCGATCGCGAGCCGCTGGCGCATGCCCTGCGAGTAGGTGCGTACGGCGCGGGCCAGGGCGTCGCCGAGGCCGGCGATCTCCAGGGCCTCGTCGATGTGGGAGTCCCCGGCGGGACGGCCCGTGGCCCGCCAGTACAGCTCGAGGTTCTCCCGCCCGGACAGATGCGGCAGGAAGCCTGCGCCCTCGACGAAGGCGCCGACCCGGGAGAGGACGGGCGCGCCCGGTCTGACGGCGTGTCCGAAGACCCGGATCTCGCCCTCGTCGGGGGTGATCAGGCCCATCAGCATGCGCAGCGTGGTGGTCTTGCCCGCGCCGTTCGGGCCGAGGAGTCCGAGGACCTGGCCCTTCTCGACGCGGAAGGACAGGTCGCGCACGGCGTACCGGTCGGCGGCGTTGGCGTACCGCTTGGTGAGTCCGGTGATCTGCAGGGGTACGTCGGCGAGTTCGGGGTCCGGTGCGGGTGCGGCGGTGCGGCGGTGGGCGGTGAGCAGCAGCGCCGCGGCGACGACGGCTCCCGCGGCGGGCAGTCCCCATACCCACCAGGGCAGCACGGCCGCCCGGGAGGTGACGGCCGGCGCCGTGGGCACCGTGAGCTGCCCTGCCAGGGAGACGGTGTAGGTGGCCGGTGCCGCCGGGGACGCGTAGCCGAGGTCGGTGGCTGCGAGGACGAGGCGGAGCCGGTGGCCCGCCTCGATCTCGTGGTCCACGGCGGGCAGGGTCAGTGCGACAGCCTTGCCTGCCTTGGCGTCCTCGACCCGGACGGGGGCGACGAGTTGCGCCGGCAGCACCTGTTGTCGGCCGTCGGGCCCGACGTCGTACAGCTTGCCGAAGAGGACCGCCTCCCCGCTGTCGGACGTCACGTCGACCCGGACGTTGGGCGAGCCGGTGATCCGCAGGGTCCGGTCCACGGGCCGCGAGTCGAAGCGGGCGTACTGCCCGGGGAAGTCGAGGGAGAGACCGACGCCGAGGGAGGAGAGCTGGGAGAGCCCGCCGCCGACGCCGGGAACGGCGGAGATACTGGGCGGGTTGGCGCCTGCCGGGTTGCGGAAGGACTGTGTGCGACCGGCGAGTTCGACCGTACGGCCGCCTGCGCCCAGCCCCGGGTAGTCGGCCGAGGTGGCGCCGCGGAGCGTTGCCTGTCCGTCCGTGGAGTCGACGCCTCCGGTCCTGCTGACGCGGAAGGCGGGGCCGGTGTCCGCGGACTTGTCGTCGTTCAGATACCGGTCGAACCAGGCGGAGACCCGTCCCTGGATCCGGTCCGCCTCCAGATCCCCGCCGTCGTGGCCGCCCGCGATCCAGTCGACGGCGACGGGCGCGTTGTTGCCCTTGATCGCCTCGGCCATCGCGTCGGCGTGAGAGAGCGGGAAGAGCGAGTCGGACTGCCCCTGCACGATGAGCGCGGGCACCTTGATCCGGTCGCCGACGGCGGACGGGCTGCGTGCCTCCAGCAGCGTGCGTGCCTCGGCATCGGGCTTCCCTGAGGTGGCGACCCGCTCGTACATGGCGCAGAGGACGGGCTGGAAGCGCCCGCACGCGGGAACGGTGGCGGCGGCGACCTCGGCCCGGCCGCTGCCGGCATCGGACGCGCGCTGCCCGCTCCCGGCCGTCCCGGCCGGAGCGTTCTCGTCGGCCGGAGGGTTCCGGTCCGCCGGGGCCTCGGGGGCGTCCGGGGTGAGCCCGGCCGTGCCCGCCGAGCCGGTCGTGAAGAAGATTCCCGCCCAGAGCTTCTTGAAGACCCCGTCCGGGAAGAGCGCGTCCGCAAGGTTCCAGTACGTGATCTCCGGGGCGATCGCGTCGACCCGCTGGTCGTACCCCGCCGCGAGCAGCGAGATCGCCCCGCCGTACGAGGCGCCGGTCACCCCCACGCGCGGGTCGCCGGCCGCGTCCAGCCGCACCTCCGGCCGCTTCGCCAGCCAGTCGATCAGCCGGGAGACGTCCTTGACCTCGTGGTCCGGGTCGTTGAGGCCGATCCGTCCGGTGGATGCGCCGAAGCCGCGCGCGGACCAGGTCAGCACCGCGTAGCCGTCGCGGGCCAGCGCTTCCGCCTGTTCCCGTACGGATTCCTTGCTGCCGCCGAAGCCGTGCCCGACCAGCACGGCGGGCCGGCGTCCGGTGCCGGAGGTGAAGTACGAGGTGTCGATCCTCGCCCCCGGCATCGTCAGCACCTGGTCCTCGCGGTGCACGGTGGGCACGTCGTCCGAAGCGGCGGCCGTCCACGTACCGGCGCCGGCGAGCACGGCGAATGCGGCGACGCCCGCGAACCATCGTCCGCGGCGTCGGCGGACGGCGGCCCACCCGGGAAGTCGGATCTTCATGCTTGAAACCCTAAGCGCCCGCCCGCCCCCTCTGAGGCTCCTGCCGGGCGGAACTCTCCGACCTCCTCGGGTAGTACCGAGTGCCGTCCCCGTACACCAGACGCGGTATGCGGCGGCACGGAGAGGAGCGCGTATCGAGATCCGCCGCGCGATGACATTCGGGGAGCTCATCGCCGCCGGGCAGCTGTACGACGGTCCTGCGCGTCCGTAGTGGGCGGAGCGCTTCCTCGCCGCCCCGGCCGTCAGATGCTGATCACATACGCCGGAGGCACCCGGCCGGAACGGTCTCCGGCATCGAGATGCTCCACCCCGACAAGGGCTCGGAGATGTTCCTGTACGAGCTGTCGGTGGACGAGGGGTACCGGCGGCGCGGCATGGGCCGGGCGCTGACCGAGGCCCCTCGCGGCGGTCGCCCGGGACCGGCGCGACTGCCACGGCATGTGGGTCGGCGTGGACACGGACAACGAACCGGCCCGTGCGGCATACATGCCGGCGAACGCTGCGAACGAGGGCGAATTCACCATGCTGACCTGGGGCTTGACCGACGGGTAGTACGGAATACCGGCGATGTCCGCCAAATTCCGTACGGCGCGCCGACATTGAATTGAACCCGCGAGTAACACCCTCTTGTGCCTTGGATCACCGCACGAGACCCTGTGCTGCACATCCGCACAGCCGCGCGGGTGTTTGTCGTGTTCCGACCAAGAAAGCAGGTTCACGAGATGAGATTCACTGCCCGCCGCTCCATACGGATGGGCGCGCTGCTCCCCGCAGTCGCCCTCGCGGCCGGTCTCCAGTTCGCCGTCTCCCCCACCGCGCAGAGCGCGTCGCCCGGCGATCTCCGTCTCGCCCCCACTGCAACCGCCGTACAGAACAGCT
Source organism: Streptomyces sp. NPDC001970 (assembly GCF_053594115.1). Classification (NCBI taxonomy): domain Bacteria; kingdom Bacillati; phylum Actinomycetota; class Actinomycetes; order Kitasatosporales; family Streptomycetaceae; genus Streptomyces; species Streptomyces sp. NPDC001970. The sequence continues at coordinate 139,249 of NZ_JBSFDW010000014.1, read as the reverse complement.
GGATCGTCGCCCTGAAGGACGGCAGCACCAGCGTCTCCGACATCGCCGCCGACCAGGGTGTGACCCCCAAGCACACCTTCCGCTCGGTCCTCAAGGGCTTCTCCGCCTCCATGTCCAAGGCGAAGGCCGCGCGTCTCGCCGCCGACCCGCGCGTGGCGTACGTCGAGCAGAACGCCGTCGTCCGCCTCAACGACACCCAGTCGAACGCGACCTGGGGCCTCGACCGCATCGACCAGCGCAACCTGCCGCTGTCGACGACGTACACGTACAACACGACGGCCTCGAACGTGAACGCGTACATCATCGACACCGGTATCCGCACCTCGCACAGCGAGTTCGGCGGTCGCGCCCGTGTGGGCACCGACACCGTCGGCGACGGCCAGAACGGGCAGGACTGCCAGGGCCACGGCACCCATGTCGCGGGCACCGTCGGCGGCGGCACGTACGGCGTCGCCAAGGGCGTGAAGCTCGTCGCGGTGCGCGTGCTGGGCTGTGACGGCTCCGGTACGACGGCCGGGGTCATCGCCGGTGTCGACTGGGTGACCGCGAACGCCGCCAAGCCGGCCGTCGCCAACATGAGCCTGGGCGGCAGCGCCAGTGCCGCCCTGGACGACGCGGTGAAGACGTCCATCGCCTCGGGCGTCAGCTACTCGATCGCGGCGGGCAACGGCATCCTCATCGGGATCCCCGTGAACGCGTGCAACTACTCGCCGGCCCGCGTCCCCGAGGCCATCACGGTCGGCGCGACGGACAAGACGGACCGGCGCGCGTCGTTCTCCAACTACGGCACCTGCCTCGACCTGTTCGCGCCCGGCGTGGACATCACGTCGGCGTGGAAGGACAACGACACCGCGACGAACACCATCTCGGGTACGTCGATGGCCACCCCGCACACGGCCGGTGTCGCCGCGCTCTACCTCGCGACCCACCCCTCGGCCACCCCGGCCCAGGTCCGTGACGCCCTGGTGAACAACGCGACGAACGGCAAGGTCGTGGACCCGCGCAACGGTTCCCCGAACAAACTGCTGCACTCGCTGTTCTGATCCAGGCTGCGGCTTCTACGCCGTGAGATGCCCGAGGAGCTCCTCCCCGACCGGGTAGGGCCGCTCCTCGGGCATCAGCCTTCCCGCGCCCTCCGGATCCCCGGCGCGCATCAGCGCGTGCATCTCGCGCGCGAGCGGGGTCACATCCCGGATCGCCACGGTCCATTCGTCCGCGTACCGCGCCGACGCCACCCCGGCGAGCCCGAGTTGCAGCGAGCGGTACGGCAGCGGCGCGAGGCGCAGGTCCCGCTCCGGATCCCACTGGACCCGCGTCGGCGACTGGCGCAACTCCCGCTTCCAGGTGGTCTGATCGGGGTGCAGCCCTCGGACGTAGTGCGACAGACAGGCATGGCGCAGCGCCCATTCGAAGCCCTCGCGGGTGATCTCCACGGCGAGGACGGTCTGCTGGCCCTCCTTGGTCCCCCAGCCGCAGCGGTACATCATCCACAGGGACGACGGCTTGATCCACGTCAAGCAGTGTTCATAGTCTTTTCAGCTCCAAACTCCCGTAGTACAGCGGACTACGGGCCAGGGATGATGTGAGGCATCGGCATCGGGTAGTGCGGTCGGCGTGCTACTTCTCGTGTCGCCCTTCATCGGTCCGGCGACCGTCCGTTAGGCTCGCGTCGCCCACAAAAGTCCCGATCTTCACGGAGGGCAGGACGACGGGGATCAATCGAGAGGGCGTCGTCAGAACGCTGACGTTCTGGCTGCGGCCTGCCTTCGCGTTGCGGGTCATCAACCGGTTTCAGAAGATCGTGGGTTTCGACCGCTCGATGGCCCTGGCGTCCAGCGCCTTGACGACATTGGTCCCGCTCTCCGTCCTCCTTGGCGCTGTCTTCGTGCACTACGACGCCGCAGAGCGGATCATCAGGCGCTACAACCTCACCGGACCAGGCGCCACGGCTGTCAGCTCGCTGTTCTCTCCTGCCGAAGGGGCCAGTACGAGCGTGGGCATCTTCGGGGTCGTGTTTCTGACGATCTCGGTGCTGAGTTTCACGCGCGCCGCGCAGCGACTCTTCGAACAGGCGTGGGAACTCAAGCCCCTCAGTGTGCGCAACACGCGCAACGGCTTGTGGTGGATCCTCACTCTCGGTGGCTACGCAGTGGTCACTGCGTTGCTCTCCGCGCTCCTTGGCGGGGACGCGCTGGGCCTGGCCGCCTTGGTGTGTGAGGTACCGGTGACCGCTGCATTCCTCGTCTGGAGCGGCTGGATCCTGTCGGCGAAGCGGATCAGCTGGCCGGACCTGCTTCCCTTCGGCGTCGCCGGCGCCGTTCTGACGGCGGCCTATTCAGTGGGCGCAACCATCTACATGCCGCATCTCTTCAACTCCTCCGCCGCGCGCTACGGGGTAGTCGGTGCAGTCTTCGCGATGATCTCCGCCCTCTTCGCAGCCATGCTCGTCCTTGTCGCATCGGCGGCACTGGGACGAGAAGTACGAGACGAACTCAGCCGGATCCGTCAGGGCCACCGCCCGTCCGACCACGAGGTCCGCCAGCAGTGGGACAGCGTGGTCGAGCAGACGCGGTCACGGTGGCGCACGGTACGGGAACAGGCCTCTCATCATCAGATCAAGGGCTCGAACCACTGATGGGCACGGCGAGCCACCGCCGACATCCGCGGTTCCAACGTCACCAGCCAGGAAAGAGACTGCGAAACGCGGCTTGATGACCCATGTCAAGCCTTGTCCATAGTCCTTTTCTGATCCCATCACGCCCCGTGGGAGCCGCTCTCTTCAGTGATGCTGTCCTGCCGGATGTCCCTCACAGTGCGGCTCGGGCATGCTGATGCCAGCGCAGCTGGCATACCGGGCAGGGGGTGAAGTGTGCGGCACGGACGCCGGGCGGGCTGGGATCAGTGACCGCCGGTTCCTTGGCGATGCTGATGGTGATGCTCGGGCCGGTAACGAACTACGCAAGTGAGTTCGCCCCCGCCTGGGCGCGTAAACCGCAGGTTATCTGGCCGTTGTTCGCAGTGATGGCGCTGCTGAGCGTGGCCCTGGGGCTGCTCAGCAGCCGTCTGGACGCTGGCGAGTCTTCGTCTGACCGGCTACTGCGCGTCGGGCCGCTGGCCAATGCGGTGCTGGACTCGCTGCGCCCCCCCGCATGTCCCTGTGGAACGCGTCCACGGCCGTGAAGCGGAGCTCGCCCGCCTTAGGCGGCTGCTGGACCGCCCGGACGGCCAGTTCTCGGTGGTCTGCGCGGCGGGCGGCATCGGGAAGACAACCGTGGCGGCAACCCTGTGCGCGCAGGCGGAAGCAGCCGGGTATGCGGTGTTCTGGATCCGCTGGCGCGACCCGGTCGTGCTGGGGGAGCAGCTCACCCGAGTCGCGCTCGCGTGTGGTCTGCCCCGGGGGGTGCTGGAGCAGGCCCGTGCCGGTCACGACAATCTGCCGGATGTGGTGTGGCGGCAGCTCGCCAACGCTCGAAGGTGGCTGCTGGTCATCGACAACGCCGACGACACCGGCAGGATCGGGCCGGCGCCCGAGCAGGTCAGCGACTATCGCGGCTGGATTCGCCCTCACGGCGGCGGGCTCCTCCTCCTCACCAGCCGCGACGCCAGCCCTGCCACTTGGGGCCCGCGCGCCACGCTCGAACACCTGACGCCCCTCACGGCACAGCCAGCCGGGCAAGTACTTCTTGATGCTGCACCTGGTGCAGGCACCCCGGAGGAGGCCGAGACCCTGGCCGCCCGGCTGGGCGGTCTCCCCCTTGCGTTGGGCGCGGTAGGTGCCTATCTGATCAGGCCAACCAGCCGGTACCGCACGTTTGCCGCGTACAGGCAGGCGCTGGAAGCAGAGCTGCCCTCTCTCCTGGGCGCGGAGGATCCCAACGCCGCAGACCCGGAGGTCGCGCGCCAGGTGGTTCGTCACACGTGGGAACTCTCCCTCGACCAACTAGCCGGGGAAGGCCATCCGCTGGCTCGCCCCCTACTACGGCTGCTCGCCCTCTTGGCAGACGCTCCCATTCCTCTTTCCCTCATCACCCCCGACCTATTGGAGGCGGCCACTGGACAGACGGTCACCAGGGTGACTCTTGATACTGCGCTAGGCGGCCTGCATCGCTACGGACTGCTCGGCACTCCCGCGGCTCTGGAGAGCGGTGAGACTGCGGCCGTGGCGCTGCACCCCCTGGTCCGCGAGATCAGTGCTCTCGCCCTGTCCGCAGACTTTCCCGACGTTGGTTCCTGGCGGAGGGCCATCGCGCACCGCCTTCTCGCGGCCGTAGAAGAGGTCACCCAAGTCGGGCGCTCCGGTTGGCCCACCGCCCAACTGCTCGCCCCCCACATTCCATTCTTGCTGGCCCATGACGGCTTGCTGCCATTCGCCAACGCCCGGGACGCATTGGATGACCTGGCTGGTGTCCTGGCCGCCGCTGGTCTCCACGAGCAGAGGCTCACCCTGCACCAGGTCGTGCTCGATGGCGAAACCCGCCTCCTGGGTCTCGAGCACCCCGACACGCTGACCGGCCGCAACAACCTCGCCAGCGCCCTGCATGGCCTCGGGGACTACGCCGGAGCCGCTGACCTGCATCGCCAGACCCTCGACGTCCGTCAGCGGGTCCTCGGTCCCGAGCACCCCGACACACTGGCCAGCCGCAACAACCTCGCCAGCGCGCTGCATGGCCTCGGGGACTACGCCGGAGCCGCTGACCTGCATCGCCAGACCCTCGACGTCCGTCAGCGGGTCCTCGGTCCCGAGCACCCCGACACA
>NZ_JBSFDW010000014.1:58040-134396 GCF_053594115.1 Streptomyces sp. NPDC001970 | reverse complement strand
ACACTGGCCAGCCGCAACAACCTTGCCCTCGCCCTGTACGGTGCGGGGGATTACGCGCACGCCGCGGACCTGCATCGCCAGACCCTCGACATGTCCGAACGCGTGTTGGGTCCCGAGCATCCCGACAGCCTACACAGCCGCAACAATCTGGCCCTCGCACTGCATGGCCTCGGGGACTACGCCGGAGCCGCTGACCTGCATCGCCAGACTCTCGACGTCCGTCAGCGGGTCCTGGGCCCCGAGCACCCCCACAGCCTGGCCAGCCGCAACAACCTCGCTCGCGCGCTGCACGGTCTCGGGGATTACGCGCAGGCTGCTGACTTGCATCGCAAGACCCTCGACGTCCGCGAGCGAGTCCTGGGTCTCGAGCACCCCGACACCCTGGCCAGCCGCAACAACCTTGCCCTCGCCCTGCACGGTCTCGGGGATTACGCGCAGGCTGCTGACTTGCATCGCAAGACCCTCGACGTCCGCGAGCGGGTCCTCGGTCCCGAGCACCCTCGAACGCTAAACAGCCGCAGCAACCTCGCCCTCGCACTGCATGGCCTCGGGCACCATGCGCAGGCCGCCGACCTGGGCCGTGAGACCCTAAGCATGTCCGAACGCGTGTTGGGTCCCGAGCATCCCGACAGCCTACACAGCCGCAACAATCTGGCCCTCGCACTGCATGGCCTCGGGGACTACGCCGGAGCCGCTGACCTGCATCGCCAGACCCTCGACGTCCGCGAGCGGGTCCTCGGTCCCGAGCACCCCGACACGCTGGCGAGCCGCAGCAACCTCGAAATGACATTGGCGGCGATGCGTCGAAGGCAAGCCATACGTATGCGTAGGCTGCCGGTCATCGGGCGTCGAGCAAGATAACCCGCTGCACGTTCCGACGTGGGAATCTGCCGCCCTCGTCACCCACACCATGTGCGGCGCTGCGGTCGCAACTTGTGCCCGGTGGATGGCATCGCTGGACTCGTCCTTGGTTGCGAGGCAGGGCTACTTCGGCTTCGACCTCACTGAGATTCTCGCGGAGTTGGAGGAGCAGCGAAGCTACGCCTACATGTACCCGCTCGGCATGGCTCATGCGACGGAGGACTAGCTGCAAGGCCGTGAAGTTATGGCTCAGGTGGGGTTGTCCAGTGGGCCTTGAGTGGGTGTTTAGGGATGAATTGTGGCGTTAAGTCGCCCTCGCGGCTGACAGTCTTCGGACTAATTCGCACCTTACCTGCGCCTTCACGGCCTTCCGGGCACCGATCCGCGTGTCCGTTTGATCTACTTGTAGGCGCTGGATTCCGTCTGGTTTAGCGATGGGGCAGAAGATTCCCGCCGGTGCGGAGCTTCCAGGCACTTCAGGCCGCGCAGGTTGGCGATGAATGCGACAAAGCAGGTCGGAATACTCATCGTGAATCAGCATCAAACGCCCACGCAGCTCAGAAAAGGTCGGGGCGAACCTGCGAGAAGTAGTACGGCCGCTGGGCGATGAAGTCCACCGCATCCATGCCGGTCAAGTAGTCCGTGCTGGTCTCGGAGTAGCGGGCGTTCTCCTTCCCGTCGAAGAACTTCCCGCTGGTGGTCTTGGAGACCTCGATGGTGCCACCGGAGACGCTCATCGCAACCTGATGGGTCTGGTTCCCGTAGCCGTCATAGGGCTGATAGGTGTGGCTGACGCCGTCGAACTCGCCTGCCTCGAGCGCTTCGAGAACTCGGTTTGCATCCATGATCAACGCCTCCAGGTTGGCCGAAGAGTGGGAGACGCCCCGACCACCGGGGTGGTCGGGGCGTCTCTGAGACCCCACGTTGAAAAGTGAGGGCTCCAGCCTAGTACCAAGGCCGTGAAGTCTGCGGTTGAGGTGCATCATCAACGGCCTGCGGGGGCGCGGATGTTGATGTTGGTGGTGGCCTTGTAGGTGGTTCGGTCGATGCTGGGGCCGCGGGCCTGGTACTTGGAGATGGCGCGTTCGACGATGCGAGGGCTGACGCGTAGTCGCCGTGCGGGCAGCAGGCCGGCCAGGACGTGTCGTCCGATGGTGCCGGCGAGGTCGATGACCGTGTCGGCGATGACGCCCGCGGCCTGGATGACCAGGTCGCGGGCGGTCTGCCAGGCGATGCTGAAGCTGGCGCGGTCGGGATCGGTGCCGCATTGGGTGCTGGTGGCATCGGCCATGGCGGTCCGCAGCAGTTGGTGGACGACCAGCAGGGCGTAGATCTCCTGGTCGATGCCGTCGGGGGTGCGGGCCCGCAGGACCCGGCCGCCGAGGATGGTCGACTTCAGTTCCAGGTAGGCCGTTTCGATCTCCCAGCGCTGGTGATAGGGCGTGGTCAGTGCGGCTGCCGGGTGGCGGTGGTGGTCGAGCAGGGTGGTAGCCAGCCGGTAGAGGCCGGTGTGTTTCCCGGCGGTGGTGGTGATGGTGATCTCGCAGTCGATGACGCGGACGCGTAGGTCGCCCAGCGTGGAGAGGTAGGAGCCGTCGCGGTAGTGGGCCAGGACAGGCATGTGGCGGCCGTTCTTGAGCCGGACCAGGACCTCGGCTCCGGTGGCCGCGATGTCGGCCAGGAGCCGTTGGGCGCCGAAGTTGCGGTCGGCGAGCAGGATCATCCCGGGCCGCAGGCTGGGCAGCAGGCGCGGGGCGTAGGTGGTCTCGCCCGAGGTGGTGGGACCGAATACCGCGTCGATGAGGGTGCGGGTGCCGCAGGCGACCAGGGCGAGCAGGCGGACCTGCGGGTATCCGGTCCCGCCGTGGTTGCCGGCCTGCTTGGTGAACCTGGTCATGACAGCGGGCGTGTCGGGGACCGTCAAAGTGGTGCCGTCGAGTGCGACCACCAGCAGACCGTGCCAGCGAACCCCCGGCCCGTGCCCGGTCGCGGCCGGGCCCCGCAGCAGGTCGAACAGCCAGCGCAGCGGTTTGCTGCCGACGCGGCGGCGGGCCTGGGCCAGCGCGCTCGCCGTCGGCGAGACCACCGGCAAACCCGCCAGCGCCCCGGTGAGCTTGCGCCACACGCCGAGGTATCCCGTCTCCGGGAACAGGCACGCGGCCAGGACCAGGTACACCACGACCCGGGAGGGCAGATCCCGCAGCCGGCACTGCACGGCCCTGGTCGCGCTCAGCGCCGCATCGACCATCTCGAAGGGCAACAGCTGGGTGAGTTCGCCCAGATGACCGGGCGCAAACCGGCCTCCGGCCACCGTGACGGTACGCGTGATGGCACGCTGTTCGGACAGCGGAGCCTCCGGTCTTGTGAACGGCTTGTCTTGGTCGACTGCCAGTTCTACCGGGGCTCCGCTCCTCATGTCCGACGAAACCGCACCTCAAGGCCCACTGGACAACCCCACCCAAGCCATAACTTCACGGCCTTGGGACTAGCTGCCCACCCCACCGTCTTCAGTCACGGAGAAGGGGATTTGTGCGCGGCTTGATGACCCATGTCAAGGCGTGTTCGCAGCCCCTTTTTGCGCACAGCCCACCTGGCGGTAGCGGGACGGCGGATTGCGACGGTTTGGGGACCGCAGCCTGGTACATCCTCGGCCACCCCTCCAGTCACGTTGACCTGCGGGTATGCACCGTAAGGATTGCCCTTAACGAGTGGATATGCGAGACGGCAATTGCCGGATAGAGTCCACTCGTCACAACTGGTTGTGGGGACAACCAGATGCCTCGGGGAGGGCCAGCATCACATGAGTCGTCGCTCGACCGGTTTTGTCGGTACCTGGGCTGAAATGCAACGACAGCAGCAGCGCCAGATGGAAGCCGAAGCCAGACGGCAGAGACAGCAAGCGCAGCAAACACGTGCCTATCAGCGACGGGCTGCGCAGAGTCACCGTGAATACCGGCAGGCAGAGGCGCTGCGCCGCACGGAAGAACTGGACGCTCAGGTTGCTTCGCTGCAAGGTCTTCTGGCCGCGGGTTGTCAGGCTCCGGCCTTCAGGGCTTCCTCTCTCCTGCGACCCGAGGAGGTCCAGCCCTTCGCTCCGGGAGCATTGGCGCAGCCCGTGCCCATGCCGGACTGGAATCAGTACCAAACGCAGAGCGGGTGGACCGCCAATCGCCGGGCCCAAGCCCAGGCCGAAGCACGGGCACGCTTCGAGCGGGACTGGCACGCCGCCCAGACGGCGGAGGCGCAGCGGCAGCAGCAGTTGGCCGCGTACCAGCGGCAGTACCAGCAGTGGGCTGATGCCCAGCTGGCTGATGTGCGTCGGCACAACGCCGGCATCGCCGGGGTGACCGAAGGAGTCAGACGCCTCGATCCCGAGTCTGTGGTCGAGTACTTCTCCGGCGCTCTCTACGCGTCGACCGCGTGGCCTGAAGGCTTCCCACGTCAGGTGGCAGTCGCCTATGACCCGGCAGCTCGACAGCTGGTACTGGACTGGGAGTTGCCTGCCTACAGCATCGTCCCTGAGGCCAAGTCCGTTCGGTACATGTCGGGGGTGGACCAGGACAAGGAGACTCCCCGCCCACTGGGACAGCGTCGGGCTCTGTACCAGGAGGTTCTCGCGCAATGCATGCTGCTCGTCCTGCACGAACTCTTCGCCGCGGATGAACTGGGCGCGCTCGAGTCGGTGAACCTGAATGGGTTCGTGGACGGGCATGACCCTACGACGGGCCGACCAGGCCACATCTACCTGGCTACCGTCATGACTTCGTGCTCAACGTTTCGTGACCTGCACTTGGCACAGGTGGACGCAGGCAGTTGCCTGGCCGATGCGCTGCGCGGGCAGGTCTCGGCTCGACCCGACCAACTCACGCCGATACGGCCGAGTCGCCTGCCGCAGGATGTCGGGAACCGCGTTGTCGCACATGGCAGCGATGAGGAACCCAACCTGTACGACATGGATCCGATCGCCTTCGAGAACCTCGTTGCCGATCTCTTCCGGGCCATGGGGATGCAGGCAGTCACCACACAGCGCTCCAACGATGGCGGCGTGGACGTCGATGCACTGGATCCGACACCGATCCGAGGTGGAAAGATCACCGTGCAGGTGAAGCGTTACCGCAACACGGTGCCGCCCGCCGCTGTACGTGACCTTTACGGGACCATGCAGGATGCCGGCGCCAACAAGGGCGTCCTCGTGACAACGTCAAGGTTCGGCCCCGGCTCACACACCTTCGCCAACGGAAAGCCACTCGAACTGATCTCGGGTACTGAGCTCGTCGACCTGCTGCATCGCCATGGACTACGCGGGCGCCTGGGTGAGGGCGCCCGTCAAGGTGCAGCGCAGCCGACGACGTCCGGTCCGAACACTCGACTGCCCGACGACTACAACGTCCTGGGCATGTCATGGTCCGGAAGTGTCGCCCTGGATGTGTGCGCTCTCGTCTGCCGTGGCAACCGCGTACTCAGCGACGAACACTTCGTCTTCTTCAACAACCCACAGACAGCCGATGGCTCCGTCCGCGCCCTTGATCCCACGGCACCTGACAAGGCAGCAATCTGTGTCTCCTTCGACGGACTGCCGGACGAAGCTGACCGATTCGTCCTCGTAGCAGCCATCGACCCGGAGGTGAACCCTGAAGCCGATCTCTCCGGCTTCACGGACGCCTGCATCCGTCTGCTCGACCCGGGGCTGAGCGAACTGGGACGACTCGAAGTCTCCGACGGCCGACCACGCGAAACCGCCTTGGTACTCGGCTCCTTCCGCCGAAGGCCGAACGGGGACTGGGACTTCGTGCTGGGCGGCAAGGGCTACACGGGCGGCCTGGAGGCGCTTGTGCAGGATTTTGGCATCGAAGTGGCATAGATCCACGTGGGTTCAGATGCTGCTGTGCCGGATGAGGACTGTGAACGCGGCTTGATGATCCATGTCAAGCCGCGCTCACAGCCCGTTTCGTCTGTTCCCGTCCGTGCCCCCTCCCTCTCCCGCCAGACGCTCGCCGTGCTGCGGACCAGCGGGGTGCCCGATCATTCCCGCGCATGTCCATGGTGATCGGCAAACCCGTTCAGTCGACCATCCCGCTGGAGGCCACATACCGGTCGGAACCCCGACGCTCTCGATCTCCTGCTCCGCCGGGCGGGCCGGCCGCACGCAGCGGGCAGCCAGTGCCGACACGAGTCGTCAGGTCGGCTCGTAGAACGGCCAGTTCAGCGATACGGGCGTCGATGATCTGAATCTTCTCCTCGAAGAGCGCGGACAGCGCCTCCGCCGTGTCCGGTGCTTCGCGCAATTTCTCGCCGTTCCGCGCGATCTCTGCCAGGGAGAAACCAAGTGCCTGCGCAGTGCGAATGTATTGCAGCCAGGCCGCCGTCTCGGGTGGAAAGTCGCGATACCCGTTGGGCAATCGCCGACCTTCGACAAGGCCGACCTTCTCGTAGAACCGGATCGTGTCTCTGGTCATGCCAACCTGCGCGGCAAGCTCACCGATACGCATGCCCCTCCATCGGATGTCGGGCTTGACCTTGGACCGTACTCCACTGTTTAGCGTGAGGCATCGCAGCCACGAGACCAACAGGAGCCTCATCGTGAGCCGTCTTCACACGCCCGCGCACCCCACCTACCTCCGCGTCGTACGCGCGAGCGCCTGGTACGACCTGGCTGTGACGGGGGGATTCGCAACTCCATGGACCTACGTGCTGGTACACGACGCGCTGTCATCGTGCAGCAATGCACTCGGGCTTGGCGCTCTGCCCAAACTCGACCTGTGGCAGATTCTGTTCGCCAATCTGATGGGCTCGGTGGTGGTCGTCTGGGCCGTGCTGCGCATCGTCAGGCCGCTGCCGGAGCACGGACTGTTCGACGGCATCGCCCGTGCCCTGTTCGCGACGTGGCAGGCGTACGCACTGGCCCACGGTGTGTCACGGATCCTGTGGCTCTTCTTTGCTGTCGAGGTGGCGTTCGGCGTCCTCCAGCTTGTGCCCTGGAGATGGGGCCGAAACGCAGTCCTCGTAGGCAACGATGCAGGCCCGACCGATGGACGCCCGCTCGGCACAGTGCGTCGGTGACGTGGGGGCACGCCCACCCGTGCCGCTCACCGGTGGGCGCGTCCGCTTTCCCCTTCCCACCGGCGTGTAGCCACGGAAAGAGGTTGTGGACACGGCTTGATGATCCATGTCATCCGGTCCCGCTTCCAGGCGGCCGGGAAGCGCCCGTTCCGCGCTGCCGGGACGCCGATCGCCGGGTCGTACGCCTGGTAGACGGTGACCGTGGTCTCGGTGTGCAGGGCGCGGATCTGGTGCTGCGGTGGCATGAACCGACCCTACTCGGACGACCGCGCGGCCCGTACGGGGTGAGGGTTCCGTACGGGCCGCGCGGCAGGCTGCGGGGATCAGGCCACAGGGCTCACGGCTCAGTGGTTGCGCGGGAAGCCCAGGTCCACGCCCGCCGGGGCCTCGGACGGGTCCGGCCAGCGGGTGGTGACGACCTTGCCGCGGGTGTAGAACTGCACGCCGTCGTTGCCGTAGATGTGCAGGTCGCCGAAGAGCGAGTCCTTCCAGCCGCCGAAGCTGTGGTAGCCGACCGGCACGGGGATCGGCACGTTCACGCCGACCATGCCCGCCTGGACCTCCAGCTGGAAGCGGCGGGCGGCGCCGCCGTCGCGGGTGAAGATCGCGGTGCCGTTGCCGAACGGCGAGGAGTTGACGAGCGCGAGGCCCTCCTCGTACGTGTCGGCGCGCAGCACGCACAACACGGGGCCGAAGATCTCGTCCCGGTACGCGTCGGAGTCCGTGGAGACCTTGTCGAGGAGCGACAGGCCGATCCAGTGTCCGTCCTCGAAGCCGTCCACCGTGTAGCCCGTGCCGTCGAGAACGACCTCGGCACCCTGGGTCGCCGCGCCGTGGACGTACGAGGCGACCTTGTCGCGGTGTGCCCTGGTGATGAGCGGGCCCATCTCGGACGTCGGGTCGTTGCCCGGGCCGATCTTGATCTTCTCTGCGCGCTCGCGGATCTTGTCCACCAGCTGGTCACCGATCGCGCCGACGGCGACGACCGCCGAGATCGCCATGCAGCGCTCGCCCGCGGAGCCGTACGCGGCGGAGACGGCGGCGTCCGCGGCCGCGTCGAGGTCCGCGTCCGGGAGGACCAGCATGTGGTTCTTCGCCCCGCCGAGCGCCTGGACGCGCTTGCCGTTGGCGGAGGCGGTGGTGTGGATGTACCGGGCGATCGGGGTCGAGCCGACGAAGGAGATCGCCGAGACGTCCGGGTGCTCCAGGAGACGGTCGACCGCGACCTTGTCGCCGTGGACGACGTTGAAGACACCGTCCGGCAGACCGGCCTCGGCCAGCAGCTCGGCAATCTTCAGCGACGGGGAGGGGTCCTTCTCGCTCGGCTTGAGGACGAAGGTGTTTCCGCAGGCGATGGCCAGCGGGAACATCCACATCGGCACCATCGCCGGGAAGTTGAACGGCGTGATTCCGGCCACGACACCGACCGCCTGGCGGATCGCCGCCACATCGACACGGTTCGACACCTGGGTGGACAGCTCACCCTTGAGCTGGGTGGTGATCCCGCAGGCCAGGTCCACGATCTCCAGACCACGGGCCACCTCGCCCAGCGCGTCCGAGTGGACCTTGCCGTGCTCCGCGGTGATCAGCTCGGCGATCGCGTCGCGGTTGGCGTCGAGCAGCGCCCGGAAGCGGAAGAGGATCGTGGTCCGCTGGGCCAGGGAGGACGTGCCCCAGGTCCCGAAGGCGGCCTTCGCGGCGGCGACGGCCGCGTCGACCTCCTCGACGGAGGCGAGGGCGACCTGCGTGGTCACGGCCCCGGTCGCCGGGTCGGTGACCGGGCCCCAGTTGCCGGACGCGCCCTCGACGGTCTTGCCACCGATCCAGTGGTTGACGGTCTTCGTCATGACGAAAAGCTCCTTCAGGTCCTTCAGAGATGGCGGCGTCGGGCTGCGACCTGCCGGTCGTACTCCTCCCGGGCCTTGACCGCCGACGGGCGGGTAGCGGTCTCGGCCACAGGAACATCCCACCACGCCTGCGCGGGGGGCGCGCCCGACACAGTGTCTGCCGTTTCGGTCTCGGCGTAGACACATGTGGGGCGGTCTGAAGCCCGGGCCTGCGTCAGGGCTTCGCGCAGGTCACGGACAGTCTTGGCGCGCAGCACCCGCATGCCGAGGGAGGCCGCGTTGGCCGCGAGGTCGACGGGGAGCGGTGGCCCCGTGTACGTCCTGTCGGCCTCCCGGCGGCGGTAGTCGGTGCCGAAGCGCTCGGAGCCGACCGACTCGGAGAGGCCGCCGATCGACGCGTACCCGTGGTTCTGGAGGATGACCACCTTGATGGGGATGTTCTCCTGCACCGCGGTGACGATCTCGGTGGGATTCATCAGATACGTACCGTCGCCGACGAGCGCCCAGACCGGCCGGTCCGGTGCGGCCATCGCGACGCCGATCGCCGCGGGGATCTCGTATCCCATGCAGGAGTAGCCGTACTCGACGTGGTACTGGTCGCGGGAGCGGGCACGCCAGAGCTTGTGGAGGTCTCCGGGGAGCGAGCCCGCCGCGTTGATCACGATGTCGTCCTCGGTGACCAGACCGTCGAGCACGCCGAGGACCTGCGGCTGGGTGGGGCGTACGTCCTCGTCGCGCGCCTCGAACGCGGCGTCGACGCGGTGCTCCCACCGCTCCTTGTCGTCCGTGTACTCCGTCTCGTAGCTGTGTTCCACGTGGTGGCCGTGGAGGGAGGCGATGAGACCGTGCAGGCCCGCCCGGGCGTCCGCGACGAGCGGGAGGGCGGAGAGCTTGTGCGCGTCGAAGCCGGTGATGTTGAGGTTGAGGAAGCGGACGTCGGGGTGGGTGAAGAGGGTGCCGGATGCGGTGGTGAAGTCGGAGTAACGGGTGCCGACGCCGATGACCAGGTCCGCGGCGCGCGCCAGCTCGTCGGCGGTCGCGGTGCCGGTGTGGCCGATGCCGCCGACGTCCTGCGGATGGTCGTGGCGCAGCGAGCCCTTGCCCGCCTGGGTCGAGGCGACGGGGATACCGGTCGACTCGGCCAGCGTCTTCAGGGCGGTCTCCGCACGGCTGTGGTGCACGCCGCCGCCCGCGATGATCAGGGGCCGGCGGGCGGACCGTACCGCCGCTGCCGCCGCCGCCAGTTCGTCCGGGTCGGGCATGGGACGGCGCACGTGCCAGACGCGCTCGGCGAAGAACTCCTCCGGCCAGTCGTAGGCCTCCGCCTGCACGTCCTGCGGCAGGGCGAGCGTGACCGCGCCGGTCTCGGCGGGGTCGGTGAGGACCCGCATGGCCGTGAGGGCGGCCGGGATCAGGGCCTCGGGACGGGTGATCCGGTCGAAGTACTTCGAGACGGGGCGCAGGCAGTCGTTGACGGAGACGTCCCCCGCGTAGGGGACCTCGAGCTGCTGGAGGACCGGGTCGGCGGGGCGGCTCGCGAAGACGTCACCGGGGAGGAGGAGCACGGGGAACCGGTTGACGGTGGCGAGGGCCGCGCCGGTTACGAGGTTCGTGGCGCCGGGGCCGATGGAGGTGGTGACGGCGTGGGTGGCGAGCCGGCAGGACTGTCGGGCGTGGCCGACGGCCGCGTGGACCATCGCCTGTTCGTTGCGACCCTGGTAGTACGGCATGTCGGCGCCGCTCTCCAGCAGGGCCTGGCCGATCCCCGCGACGTTTCCGTGGCCGAAGATGCCCCACGTGGCGCCGATGAGCCGCTGCTTCCGGCCGTCGCGCTCGGTGTACTGGCGGGCGAGGAAGGCGATCAGCGCCTGGGCGGTGGTGAGACGGCGCGTGCCGGGGCGCGGCTCGGCCTGCCCGGCGTCGCCGGGCCGGGTGGCGGACCGCCCGGTGCCGCGCCGGAGGTCGGCCTGCCCTGTGCCGGCCCGGGCGTCGGGTCCCGTGTCCTGCCCGGTGCTCGGTCCCGTGCTCGGTCCCGTGCTCATCGGTAGCCCTCCGTGTGGTCGGGGTGGAAGCAGATCCGCCATTCCCGTTCCGGTCCCGGGCCCGCCATGACGTTCAGGTAGTACATGTCGTGGCCGGGCGCGGCGATGGACGGTCCGTGCCAGCCGTCGGGGACGAGGACGGCGTCGCCGCTGCGGACCTCGGCGAGCAGGTCGGTGCCGCCGGGCCGCGACGGCGACACCCGCTGGTAGCCGAAGCCGTGCTCACCGCCGATCTCGAAGTAGTAGATCTCTTCCAGTCTGGTCTCCACGCCGGGCCGGTGCTCGTCGTGCTTGTGGGGTGGGTACGACGACCAGTTGCCGCCCGGAGTGAGCACCTCGACGGCGATGAGGCGGTCGCAGTCGAAGGAGCCGGCGGCGGCGAAGTTGTGCACCCGGCGGGCGCAGCTGCCCGTGCCGCGCTGCTCGACCGGTACCTCCGGCGCGGGTCCGTAGCGAGCGGGGAGTCGTCGCTCGCACTTCGCTCCTGCCAGGGCGAAGCGGCCTCCCGCGCCGGAGGCGATCTGTGCATGGGCGTCGCGCGGTACGTACGCGAAGTCGGTGACTCCGGCGAACACACCTTCCCTGCCCAGCAGTTCAAAGCTCTCGCCCGCGATCTGCACCGTACAGCCGCCGCTGAGCGGAAGCACGATCCACTCGCTGTCCCCGGCGCTCAGCAGATGCGAGGCACCCGGACGCAGCTCCAGGATCCGCAGCGCCGAGTAGCCCCATCCGGCCGTCTTGGGGTCGATGTCGAGCGCGTACGGCCCGTCGGCCGCGGCGCCTGCCCGTACATGCCTGTGGTCGTCCATGAGTTCTCCGTACCCCCTAGAGCAGTCCTACGGCCGTATCGACCGCTCCCGCCACATCGCCGTCGACCGGATAGAGCAGTGAGCGCCCCACCACCAGACCCTGGACGGTGGGCAGTTGCAGGGCTCCGCGCCATTTCTCGTACGCCGCCGCCTGCCTCTCGGCGGAGTCCCCCACGTCGCCGCCGAGCAGCACCGCGGGCAGCGTCGAGGTCTCCATCACCCGCGCCATGTCGTCCGGGTTCTCGGTGACGGGGATCTTCAGCCAGGTGTACGCCGAGGTGCCGGCGAGACCGGAGGCGATCGCGAGGGAACGGGTGACCGCGTCGGCGGACAGATCGTTGCGCAGGACCCCGTCGACGCGGCGGCATATGAACGGCTCGACGAAGACCGGCAGCCGGTGTGCGGCCATCTCGTCGATGGCGCGGGCTGTGGAGTGGAGGGTGTCGAGGGAGCCCGGGTCGTCGTAGTCGATACGGAGGAGCAGCTTCCCGGCGTCGAAGCCGAGCCGCGCGAGATCCTCGGCCCGGTAGCCGGTGAACCGGTCGTCCAGTTCGAACGCGGCGCCCGCGAGTCCGCCCCGGTTCATGGAGCCCATGACGACCTTGTCGTCGAGGGCGCCGAGCAGGAGGAGGTCCTCCAGGATGTCGGCGGTGGCGAGGACCCCGTCGACACCGGGGCGCTCCAGGGCGGTGCACAGGCGCTCCAGGAGGCCGAGGCGGTTGGCCATGGCGAGGCGCCGATCGCCGACGGCGAGGGCGCCACGGGCGGGATGATCGGCGGCGATGATCATCAGCCGGCCGCTGCTCCCGACGAGGGGGCGCCTGCGCCGCCGGGCCGCCGCCTCGGCGACGGCCTCGGGGTGGTGCGCCCTGATGCGGACCAGGCCGGCGACGTCGACGCGGGTCATGACGCCGCCCCGGGTACGGGGCCGGGCGCCGGGTGCGGCTCGGTACGTGGACCGGGATGTGGGTCGGGATCCGCCTCGGGACCGGGTGCTCGGCCGTCGAGCAGTGCCTCGACCTCGGCGGGGTAGGGCATGGCGGAGGAGCAGGCCAGGCGGGAGGCGACGATCGCGCCGGCGGCGTTGGCGTACCGCATCACCCGCTCCAGCTCCCACCCGGCCAGCAGCCCGTGCACCATCGCGCCGCCGAACGCGTCGCCCGCACCGAGCCCGTTGACCACCTGGACCTCCACCGGCGGGACTTCGGCGGTGGTGCCGTCCCGGTGCACGGCCAGGACGCCCTTGGGCCCCTGTTTGACCACGGCCAGTTCGACTCCCCCGGCCAGCAGCGCGCGGGCAGCGGCGTACGGCTCGCGCTCGCCGGTCGCGATCTCGCACTCGTCGAGATTGCCGACGGCGACGGTGGCGTGGGCGAGGGCCTGCGCGTAGTACGGACGCGCCTCGTCCGGAGCCGCCCGGGCCGTGCTCTCCCAGAACATCGGCCGCCAGTCCAGGTCGAAGACGGTCGTGCCGGACTTCGCCCGGTGCTCCAGCGCCGCGAGGGTCGCGCTCCTGCTCGGCTCGGCGCACAGCCCGGTGCCGGTCGTCCAGAAGACCCGTGCCGCGCCGATCGCCGCCAAGTCGAGTTCGTCCACGTGCACTTCGAGGTCCGGCGCCTTGGGCTGCCGGTAGAAGTACAGCGGGAAGTCGTCCGGCGGGAAGATCTCGCAGAACGTCACCGGCGTCGGCAGCCCCGGCACCGCCGTCACCCAGCGGTCGTCGACGCCGAACTCCCTCAGCGCCTCGTGAAGGTACTCCCCGAAGGCGTCCCGTCCGGTGCGGGTGACCACCGCGGCGCCGCGGCCGAGCCGTGCCGCCGCGACCGCCACATTCGTGGCGGAACCGCCGAGGAACTTCCCGAAGGTCTCGACCCGCGCCAGCGGAACCCCGGTCTGCAGCGGGTAGAGGTCCACGCCGATCCGGCCCATCGTGATCACGTCGTACGGCTGCGACATACGCGTCCCTTCGGTTCCACCGTCCGGCTGTTCCCTGGTCTAACCCGCCCTCACGAACCCTGTCAACATTTTGTCCTTACATTCGGACGAAAGCTTGACTCCTTTCTCGGACGGCGGGAAAGCTGACCGCCATGACCTCCTCCGCCCCCTTGCCCCACCGCATCCGGATCGGGTCGGCCCCTGACTCCTGGGGCGTGTGGTTCCCCGACGACCCGCAGCAGGTTCCCTGGCAGCGTTTCCTCGACGAGGTCGCGCAGGTGGGGTACGAGTGGATCGAACTCGGCCCGTACGGCTACCTCCCGGCCCGTACGGCTACGTCCCCACCGACCCGGCCCGGCTCACGGCCGAGACCGCGGCGCGCGGGCTGAAGGTCTCGGCCGGCACCGTCTTCACCGGGCTGCACCACGGACCGGCCGTCCGGGAGAAGACCTGGGCGCATGTCGCCGACATCGCGGCGCTCACCCGGGCGATGGGCGCGGACCATCTCGTCGTCATCCCGTCCTTCTGGCGCGACGACAGGACGGGCGAGGTGCTCGAGGACCGGGAGCTCACCGCCGAGCAGTGGCGCGATCTCACCACCCGGACCGAGCGCCTCGGGAGGGAGGTCGGCGACCGCTTCGGCCTGCGGATCGTCGTCCACCCGCACGCGGACACCCATATCGACAGCGAGGCGAACGTCAGCCGCTTCCTCGACGCGACCGACCCGGAACTGGTCTCGCTCTGCCTGGACACCGGGCACTACGCCTACTGCGGCGGCGACAGCGTCAAGCTCATCGAGACCTACGGGGAGCGGATCGGCTACCTCCACCTCAAGCAGGTGGATCCGGAGATCCTCGCCGAAGTGGTCGTGGGCGAGGTGCCGTTCGGACCGGCCGTGGCGCGGGGTGTGATGTGCGGGCCGCCGCGGGGCGTCCCCGCGCTGGAGCCGGTGCTGGCCGCGGCGCGGCGGCTGGACTCCGAGCTGTTCGCGATCGTCGAGCAGGACATGTACCCGCGCCCCCGGACAAGCCCTTCCCGATCGCCCAGCGCAGCCGCCGCTTCCTCCGGTCCTGCGGGGCGTGACGGGGGCAATTGCCGCCTCCGCGCGGGGCCTGCGATCCGCGCGTGCCCGGGCAAACGCGGTCTGCGGCCCACATCGTGCTCGACACACGCGGTCCGCGGCCCACGTCGTGCTCGGCACACGCGGACCGATTGTCCCAAGGCTCCGGTCATGTCACAGCTGTTGCCTTCCTGTCACGCTTGTCTCCATTACGCGGGCCTTCCGTCACAAGGCATCGACAGCCCCTCCTCCCCCTCGCGCCCTGTCGTTGCACCGGGCACAGGCTCAGTGATCGCCAGCGTCCGCGTCACAGCTCCCCCGACGGCTTTCCCGGCCGCCGCTGCGGCGCGCGCAGGGAGGTGCCACAGATGACGGACAGAAGGCTCTGGTCCTACAAGGACATCGCCGCGCACATCCGGGTGCAGCCGGACACGGTTCGCTCGTACCGCAAGCACGGCCTCCTTCCGCCGCCCGACCATGTGGAGGCTGGAAAGCCCTACTGGTACGCGGACACCGTCCGCCGCTGGGTGGCCAATCGCCCCGGCAACAGGGGCCGCAGGGAATGAGCCCTCGGGGGCCCGTGTCCGGCCGGCGCGGGAACCGAGCCCCATGCCGGCCGTTGCTCACCCGCGGCCCGGCTCGATGATCGTCACGCCCGCCCCCGGGGTCGTGCCCATGGCGGACAGCGCGGCCGGGGCGGCGTCCAGGGAGATCACCGAGGTGACCAGGAGGTCCGGCCTCAGCGCCCCCGAGCGCACCATCTCCAGCATCGGGCCGTAGGAGTGCGCGGCCATCCCATGACTGCCGAGGATCTCCAGCTCCTCCCCGATGACACGGCCCATCGGCATCACGGGGTCCCCCGCCGCCGAGGGCAGGAGGCCGACCTGCACATGCCGTCCCCGACGGCGCAGGCTCTGCACCGAGGCGACACAGGTGACCGGGGAGCCGAGGGCGTCGAGGGAGAGATGGGCACCCCCACCCGTCAGCTCGCGCACCGCATCGGCGGTACCACCGCCGCCGGCACCACTGCTGCCCGGGCCACGGCTCTCGGCGCCCGCACCGGCGCCCGTGAGCGCCGTGGCGTCCACGCACTCCGCGGCGCCGAACGTGCGCGCCAGTTCGAGTGCCCGCGGTGAGACATCCACCGCGACCACCCGCGCCCCGCAGGCCGCCGCGATCATCACCGCGGACAGCCCCACCCCACCGCAGCCGTGCACCGCGACCCATTCGCCGGGGGCCACCCTCCCCTGGGCCACCACGGCCCTGAAGGCGGTCGCGAACCGGCAGCCGAGCCCCGCCGCCGTCGCGAACGACAGCTCCTCGGGCACGGCCACCAGATTCACGTCCGCGTGCTCGAGCGCCACGTACTCGGCGAAGGAACCCCAGTGCGTGAATCCGGGCTGGGTCTGGTGCTCGCAGACCTGCTGGTCCCCGGCCGCGCAGGCGGCGCAGCGGCCGCAGGCACAGACGAAGGGGACGGTGACCCGGTCGCCCGGACGCCAGCCGGCAACCCCGGGGCCCACCGCTTCGACGACTCCGGCGAGCTCGTGTCCGGGAACGTGCGGGAGGGTGATGTCCGGGTCGTGGCCCATCCAGCCGTGCCAGTCGCTGCGGCACAGTCCGGTGGCCTCGACGCGCACGACCACGCCGTGCTCGGACGGGACCGGGTCCGGCACTGCGCGTACCTCGGCGTCCCGCCCGTACTCCTCGAACACCACAGCCCTCATCGGCCCTGCCTTCCCTGGCTCCGCTGGAATCGGCTCGAACCTATCCACCCGAGTGCTGCCCGACACGCCACGAGGGACTCGCATTCATACCCCCTAGGGGTATAACCTGGTGCCCGGAGAGGAAACCCCGGTGCCCCGGGACCCTCCTGATGCGCCTGATGCACCATGACGTCGTTCCGCGAACTGATCGCGAAGCGCACACGGCTCGAAGAGGAGAACGCCCATGACCGTCGAGACGAAGACCGAGCTCCCCCAGGCCACCGGCTCCTGCTGTTCGCCCGCCGGCACCTGCCACGGCGGCGGCGCGGCGGACGCACAGCAGGCCGGTGTCACCGCGGTGTACGAGGTGAAGGGCATGACCTGCGGCCACTGCGAGGGTGCGGTGTCGAGCGAGATCTCCGAGATCGCCGGCGTCACCTCGGTCAAGGCGGTCGCGGCCACCGGGCAGGTCACCGTCGTGTCCGACACTCCGCTGGACGAGGCCGCGGTGCGCGCCGCGGTCGACGAGGCGGGCTACGAGCTCGTCGGCCAGGCCTGATCGGCCAGGCCCGACATCCGTTCCCGGCCGGGCCGTAGCGCCACAGCGCACGGCCCGGCCCGACCCGCCCTTGGAGCCAGTACCCATGACCAGCATCGCCACCGAGACGCCGGACACGGGCACGTCCCGGGTCGAGCTCCTGATCGGCGGGATGACCTGCGCGTCGTGCGCGGCCCGCGTCGAGAAGAAGCTCAACCGCGTGGACGGCGTCACGGCGACGGTCAACTACGCGACCGAGAAGGCCCGCGTCGCCTACGGCGAGGGCACGGAGGTCGCCGACCTGATCGCCGTGGTCGAGAAGACCGGCTACACGGCCATGCCGCTGAGCGCCCCTGCCGTGGCCCCCGACATCGCGACCAGGGACACGACCGCCCTCCCTGGCACCCTCGCGGACGTGATTGCCGTCCCGCGCCCCAGCGAGGACGCCCCCCGTCCCGCGGCCGTCGGCGCGCCCGGCCACGCCCGGCCACGGACCGCCGATCGGACGTCCTCGGCCGCGCAGGCCCCGCCCCATGCGACCACCGGAGCGCCGCAGCCCCGGCCCGCAGCCCCGGCCGCCCGAGCCGGAGCCCGCTCCTCTGCCGGCGACACCGTCGCCGCCCTGCGACAGCGCCTGCTGATATCCGCTCTGCTCGCCGCGCCCGTCATCCTGCTGGCCATGGTGCCCGTGCTCCAGTTCGACAACTGGCAGTGGCTCTCACTCACCCTCGCCGCGCCCGTGGTCGTCTGGGGCGGACTGCCCTTCCATCGCGCCGCGTGGACCAACCTCCGGCACGGCGCGGCCACCATGGACACCCTCGTGTCCCTGGGCACCCTCGCCGCCTTCGGCTGGTCCCTCTGGGCGCTGTTCTTCGGGCATGCGGGCATGCCGGGCATGCGCCACGGATTCGACCTCGCCGTCATCCCCGGCACCGGCCGCACCGACGCCGCATCGGCCATCTATCTCGAGGTCGCCGCGGGCGTCGTCACGTTCATCCTCCTCGGCCGCTATCTGGAGGCCCGCGCCAAGCGGAAGGCGGGCGCCGCCCTGCGCGCGATGCTGGAGCTGGGCGCCAAGGACGTCGCCGTGCTCAGGGGCGGTACGGAGGTACGCGTCCCGGCCGCCCACCTCGTCGTCGGCGACCTGTTCGTCGTGCGCCCGGGCGAGAAGATCGCGACCGACGGAGTCGTCGTCGAGGGCATTTCGGCCGTCGACGCGTCCATGCTGACGGGCGAGTCCGTCCCGGTGGACGTGACCGTAGGCGACAACGTCACCGGTGCGACCGTCAACACCGCGGGCCGGCTCGTCGTGGAGGCCACCCGGATCGGCACCGACACCCAGCTGGCCCGGATGGCCCGGATGGTCGAGGACGCCCAGAACGGCAAGGCGCAGGTACAGCGTCTCGCCGACCGCATCTCGGCCGTCTTCGTCCCCGTCGTCCTGCTGATCGCCCTCGGCACCCTGGTCACCTGGCTCCTGGTGGCCGGCGACACGGCCGCCGCATTCACCGCGGCCGTCGCCGTGCTGATCATCGCCTGCCCCTGTGCGCTGGGGCTGGCCACGCCCACCGCCCTCATGGTCGGTACGGGCCGGGGGGCGCAGCTCGGCATTCTCATCAAGGGCCCCGAGGTCCTGGAGTCGACCCGCACGGTCGACACCGTCGTCCTCGACAAGACCGGAACGGTCACCACCGGCCGTATGCGCCTGCAGGACGTGTACGTCACCGGCCCCACCACCGAGGAGGAGCTGCTGCGGTTGGCGGGCGCCCTGGAGCACGCATCCGAGCACCCCGTCGCCCGTGCCGTCGCCGACGGCGCCGCGGGCCGGCTCGGTTCCCCGCTCCCCGTTCCCGAGGCCTTCGAGAACGTTCCCGGCCTCGGGGTACGCGGCACGGTCGACGGACACACCGTCCTCGTCGGCCGCGCCCGCCTGCTCGAGGAGGCCGGCGTGGAGCCGCCGCACGAGCTCTCCGCGATCTCCGGACGTACCGCCGTCGCGGTCGCCTGGGACGGGACGGCCCGCGGCATCCTGACCGTGGCCGACGCGGTCAAGGACACCAGCGCCGAGGCGGTCGCCCAGCTGCGCGCGCTGGGCCTGAAGCCCGTGCTGCTCACGGGCGACGAGCGCGCGGTCGCCGAGGCGGTCGCGGCCGGCGTCGGCATCGACGAGGTGTACGCCGAGGTGCTGCCGCAGGACAAGGTGGCCGCGATCCGGCGCCTTCAGGCGGAGGGCCGGACGGTCGCGATGGTGGGTGACGGTGTGAACGACGCCGCCGCACTGGCCACCGCCGACCTCGGTCTGGCCATGGGTACGGGCACGGACGCGGCCATCGAGGCCGGGGACCTCACGCTCGTACGGGGCGATCTGCGGGTCGCCGCCGACGCCATCCGGCTCTCGCGGCGGACCCTCGCCACCATCAAGGGGAACCTCTTCTGGGCCTTCGGCTACAACGTCGCGGCTCTGCCGCTGGCCGCCGCAGGACTGCTGAATCCCATGATCGCCGGATTCGCCATGGCTTTCTCGTCCGTTTTCGTGGTGAGCAACAGCCTGCGTCTGCGATCCTTCACGTGATACACAGGACCTTCACAAAGAGATCCAGATCACAGATATTTGTGGGTAACCATTCGGGCTCTTCGCGAGTCTAAGTGGGCGATGCCAGAACGTCTTGGGGGACGTTCATGGGATGTCTTGGGGGACGTCCCAGGCAAGCGTTGGCCGGGGCACGTAGACCGGGGAGCTTTGAGCGGCCCTCCCGACATACGTACCCCGGCAGACCGCGCGAAGAGCTTCTGCTGGGTACCAGCAGACGCCCGGGCCGGATCCCGTGGGGGGAATCCGCACCGGGGATATGGGAAGCGCCCCGCTCGCCGACCCGTGGGGGGATCGGCAGCGGGGCGCTTCTCGCTTGGTTCAGGAGACGCCGTCCTGCCCAGGAGGCGCCGTCGCCCCTGGGACACACCTCAGGAGCGACGACCCTGGAGGACCGGCGTCAGCGGGCTTCGACCGGAACGAAGCCCCGCAGGACCTCGCCCGTGGCCATGCAGGCCCGGGGGACACCCCCCGGACCCCCGGCAGCCGTCAGCGGGCCTCGACCGGAACGAAGTCCCGCAGGACCTCGCCCGTGTAGATCTGGCGCGGGCGGCCGATGCGGGAACCCGGCTCCTTGATCATCTCGTGCCACTGGGCGATCCAGCCGGGCAGTCGGCCGAGCGCGAACAGCACGGTGAACATCTCGGTCGGGAAGCCCATGGCCCGGTAGATCAGGCCGGTGTAGAAGTCCACGTTCGGGTAGAGCTTGCGCTCGACGAAGTAGTCGTCGGAGAGCGCGTGCTCCTCCAGCTTGAGGGCGATGTCCAGCAGCTCGTCCGACTTGCCGAGCGCGGAGAGCACATCGTGGGCCGCAGCCTTGATGATCTTGGCGCGCGGGTCGAAGTTCTTGTAGACCCGGTGGCCGAAGCCCATCAGGCGGACGCCGTCCTCCTTGTTCTTCACCTTGCGGATGAAGGTGTCGACGTCGCCGCCGGTGGCCGCGATGCCTTCGAGCATCTCCAGCACCGACTGATTGGCGCCGCCGTGCAGCGGGCCCCACAGGGCGGAGATGCCGGCGGAGATGGAGGCGAACATGTTCGCCTGCGACGAGCCGACCAGGCGCACGGTGGACGTCGAACAGTTCTGCTCGTGGTCCGCGTGCAGGATGAACAGCTTGTCGAGCGCGGCGACCACGACCGGGTCGGGCTCGTACTCCTGCGCCGGGACCGAGAACGTCATCCGCAGGAAGTTCTCCACGTACCCGAGGTCGTTACGCGGGTAGACGAAGGGGTGGCCGATCGACTTCTTGTACGCGTACGCCGCGATCGTCGGCAGCTTGGCCAGCAGCCGGATCGTGGAGAGGTGGCGCTGCTTCTCGTCGAACGGATTGTGGCTGTCCTGGTAGAACGTCGACAGCGCGCTGACGACGGACGACAGCATCGCCATCGGGTGGGCGTCGCGCGGGAAGCCGTCGAAGAACCGCTTGACGTCCTCGTGCAGCAGCGTGTGCTGGGTGATCTCACCCCGGAACGCGGCCAGCTCGTCGACCGTCGGAAGCTCGCCGTTGATCAGCAGGTACGCCACCTCGAGGAAGGAGGAGCGCTCGGCCAGCTGTTCGATCGGGTAACCGCGGTAACGCAGGATGCCCTGCTCGCCGTCGAGGTAGGTGATCGCGGATTTATAGGCGGCTGTGTTGCCGTAACCGCTGTCCAGGGTCACCAGACCGGTCTGCGCCCGGAGCTTCCCGATGTCGAAGCCCTTGTCACCGACGGTGCTCTCGACCACCGGGTAGGTGTATTCACCGTCCGCGTACCGCAGTACTACAGAGTTGTCGCTCACGTCATCCCTCACCGACGTAGTCCTCTTCTTCGAGGTGCCCTGACTGTCTCTACCATCCCCCATTTGGCTGAGGAGAGTGCACTCGGGGTCGACCATTGGGTCACTTGGCGGCACTCAGTGCCGCCAACCTGCTCATCGTGCCCCCTTCGCCCCGGTTCCGGAAGACTTAGGTGATCTTTCCCACGAAGCCTTCACCTGTCAGCCGGTGATCGAGTGCGGTAAAGCGCCTGCCTGCGGAAACGGTGCGCACCGCCTGCCCTATGGCCTTGCGGGAGCCGACGAGGACCACGAGCTTCTTCGCACGGGTGACGGCCGTGTACAGCAGATTTCGCTGGAGCATCATCCAGGCGCCGGTGGTGACCGGGATCACGACCGCCGGATACTCGCTGCCCTGGGAGCGGTGGATCGTCACGGCGTACGCATGCGCGAGCTCGTCCAGTTCGTCGAAGTCGTACGGCACCTCCTCGTCCTCGTCCGTCAGCACCGTCAGCCGCTGATCGACCGGATTGAGCGAGGTCACCACGCCGACCGTGCCGTTGAAGACTCCGTTCTTCCCCTTCTCGTAATTGTTGCGAATCTGAGTGACCTTGTCGCCGACGCGGAACACCCTGCCGCCGAGCCGCTTCTCGGGCAGGTCGGGGCGG
Source organism: Streptomyces sp. NPDC001970 (assembly GCF_053594115.1). Taxonomy (NCBI): domain Bacteria; kingdom Bacillati; phylum Actinomycetota; class Actinomycetes; order Kitasatosporales; family Streptomycetaceae; genus Streptomyces; species Streptomyces sp. NPDC001970. The sequence goes on along the minus strand of NZ_JBSFDW010000014.1, from coordinate 112,525 downwards.
GCGGGAGTGATCGCCTGCTGAAGCAGTCCGTTGAGAGTGCCCGCGCCGGCCGGTCCGCGGTGCATGGGGGCGAGCACCTGCACATCGCGCCGCGGGTCCAGGCCGAACCGGGCCGGGATGCGACGCGCCGCGACGTCCACGGTGAGCCTGCCCGCCTCCTCGGTGTCGTCCTCGACGAAGAGGAAGAAGTCGTCGAGGCCCTGGGTGAGGGGCTGTGTCCCGGAGTTGATGCGGTGGGCGTTGGCCACGACCCCGGACTGCTGGGCCTGCCGGAAGATCCGGGTCAGCCGGACGCTGGGCACCGGCCCGGTGTCGGCCAGCAGGTCCCGCAGCACCTCGCCCGCGCCCACGCTCGGCAGCTGGTCCACATCCCCGACCAGGAGCAGATGCGCACCCGGGGCCACGGCCTTCACCAGCTTGTTGGCAAGGAGCAGATCCAGCATGGACGCCTCGTCCACGACCACCAGGTCGGCGTCGAGCGGCCGGTCCCGGTCGTAGGCCGCGTCGCCGCCCGGCTTGAGCTCCAGCAGCCGGTGCACGGTGGACGCCTCGGCACCGGTGAGCTCGGCGAGCCGCTTCGCCGCCCTGCCCGTCGGCGCGGCGAGCACCACCTTCGCCCTCTTGGCGCGGGCCAGCTCGACGATCGAGCGAACCGTGAAGGACTTTCCACAGCCCGGGCCTCCGGTGAGGACGGCCACCTTCCGGGTGAGCGCGAGGCGCACGGCCTGCTCCTGCTCGGGGGCCAGCTCCGCGCCCGTACGGTCCGCGAGCCAGGCCAGTGCCTTGTCCCAGGCCACGTCGTGGAAGGCCGGCATGCGGTCCTCGTCCGTGCGCAGCAGCCGGATCAGCTGCGCGGAGAGGGACAGCTCGGCACGGTGGAACGGCACCAGGTAGACCGCGGTGAGGGGATCCCCGCCGTCCGGGGCGGGGACCTGCTCCCGCACGACTCCTTCATCGTCGGCCGCGAGCTCGGCGAGGCAGTCGATGACCAGGCCGGTGTCGACCTGGAGCAGCTTCACGGCATCGGTGATGAGCTGCTCCTGCGGAAGGAAGCAGTGCCCCTGGTCCGTGGACTGCGACAGGGCGTACTGCAAACCGGCCTTGACCCGGTCGGGGCTGTCGTGAGGGATGCCGACGGCCTGGGCGATCCGGTCGGCGGTGAGGAAGCCGATGCCCCAGACATCTGCCGCGAGGCGGTAGGGCTGGTTCTTCACGACCGAGATCGAGGCGTCACCGTACTTCTTGTAGATCCGCACGGCGATGGAGGTGGAGACGCCAACACCCTGGAGGAAGACCATGACTTCCTTGATGGCCTTCTGCTCCTCCCAGGCGGCGCCGATCATTTTCGTCCGCTTCGGGCCGAGGCCCGGGACCTCGATGAGCTTCTCGGGCTCCTTCTCGATGATGTCGAGGGTGTCGGCCCCGAAGTGGTCGACGATCCGCTCGGCGATTCTGGGGCCGATGCCCTTGATGAGGCCGGAGCCGAGATAGCGGCGGATGCCCTGGACGGTGGCGGGGAGGACCGTCGTGTAGTTCTCGACGCTGAACTGCTTGCCGTACTGCGGATGGGAGCCCCAGCGACCCTCCATGCGCAGTGATTCGCCCGGCTGCGCGCCGAGGAGCGAGCCGACCACCGTGAGGAGCTCACCGCCGCCGCGGCCGGTGTCGACGCGGGCGACCGTGTACCCGTTCTCCTCGTTGGCGTAGGTGATCCGCTCCAGGACCCCTTCGACCACTGCCAGATTGGACATGATCCGACGCTACCGCCCCGGTCGGACAGCCCGCCGCGCCTGTGGAGAACTCGGCGGCCACCCGGGCCCGCACAGGTCCCGGAGAGTTCAAGGGGCCCGGTCATATGACCGGGCCCCGCTCCCTCCCCCTCCGGCAGAGCTCCCCGATCCCCCCAGATCCCTCCCCAGGAGCCCTGACGCCAAGTACGACTCTTCTCACCCCGGAAGGGTTGCACGACTGCGGGCAGTTATTTTTTCGGAATCTCGAAATGCCGACATAAAGGGGCACCCTTAGCGTTTTCACCATGAGTCACGATGTGTTTCAGCAGGACGTACTGAACGAGCTGGGGGACGACCGGCTCCATGAGATCGCGGGCCTGCTCGGCACGGACCCCGGGCAGGCTTCGCGCCTCGTGGACACGTCCGTGTCCGCGCTCTCCGGAGGCCTGCGGGAGGCCGCCGCGACACCGGAGCACGCGGAGGAGGTACGACAGGCCGTCTCCGAGGTGACCGAACCTCCGCTCGAGGGCGTCGCGACCCTCGGCGGCGGGCTGCTGAGCGGCAGTCTGATGGCAGGCGTGCTCTCACGGCTGGCCAGACCCGCCGCCGCGGCGGTCGCCAAGAAGACGGGCCTTCCCTTGGCCACGGTCAGCCGGGTGCTCGAACTGCTGGTTCCCGTGGTCCTGACCGTCCTCACGAAGCGCGCGGCACAGCGCAGGCCGGCCGGGGCGGCTCCCGGGGCCTCCGGGGCCGCTTCCGGCTCGCCCGGCTTTTCCGGTGCCTCTCAGGGCAGCCTCGGCGATGTGCTGGGCGACCTGTTGGGCGGCGGCCCCAGGAAGCAGTGAGCCGCCGCGCGCCCCAGGGCCGTCCCGGCGCGCTACAGCACGTGCCGGACGTAGCGCGCCGCCGTCTCCGCCAGCAGCACCACCCCGTCGAGCGTCCACAGCTCATCGTTGAAGAGCTCCACCTCGACCGGGCCCGTGTAGCCCGCCGCGTCGACGCGTTCGCGCCATGCGCGCAGGTCGATCGCGCCCTCGCCCAACTGGCCCCTGCCGTTGAGCACCCCCTCCGGCAACGGAGTGATCCAGTCGGCCAGTTGGAACGAGTGGATCCGCCCGCCCGCGCCGGCGCGCTCGACCGCCGCGGGCGCCTGGTCGTCCCACCAGATGTGGTAGGTGTCCACGACGACGCCGACCTGCTCGGCGGGGAAGCGTTCGGCGAGGTCGAGGGCCTGGGTGAGCGTGGAGACGGCGCAGCGGTCCGCCGCGTACATGGGGTGCAGCGGTTCGATCGCCAGCCGCACACCCCGCTCCCCTGCATACGGCGCGAGTTCGCCCAACGCGTCCGTGATGCGCTCGCGCGCGCCCGGCAGGTCCTTGCTGCCGGGCGGCAGCCCGCCCGAGACGAGGACGAGCGTGTCCGTGCCCAGGGCGGCCGCCTCGTCGACGGCCGCGCGGTTGTCGTCCAGGGCCTGTGCCCGCGCCGCGGGGTCGGTCGCCGTGAAGAAGCCGCCACGGCAGAGCGTGGTGACCGTGAGTCCCGCGTCCCGCACGAGCTTGGCGGCGGCCTCGATGCCGTACGCCCGCACCGGTTCGCGCCACAGTCCGACGCCGGGCACGCCGAGCCGTACGCAGGCCTCCGCGAGCTCAGGCAGAGTGAGTTGCTTGACGGTCATCTGGTTGATGCTGAACCGGGAGAGGCTGTGGGTCACCGTGCGACTCCGTACACCGTGAGCAGGGATCGCATCCGGGCCTCGGCCAGCGCCGGGTCTGGGAACAGCCCCAGCCCGTCCGCCAGTTCGTAGGCCCGTGCGAGATGCGGCAGCGATCGCGCGGACTGCAGGCCGCCGACCATCGTGAAGTGGGACTGGTGGCCCGCCAGCCACGCCAGCAGGACGACGCCCGTCTTGTAGAAGCGGGTCGGCGCTTCGAAGAGGTGGCGTGACAGTTCGACCGTCGGGTCGAGAAGTTCACTGAAGCCCTTGGCGTCGCCGGTGTCCAGGGCGCGTACGGCTTCGGCCGCCACCGGCCCCAGAGGGTCGAAGATCCCGAGCAGGGCGTGGCTGAAGCCCTGGTCGTCGCCCGCGATCAGTTCGGGGTAGTGGAAGTCGTCGCCCGTGTAGCAGCGCACGCCGTCGGGCAGGCGCCGTCGCAGGTCGATCTCGCGCTGCGCGTCCAGCAGCGAGATCTTGACTCCGTCGACCTTGTCCGGGTGCTCGGCGATGACCTGGAGGAAGGTCTCGGTGGCCTTGTCGAGGTCCGCGCTGCCCCAGTAGCCGTCCAGAGCGGGATCGAACATCGGTCCGAGCCAGTGCAGGATGACCGGCTCGCTCGCCTGCCGCAGCAGGTGCCCGTAGACGGTCAGATAGTCCTCCGGGGTGCGGGCGGCCGCGGCCAGGGCCCTGGAGGCCATGAGGATCGCCTGCGCCCCGCTCTCCTCGACGAGCGCGAGCTGCTCCTCGTACGCCGCGCGCACGGCCTCGAGGTCCGCGCCGGCGCCCGTGAGCTGGTCGGTTCCGGCTCCGCACGCGATGCGGCCCCCGACCGCCTTCGCCTCGGCGGCCGAGCGCCGGATGAGCTCCGCGGCGCCCGCCCAGTCCAGTCCCATCCCCCGCTGCGCGGTGTCCATGGCTTCCGCGACGCCCAGTCCGTGCGCCCACAGGTGACGCCGGAAGGCGAGGGTGGCGTCCCAGTCGACGGCGGCGGGGCCGTCGGGGCTGGTGTCCGCGTACGGGTCGGCGACGACGTGGGCCGCCGAGAAGACCGTACGGGAGGCGAGCGGAGCACTGCCTACGGAGCAGGCAGTGCTCGTGCGTTCGGCTCGCGGCTCGTACGTGCGGAGCGTGCCGTCGCCGCCCGGCAGCAGGATGGTCACAGCGTCAGCTCCGGAACGTCGAGCCGGCGTCCTTCCGCCGACGACCTCAGCCCGAGCTCGGCGAGCTGCACGCCGCGCGCGCCGGCGAGCAGATCCCAGTGGTACGGCTCCCCGAGGGCGACATGGCGCAGGAAGAGCTCCCACTGGGCCTTGAACCCGTTGTCGAAGGCCGTGTTGTCGGGCACTTCCTGCCACTGGTCGCGGAACGACTCGGTGGCGGGAAGATCCGGGTTCCACACGGGCTTCGGCGTCGCACTGCGGTGCTGTGCGCGGCACCGTCGCAGCCCGGCGACGGCCGAGCCGTGGGTTCCGTCGACCTGGAACTCGACCAGCTCGTCGCGGTTCACGCGCACGGCCCAGGAGGAGTTGATCTGGGCGACGACCCCGCCCTCCAGCCGGAAGACGGCGTACGCGGCGTCGTCGGCCGTCGCCGCGTAGGGCTTGCCCCGCTCGTCCCACCGCTGCGGGATGTGGGTCGCGACCTGCGCCTGAACGCTCGTCACCCGGCCGAACAGCTCGTGCAGTACGTACTCCCAGTGCGGGAACATGTCGACGACGATGCCGCCGCCGCCCTCGGAACGGTAGTTCCACGAGGGCCGCTGGGCCTCCTGCCAGTCCCCCTCGAAGACCCAGTAGCCGAACTCTCCCCTGACGGAGAGGATCTCCCCGAAGAAGCCGCCCTCCACAAGGCGCTTCAGCTTCAGCAGTCCCGGAAGGAAGATCTTGTCCTGGACGACGCCGTGCCTGATGCCGGCGGCGCGGGCGAGCCGGGCCAGTTCGAGGGCGCCTGCGACATCGGTCGCGGTGGGCTTCTCCGTGTAGACGTGCTTGCCCGCGGCGATCGCCTTCTTGATCGCCTCGGCGCGCGCCGAGGTGACCTGGGCGTCGAAGTAGATGTCGACGGACGGGTCGTCGAGCACCGCGTCCAGGTCCGTGGACCACTCCGTCAGCCCGTGGCGCTCGGCGAGCTCACGCAGGGCCTGCTCGCGGCGGCCCACCAGGACGGGCTCGGGCCAGAGGATCTCGCCGTCGCCGAGGTCGAGGCCGCCCTGCTCGCGGATCGCGAGGAGGGAGCGCACAAGGTGCTGCCGGTATCCCATGCGTCCCGTAACGCCGTTCATGGCGATCCGCACTGTCCTGCGTGTCACGAAGATGCCTCCATGTTCCGTCGTCCCCTCGTTTCCTTGCGTCCTCGTGTCTTCGATACGGTCGCGAAACGGTGACAGCAAGCGCTTTCTATGCGCTATGACGCTAGCCTGCGCACAGTGGCCCTGCAAGGGCTCAGCCCGATCTCCCCCGGAGGAAAGCGATGACAGTCACGCTGGCGGATGTGGCGGCCCGCGCCCGGGTGTCCCCGGCGACCGTCTCCCGGGTACTCAACGGCAACTACCCCGTCGCCGCGACGACCCGGGAGCGGGTGCTCCGCGCCGTCGACGAGCTGGACTACGTCCTGAACGGGCCGGCCAGCTCGCTCGCCGCGGCCACGTCCGACCTGGTCGGCATCCTGGTCAACGACATCGCCGACCCGTTCTTCGGGATCATGGCCGGAGCCGCGCAGACCGCGATCGGCGAGGGGGCTTCCGGGCGGGCGGGCGGCGAGAAGCTGGCGGTCGTCTGCAACACGGGCGGCTCCCCCGAACGCGAACTGACCTACCTCACCCTGCTGCAGCGGCAACGGGCCGCGGCGGTCGTCCTCACCGGAGGGGCGCTGGAGGACCCGGAGCACATCGCCGCGATGTCGGCGAAGCTGGCGAGGCTCGCGGACGCGGGTACGACGGTGGTGCTGTGCGGCCGGCCGCCCGTGCCGGGCGGGTCCGTCACGGCGACCCTCGCCTTCGACAACCGGGGAGGCGGGCGGCGGCTCACCGAGCACCTGATCACGCTGGGGCACCGGCGGATCGGGTACGTGGCCGGACCCGCGGAGCGGACGACGACCCGGCACCGGCTCGAGGGCCACCGGGCGGCACTCGCCGCGGCAGGGCTCGACAAGGCCGCCGAGGATCACGCACGGCTCACCGTGCACGGCTCGTACGACCGGCGTTCGGGCTACGACGCCACGTTGGAGCTGCTGCGCCGCGACCCGGATCTGACGGCGGTCGTCGCCGCCAACGACACGGTGGCACTGGGCGCCTGCGCCGCTCTGCGGGATCAGGGCCTGCGCATTCCGGAGGACGTCTCGGTTGCGGGCTTCGACGACCTGCCGTTCTCGGTGGACGCGGTCCCGGCCCTGACGACGGTACGGCTGCCGCTGCACGAGGCAGGAGCACGGGCAGGGCGGCTGACCCTGGGCAAGGAGACGCCTCCGCCCGGGGGCATCGCGACGATCGGTGCGGAGCTCATGGCACGGGCGTCGACGGCGCCGCCGAAGAGGCGGTAAAAGGCCGGACCCGGCTCGAGGCCCGAGGCCCGAGGCCCTGCGCGAGGGCGGATCGGGACGGAGCGGGGTGGGCGAACAAGGGCCCGGGAGCGGCCCGACGGGGGCGCGGCAAGGCTCGGGAGCAGAGTTGTCCACAGGCCTTGCCGGGCATCTTCACCTCCACCTAGCCTTTGACTCAGTCAACGAAAATGGGGGCTGGGTCATGGCCGTTCACGAGATCCGCGCTTTCAACCGCTTCTACACGAACCTCATCGGCGCGCTCGACTACAGCAAGCACCTGTACACGCCGTACACATTGACCGAGTCGCGCGTTCTCTACGAGCTGGCGCACGCCCCGCGCACCGATGCCGCCGACCTCCGGCTGGAGCTCTCCCTCGACGCGGGGTATCTGAGCCGGCTGCTCAGCAAGTTCGAGCGCGACGGTCTGGTCGAGCGGGCCCCGTCGGAGGCGGACTCGCGGCGCCAGCGCATCACGCTCACCGAGCGCGGACGCGAGGCGACCGCGCTGCTGGACGAGCGGTCGCGGGAGGCCGTCGGCAAGCTGCTGTCCGCCGTGCCGGCGGACGACCGATCCCGTCTGACGGAGGCGATGCGCACGGTGCGGGACATACTGGGCGAGGCCCGCCCCGACCAGGACCGACACCGCGAGGGCCCCGTGCTGCGCGACCCCGTGCCCGGCGATCTGGGCTGGATCGTCCAGCGCCACGGCGCGCTCTACGCCGCGGAGTTCGGGTGGAACGCCGACTTCGAAGGCCTGGTCGCCCGCATAGTCGCCGACTTCGCCCAGGACCACGACCCGCATCTGGAGCGGGTGTGGATAGCGGAGATGGACGGCCGCCCGGTCGGTTCGGTGATGTGCGTACGGGACGAGGCGCCGGCCACCGCCCGGCTGAGGCTGCTGCTGGTCGAGCCGGAGGCGCGCGGGCACGGCCTCGGGGACCGGCTGGTGGGCGCGGTCGTGGACTTCGCCCGCGAGGTCGGCTATCGGGAACTGGTGCTGTGGACGAACGACGTACTCGGCGCCGCCCGCAAGATCTATCAGCGCGCCGGGTTCACTCTTGTCGCCGAGAAGCCCCACCGTTCGTACGGGGTGGATCTGGTCGGCCAGGACTGGCGGCTCCCCCTCCAGGAAGGATCACCCCAGTGAGGCTCGCCTTCTCGACGCTCGGAGTTCCCGGGATGTCCGTCCCCGAAGTGGCCGCCCTCGCCGCCGCGGCCGGCTACCAGGGAGTGGAACTGCGGGCCCACCCGGAGGAGCCGGTCCACCCGGGCATCGGTATACGCGAACGGGCCGCGGTGGTGGACGAGTTCGCTCGCGCAGGCGTGGAGATCCTGACGGTCGCCGGCTACGCCCGGGTGGCGGCCGCGGGCGACGACGAGGCCGTGCGCCAGGAGCTCGACGAACTGCTGTGGCTGGCCAGGGACTTGGGGGCCTCGTTCATACGGGTCTTCCCGGGCGGCGGCGACCAGGACCAGGAGACGGCGGACGCGGCAGCCGCGCGCCGGCTGGCAGCGGCGGCGGAGACCGCGGCGGGCCTGGGCGTGCGGATCCTGCTGGAGACGCACGACTCGCACCGCACGGGTGCGGCGGTGTCCCGCGTCCTGGGCACGGTCGGCCATCGGCACGTGGGCGCGCTGTGGGACGTCATGCACCCCTGGCTGGACGGCGAGGCCCCGGCCACCACCGATGCCGCCCTCGCCCCGTTCCTCGGCTATGTCCAGGTCAAGGACGTCGCTTCGCGGGAGGATCTCGGCCCACTCCCCCTCGGTGCCGGCGTCCTGCCTCTCGCCGAGTGCCTGGCCCTCACGGGCGAGGAGGGCTGGGTCTGCTGGGAGTACGAGAAGCGCTGGCATCCGCAAGCGCCGGACCTGCCGGGGCTGCTGTCGGCGGGGCGGAAGCATCTGGAGTCGCTGTCCGCGCCAGGGAGGTGAGCGCGACCCCGCCGACGAGGAGGGCCGCCGCGCACCAGCGGAGGGGGGTGACCGACTCGTCGAGGAACAGGGCGGCGGACGACATGCCGAAGACGGGCACGAGGAGGGAGAACGGGGCCACGGACGAGGCGGGGTGGCGACGGATGAGCCAGCCCCAGGCCCCGAAGCCGAAGATCGTGGTGATCCAGGCGACATAGACGATGACGCCGACGCCCGGCCAGTCGAGGGCGCGGAGTGCGGCGAGGTCCCGGTCGGGGCCCTCCATCAGAAGGGAGAGGAGGACCAGGGGGAGTACGGGCACGACCGACACCCAGACCATGAAATTGAGGGCGTCGGGCGGGGATGCCTTGCGGGTCAGGACATTGGAGACGCCCCAGCAGGCCGCCGCTGCGATCACGAGGGCGAAGCCGGTCAACGGGCCCGAGCCGCCTTCGTCGACCGCTGCCACCGCGATGCCCGAGAGGGCGATGAGCATGCCGAGCATGCGCGTTCCTCCCGGCCGCTCGCCCAAGGCCAGGAACGCGAAGAACGCGGTGAAGACGGCCTGGATCTGAAGGATCAAGGAGGACAGTCCGGCCGGTGCACCTTCGTTCATACCGGTGAAGAGCAGCCCGAACTTGGCGACGCCCAGCACCAGGCCGACGGCGATGATCCACTTCCAGGCCACCTTGGGGCGGCCGACGAAGAACACCGCCGGAAGAGCGGCGACCAGGAAGCGCAGGGCCGAGAAGAGGAGAGGGGGGAAGTGATCGAGGCCGATCTCGACGACAACGAAGTTCACGCCCCAGACCGCGGCGACGAGGGCGGCGAGAGCGACATGGGAGGGGCGCATGCGTCGAGCTTCGCCTGCGGCAACCATGTAGCACCAGCGCGGATTGCTACATGGTCGGTGGAAGCAGCGCTAAAGGGCAGTCGTCGGCGGGCTGATGAGACGGGGTCACATCGGCATCATCCGCACCTTTATCCAGGAATAAGAGGAATCTTCGCAATGCGGGGAACCTGCGGCGCTCCCGCCCCGTCCAAGTGCCGTCCTGCCGGTGAGTCACCGCAGCGCGGTGTCGGCCCTCGCTGTCGGCCGCGATCGCTGACTCCCCTCTCCAGCCGCCTGCGGCCGGCAGGGCACACCGCCACCGGCGCGCCCCCTCCCTAGCGCCGGTGGCGGCCCTCCCGGCCCGGCCCGGTCCGCCCGGCCCCCGGCCCCCGGCCCCCGGCCCCAACCTCCGGCTCCGCCCCCAGCTCGCCCGGCCTCCGGCACCGGCTCCGACCCCGGCTCCGGCTCCGGCTCGCCCACCCGGCCTCCGATGCCGCCCGTCCCGACACGCCACGCCCGCGCACCGCCCTTCCCTGCCACACCCCTTGACTGGCAGTTACTTTCCGGATATCCGTGGCTCCTTGGAAGTTTCCTTCACGGGAGGAGCATCAGTGCAGGACCGGACCACCCCCTCCAGACGTACTCTCCTCGCCGCGACCGCCGCCGGAGCCGCGGCCGTCGCTCTCGCCCCGGCATCCGCCCTCGCTTCCGGCCGGGGCGACGCCGAAGCCGCCACGCGTGACCACCTCAAGCGCCTCATCTCCCGGATGAGTCTGGAGGAGAAGGTCGGCCAGCTCTTCGTCATGCGGGTGTACGGGCACTCCGCCACCGCGCCCGACCAGGCCGACATCGACGCCAACCTCACGGAGATCGGCGTCAGGACCGCCGCCGAGCTGATCGAGCGTTACCACGTGGGCGGCATCATCTACTTCGCCTGGGCGCACAACACCCGCGATCCCCACCAGATCGCCGACCTCTCCAACGGCATCCAGCAGGCGGGCCTCGCCCAGCCCACTCCCCTGCCCCTGCTGATCTCCACCGACCAGGAGCACGGCATCGTCGCCCGGGTCGGCAAGCCCGCGACTCTGATGCCGGGTGCGATGGCGCTCGGGGCCGGCGGTTCGCGCTCACGCGCCCGCGAGGCCGCCCGGATCGCGGGCGCCGAGCTCGCCGCGATGGGCATCACGCAGAACTACGCGCCGGTCGCCGATGTGAACGTGAATCCTGCCAACCCCGTGATCGGCGTTCGCTCCTTCGGCGCCGACCCGCAGGCCGTGGCCGGGCTCGTCGCCGCCCAGGTCCGCGGCTACCAGGGCGCGGGCATCGCTTCCACGTCCAAGCACTTCCCGGGGCACGGCGACACCAAGGACGACAGCCACTACGCCCTGCCCACCATCCACCACACGCGTGAGCAGTGGAACGAGCTGGACGCACCGCCGTTCCGTGCGGCCATCGCCGCCGGGATCGACTCGATCATGACCGCGCACATCGTGGTCCCCGCGCTCGACCCGAGCGAGGACCCGGCGACGCTCTCCCGGCCCATCCTGACGGGCGTCCTGCGCGAGGAACTCGGCTACGACGGGGTCGTGGTCACGGACTCGCTCACCATGGCCGGAGTGCGCCAGAAGTACGGCGACGAGCGCGTCCCCGTGCTCGCGCTGAAGGCAGGCTGCGACCAGCTGCTCAACCCGCCGAGTCTGAACATCGCCTGGAACGCCGTCCTCGAAGCGGTCAGGAGCGGCGAGCTGACCGAGCAGCGCATCGAGGAATCGATCCTGCGCATCCTCCTCCTCAAGGCGAAACTCGGCCTGTTCCGCGACCGCTTCGTCTCGCACATGGGCGTGGACCGCACGGTCGGCACCCGCAGCCACCTCGCCGCCGCCGACCGGATCGCCGAGGAGACCACCACCCTGCTGGCGAACGAGAACGGCTTCCTGCCGCTCTCCCCCCACAGCCACTCCGACGTCCTTGTCGTCGGCGCCGACCCGGCGTCCCCCTCCGGCACGACCGGTCCGCCCACCACCACCCTTGCCAAGGCCTTCACCGAACAGGGCTTCACCGCCACGGCGCTGTCCACCGGCATCACGCCGACCGCCGCGAAGATCGACGAGGCGGTGGCCGCGGCGGCCGGCAAGGACGTCGTGGTCGTGGGTACGTACAACGTCTCGGCGACCAGCCCTCAGCGCACACTCGTGTCCCGGCTCGTCGCGACCGGCGTTCCCGTGGTCACGGTCGCCATCCGCAACCCGTACGACATCGCCCAGTTGACCGGCACGGGTCTCGCCGCCTCGCTCGCCGCGTACAGCTGGACGGACGTCGAACTGCGCGCCGCCGTACGGGTGATCGCGGGTCGCGCGGAACCGGAGGGCACACTGCCGGTACCCGTGCAGCGTGCGGACGATCCGGCACAGGTGCTGTACCCCGTCGGTCACGGTCTGACGTATCGGACGTAGCGCGGCGTACGCCGCACCACCGGCGCACGACCCCCGCACGACGGAAAGCCCCCGGCTCCCCTGGCGTGCGCCCGCTTCCGCGGGCCACGCTGGGACGGACCGACCGGGGGGAATTGCATGCGTATGCGGCGACTGGGTGTTGGGGTGGTGTGCGCCGCGCTCGTCATCATGGGCACGGTCGGATGTCAGCGCTCGCCGGGGCGCGGCGGCTCGGACGCGGATGGTCTCCGGCAGACCGGGAGCGGGCCGGTGCACCCGTCCGGGTACGGGGCGGTGTTCCTGGGGCCCGGCGACTGCAGCAACACCGGCGGCGACGACGTCCGTGAGGTGCCGTGCACGAGCGAGAGGGCGTCCGCCCGGGTCGTCGCGCGGTACGAAGGGCGCCGGGCGGGCGGGCCCGCCTGCCCGGCCGCGACCGACTTCGTCCTGCACATCTCCGAGAGCCGGCCGTCTGCCGACGAGGACGGCGACGGGGCCGTGCCGCGCGGCTACGCGTGCATGCGCAATCTGGAGGCGCCGCATCCGGGCGACCCGGGCGGGGGCGGCGGACCGCACACCGTGCCCGGCGACTGCGTCTACACCTCCCGCAAGGGGCAGGTGAAGGAGACGGCGTGCGACGGGTCGGGCGAGCGGCGGCCCGAGTTCGAGGTGGCGTCCGCGGCGGAGAAGCGGTCGCAGTGTCCGCCGTCGACGGATCTGTACGTCCACTTGGTGGGTGAAAGGCCGGTGGGCTGCGCCCGCCGTGTGTGACGCACACACGGCGGACACAGCCCACCCAGAGCCTCGGCCACGGACTACGGCCGAAGCGTGAACGGCTCCCGCTCGATGTCCTGCCTGTCCAGCAACGCGTCGGGCTTCGTCAGCCGCTTCGCCTTGGACGGGTCGGCCTGGACGGCGGCCGGCGCGACGCCCGCCCACTCCAGGATCCGGGCGGTGGCCTTCGCCTTCTGCTCGGGGTTCAGACCGGCCACGTTGGCACCGTGGTTGGCACCAGGGGCGGTGAAGACGTAGCTGTCACGCGCTCCCTTGCCCAGGCGGAACGGCTCCGCGCCCCACGGGTCGTTCTGCCCGTAGACGAAGAGCATCCGACGCGCGTTGTGCCTGACCCAGCTGTCCACGTCGTCCATGACCCACGGCTTGAACCGCATGGGGATGTCCCGCGGCACGAAGTTCCGCGGCGGCTGGTAGCCGTAGCGGCTCAGGCCCTTGAGGTGCGACTGCTCGATGTCGGGCGAGCCCAGCTCGGTCCCGGCCTGGTAGTAGTACGGCGTGTACGGGGCCAGTCCCTGGTCGGTGTAGAAGGAGAAGCCGGAGATCGCGTCGATGCTGTCCCAGATCTCCTGGTCGGTGGCGGTGGAGGCGACCGGGATCGTGTCGCAGTCGGCCACGAGGCTGTACTGCCAGAAGGCCCAGGTGTAGTCGAGAACGACGGCCTCGAACGCCTTGTCGAGCGAACCGACCGTGGTGAAGGTGTAGCCGTTCTCGGCCGCGTAGTCGGTGTAGCGGGCTTCCAGCGGCTTGCGACGGACGAGGGCCTCGCGCTGCACCGCGTTCAGCCTGTCGCGGCACTCCTTGGTGCCGACCTTCGCGAGGAACCGGTCGTAGGCCGAGTCCTCGTTGTTGTTCACGTCGTTGGGAGCGACGTACGCGACGACGCCGTCCATGTCACGCGGGTAGAAGCGCTCGTAGTAGGTGGCAGTCATACCGCCCTTGGAGCCGCCCGTGGAGATCCACTTCTTGTCGTAGATCTTCTTCAGCGCGGTGAAGACACGGTGCTGGTCGCTCGCGGCCTGCCAGATGTCGAGCTTGGACCAGTCGGCCGGATCGGGCCGCGACGGGCTGAAGAAGCGGTACTCGAGGTCGACCTGGTTGCCGTCGACGATCTGGGTGGGCTCGCGGCGGCGGGGGGTGGTGCCCACGTTGTAGCCGCTGGTGTAGAAGACGGTCGGCCGGGCCGCGTCCTTGTGCAGCACGGTGATGCGCTGCTGGAAGGTGCCCTTGGACGGATGCCGGTGGTCCACCGGCTGGGTGTAGTTGAGGACGAAGTAGCGGTAGCCGGGGTACGGCTTCTCCTCGATCAGGCTCATTCCGGGGATCGCGAGGATCCGGTCCTTGATGTCGGTGGACACTCCCGGTGAGCCGGTGGCCGGATCGGCGGCGGTGGCCGCGCTCGCCGTCGCTCCGGCCATGCCTATGAGCACGACCAACGACAGCAGCCATCTCAGCGTTCTGCGCATGCACCCTCCCCTTGGTTCACAACGGTCGCGGTGAACCTAGCGGGCGCAACACCCGTATCGCCAGACCCGGTTGCACGGCCCGGGCCCGCTCGGCAGTGGGCTCAGCAGAGAATCCAGCCGGTCGATGCGCTCTTCCCGGCGATCGAACCCGATGCGCGCACGCAGCGGTTGAGCGCGTGCACCGTGACCGGCCCTGCCTGTCGGGTGAAGCGCCCCTTGTCGACGGCGGCACGGCCGCCGCGCGGCTGGAGGGACACCGACATGGCCCGTCGGGTGCCGGGCTGCTTGGCGACGGCGAGGGCGCACACGTACTGCCGGGTCTTGTAGAGGCGCAACTCCCCCGTGGCGAACCCCACGGTCTTCGACGGGCGCCCGGAGCACGCGGACATGGCCGCCGCGTTCTGCACCCCCGGACCCGTCAGTGACAGAGCCGCGACGACCGCGAGCACCGCGAGTACGCGCACCACCAGTCTTCCGAACACCCTTGCTCCCCTCGGACACCAAGCCGTACTGACGTACGACGCAACAAGGGCCCGGACGGTTGCCGTCCGGGCCCTGCGCGTCCGTGTCCGGCCAGGCCGGAAGGGCCGGCACAGGCGGAATGGCCGGCGCAGGCGGAATGGCCTGCTCAGGCGGAATGGCCGGCTCAGGCCGCCGCCGGCGCCTCTTCCCCGATGAACGTCCGCCACAGCTCCGCGTACCGCCCGCCCTGCGCCAGCAGTTCGTCGTGCGTGCCGTCCTCGACGACCCTGCCGTGCGCCATGACGACCACCCGGTCGGCGCGGGCTGCGGTGGTGAGGCGGTGGGCGACGACGAGGGTCGTACGACGGCCCGTCAGACGGTCCGTGGCCTGGTTGACCTGTGCCTCGGTGGCCAGGTCCAGTGCGGCGGTCGCCTCGTCGAGCAGCAGCACGTCCGGGTCGACGAGTTCCGCCCTCGCGAGGGCGATGAGCTGGCGCTGGCCGGCCGACAGATTGCGGCCGCGCTCGGCCACCTCGTGCAGATAGCCGCCGTCCAGCGTGGCGATCATGTCGTGGGCGCCGACCGCGCGCGCCGCCGCCTCCACCTCGGCGTCGGTCGCCTCGGGACGCCCGTACGCGATGGCGTCGCGGACCGTGCCCGGGAAGAGGTACGCCTCCTGCGGGACGACTCCGAGCCGGTGCCGGTACGCGGTGAGGTCCAGCTCGCGCAGATCGACGCCGTCGGCGGTGACCCGACCGCTCGTCGGATCGTAGAACCGCGCCACCAGCTTGACCAGTGTCGACTTGCCGGCGCCCGTCTCCCCGACGAAGGCGACGGTCTGCCCGGCCGGGATGCGCAGGTCGACTCCGGTCAGCGCTTCTTCATCGTCGCCATAGGCGAACGACACGTCCTCGAAGGCGATCTCGCCGCGCAGCGACAGCACGTCCAGCGGCTCGCCGGCCTCCGCCGTCGACGTGGGCTCCCGCAGCAGCTCCTGGATGCGGCGCAGCGACACCGTCGCCTGCTGGTAACCGTCGAAGACCTGCGACAGCTGCTGCACGGGTGCGAAGAACAGGTCGATGTAGAGGAGATACGCGACCAGCGCACCCGTCGTGAGCGTCCCCGCCTCGATCCGCCCGGCGCCGACGATCAGCACGGCAGCGGCCGCCACCGACGACAGCAACTGCACGAACGGGAAGTACACGGAGATCAGCCACTGGCCGCGCACCCGGGCCTCGCGGTAGCTGTTGCTGCGCTCCACGAACCGCCGGTTGCCCGAGCGCTCGCGGCGGAAGGCCTGCACGATCCGCAGCCCGCTGACCGACTCCTGGAGGTCGGCGTTGACGACGCTGATCCGCTCGCGCGCCAGTTCGTACGCCTTCACCGACCGGCGGCGGAAGAAAAACGTCCCGATGAGCAGCACCGGCAGGGTCGCGAAGACCACCAGCGCCAACTGCACATCGAGCACGATCAGCGCGACCATGATGCCGAAGAAGGTGACGACCGAGACGAAGGCGGTGACGAGTCCGGTCTGCAGGAAGGTGGACAGGGCATCCACGTCCGTCGTCATCCGGGTCATGATCCGGCCGGTCAGCTCGCGCTCGTAGTAGTCGAGCCCGAGCCGCTGCAGCTGCGCGAAGATCTTCAGCCGCAGCGCGTAGAGAATGCGCTCGCCGGTGCGCCCGGCCATCCGGGTCTCACCGATCTGCGCCGCCCACTGCACCACCACCGTGAGCAGGGCGACGGCGGACGCCACCCACACCGCAGCCAGCGCCGCCCGCTCCACACCGTCGTCGATACCGTGCCGGATCAGCACCGGCAGCAGCAGGCCCATGCCCGCGTCCACCGCGACCAGCAACAGGCTGATCAGGAGCGGCAGCCCGAAACCGCGCAGCAGCCTGCGCAACCCGTACGACAACTCGGGCGTCACCGCCCGCGCCTCGTCGACGTCAGGGGTTTCGGTGGCCGGCGGCAGCGCCGCGACCTGGGCCAGCAGCTCGGGAGTGGCGCCGGCGGCCTCGTCCTCCTCGGCCTCCTCCTTGCGCACCCAGAGCGGGGGCGTGATGCCGCGCTCGGCGTCGAACTCGGCCTCCAGCTCCTCCAGGACCGTCCGGTCCTCCGGCAGCTCCACGGGAACGGCGTGTCCTGGCGACACACCGCCCAGCTCGTCGGGGTCGGTCAGCAGCCGCCGGTACAGCGCGGAGCGTTGCTGCAGCTCGTCATGGGTGCCGATGTCGGCCAGCCGGCCCTCGTCGAGGACGGCGATCCGGTCGGCGAGGCCGAGCGTGGAGCGGCGGTGGGCGATCAGCAGGGTCGTACGGCCGGCCATGACGCCGCGCAGCGCCTCGTGGATCTCGTGCTCCACGCGCGCGTCCACGGCGGAGGTCGCGTCGTCGAGGAGCAGCAGCCGGGGGTCGGCGAGGATCGCGCGGGCGAGGGCGATGCGCTGGCGCTGGCCGCCGGAGAGGGTGAGGCCGTGCTCGCCGACCTTGGTGGCATAGCCGTCGGACAGTGCGTCGATGAAACGGTCCGCCTGGGCGGTGCGCGCGGCCTGGACGATCTCCTCGTCCGTCGCGTCGGGCTTTCCGTACGCGATGTTCGAGCGGACGGTGTCGGAGAAGAGGAAGCTGTCCTCCGGCACGAGGCCGATGGCGGCGCGCAGCGACTCCAGCGTCAGATCGCGTACGTCGTGGCCGCCGACGAGGACGGCACCGCGCGTCACGTCGTAGAAGCGCGGCAGCAGCAGCGAGACGGTGGATTTGCCGCTGCCGGACGAGCCGACGACGGCGACGGTCTCACCCGGGCGGATCTCCAGCGAGAAACCGTCGAGGACCGGCTGCGAGGCCTCCCCGTCCCCGTACGCGAAGCCGACGTCCTCGAACTCGACGGTCGCGGGGGCGTCGGCCGGGAGCTCCTTGGTGCCGTCCTTGATGGCCGGCTCGGTGTCGACGAGCTCCAGGACCCGCTCCACGCCTGCGCGTGCCTGCTGGCCGACGGTCAGCACCATGGCGAGCATCCGCACCGGCCCGACCAGCTGTGCGAGGTAGGTCGAGAAGGCGACGAACGTGCCGAGGGTGATCTGACCCCGGGTCGCCAGCCAGCCGCCCAGCGCCAGCATCGCCACCTGCCCGAGCGCGGGCACGGCCTGCAGGGCCGGGGTGTACGTGGCGTTCAGCTTGATCGTGCGCAGCCGGCCGGCGAAGAGCCTGCGGCCGACGTCCCTGAGTTTCCCGGTCTCCTGCTCCTCCTGGCCGAAGCCCTTGACGACGCGGACGCCGGAGACGGCCCCGTCGACCACGCCCGCGACGGCCGCTGCCTGCTGCTGTGCGTACCAGGTGGCGGGGTGCAGCCTCACCCGGCTGCGCTTGGCGATGAACCACAGCGCGGGGGCGACGGCGAGCGCGATCAGGGTGAGCGGCAGCGACAGCCACGCCATGATGACCAGGGAGATGAGGAAGAGCAGGACGTTCCCGATCGTCATCGGGAGCATGAAGAGCAGACCCTGGATGAGCTGGAGGTCGCTGGTGGCGCGGCCGACGACCTGGCCGGTGGACAGCTCGTCCTGGCGGCGCCCGTCGAGCCGGCTGATCGTGGCGTACATGTCGGTGCGGAGGTCGTGCTGGACGTCGAGGGCGAGCCGTCCGCCGTAGTAGCGACGGATGTACGTGAGGACGTAGACGACGACGGCGGCGGCGATCAGGAGTCCGGTCCAGACGGCCAGTGAGCGTGTGTGATCACCGATGACGTCGTCGATGACGACCTTGGTGATCAGGGGGACGACGGCCATCACGGCCATACCGGCGAGGGACGAACCGAGCGCGAGCACGACGTTCCGCCGATCCCGCCAGGCGTAGCCGGCGAGCCGCCATGCCCAGGTCTGCTCTGACGCCGCCGCCACGGGTGCCTCCCGGCTCCGGATCCTGATCCTGATTTTGATCCTGATCTTCCGGAAGGCACCAACGCGGGCGCGGGCGGATTTCATCCCGCCGCAACAAAGTACGGTCTCCGGTCCTAGGACCCGTGTGGGACCGGAGACGAGCCGGTTCCCGGCGGGGAGCCGGACCGGCAGGACCCACCTGGCAGGACCTACGAGGCCGGGCCGCGCTCCGGCACGGCAGGCATGGCCTCCTGCGGGACGGCGGGCGGGGTGACCACCGAGCGCGTCGACGCCGTCGGGTTGAGGTCCCTGTGCACGACGCGGGAGACGGCCTGGATCGTGTTGATGCCGTCGGTCATCGTCGCGTTGTCGTGCGTGAGGACGGTGATCGAGTAGTTCGCCGTGGTGCTGGTGAAGGCGCCGATGCTGTGCACCCGCCAGCCGTGCGTGGCCCGGGACAGCCAGCCGTTCTTCACATGGACGGTCACGCTGGTGGGCGCGCCGACCGGGGTGCCCCAGCGCTGCGAGGAGACCACGCGTCGCATCAGGCTCTGCATGTACGAGCGCGAGCTGTCGCTGAGCACACCGTTCTTGTTGGTGACCAGGCCCAGCAGCTTGCGCTGGTCACGAGCGGTGATCTGGGTGAGCCCCCAGTAGCTGCCCGAGCCGGGAACGGTCATCGTCATGCCCGCGGTCTGCAGAAACGCCTTGACCTTGGTGACGCCGAGCTGGTTCCACAGCTGCGTGGTGGCGTTGTTGTCCGACTTGGTGATCATGGCGGTGGTGAGGCTGACCTCGCGGTCGGTCAGCCGCCGCTGCTGCTTGCCGGCGTCCCACAGCAACGTCGCCAGCACGGACGCCTTCACGACGCTCGCGGAGTCGAACCTCTGCGTGGCGCGCAGTTCGCAGTGGGTGTTGGTGGTGCGGTCGTAGACCGCGACGGCGGTCATCGAGGAGCGCCCGTTGAGGGCGGCCGCGATGTCGGTCGACAGCTTGGTCGCGAGTCCGGCCTTGTTCGAGGTACAGCTCACGGCTGGGGTCGCGGCGGAGGCGGGTGCGGCCGACAGTGCTGTCGGCAGGAGCACTCCCACGGCGAGCGCCGCACCGAGAGCGCCGCGTCTGCGGCGGCGGGATATGGAGTGGTGAGTCACGCATCGGAAGACTCACCGGACGGCGAAAAGTTGTACGAGCGCGGAGTCTGTCAGGTCACCGGGCACGTGCGTCTGCGTCAACGGGGACGAGGCCACGCACCGGCCGCCGACGAGGCGACCGTCCGCGTGGCCTCGTGCAGGTGCACCGGACTCGTGCAGTGCTCCGGATCACAGGTGCGCCGGATCACAGGTGCGCCGGGATCAGAGGTGCGTCGGGATCAGAGGTGCGTCGGCGCGAACATCCTCAGCAGCGCCGGCAGGACCACCACCGAAGGTCCTGGCTGGTCCAGGGACTTGGCCAGGTCCTCGCGCAGCGACTCCGTCGTCGTACGGACCGCGGGCACTCCGAAGGACTCGGCGAGTGCGACGAAGTCCGGGCGGGAGAGCTCGGTCGCCGTGGACTCGCCGAAGGCGTCCGTCATGTACTCGCGCAGGATGCCGTAACCGCCGTCGTCGACGATCAGCCAGGTCACCGGCAGGTCGTACTGCTTCGCCGTCGCCAGCTCCGCGATCGAGTACATCGCGCCGCCGTCGCCGGACACCGCGAGCACCGGGCGGCCGGGGTCCGCGGCCGCGGCGCCGAGGGCCGCGGGGAAGCCGTAGCCGAGGCCGCCGGCGCCCTGGGCGGAGTGCATGGTGTTGGGGTGCCGGGCGTCGAAGGCGGACCAGGCCCAGTAGGCCAGGATCGTCATGTCCCAGAAGCTCGGCGAGTCGTCCGGCAGGGCCTCGCGGACCGCGGCGAGCAGTTCCTGCTCCAGGGTCAGCTCCTGGCCGGCGATCCGCTCCCGCACCTTCGCCAGCAGGTCGGACACCCGCTCGGCGGCGGACGGGTCGGGGCGGTCCTCCACGGTCTCCAGCAGCGCGGCGAGCGCGAGACGGGCGTCGGCGTGGATGCCGAGGCAGGCGTGGTTGGACTCCAGCTTGCCGAGGTCGGCCTCGATCTGGACGACCCGGCCGCGCGGCGCGAACGTGTGGTAGTTCGAGGAGAGTTCACCGAGGCCCGAGCCGACGACCAGGAGGACGTCGGCGTCCTCCAGGAGGTCGGTGGTGTGCCGGTCCTCCAGCCAGGACTGCATCGACAGCGGGTGCTCCCAGGGGAACGCGCCCTTGCCGCCGAAAGTGGTGACGACCGGCGCGTCCAGCTTCTCGGCGAGCGCCAGCAGCTTGCCGGAGGCGTCGGCGCGTACGACACCGCCGCCCGCGATGATCGCCGGGCGGGAGGCGCGGGAGAGCAGATCGGCCGCGACGGCGGTCAGCTCCGGGCGCGGGACCAGGTCGCGCGGGGTCGCGTCCATGGCCGTGACGACCGGCAGGCCGGTCTCGGCGAGCAGCACGTCCTGCGGGATCTCCACCCAGACCGGGCCGTGCGGGGCGCTCAGCGCGGACTCCCAGGCTTCGGCGATCGCCGACGGGATCTGCGAGGCCCGACGGACCGTGTGCACGGACTTCACGATGTCGCGGAACGACGCCTTCTGGTCGCGCAGTTCGTGCAGGTAGCCGTGGCGTCCGCCGCCGAGACCGGCGGACGGCACCTGGCTGGAGATCGCCAGCACCGGGGCGGACGCGGCCGCCGCCTCCTGGAGCGCGGCGAGCGAGGTCAGCGCGCCGGGCCCGGTGGACAGCAGCAGCGGGGCGACCTGGCCGGTGATCCGGCCGTACGCGTCGGCGGCGAAGCCCGCGTTGTTCTCGACCCGGAGGCCGACGTACCTCAGGTCGGAGCGGCGCAGCGCGTCGAACATGCCGAGCGCGTGCTGCCCGGGCAGGCCGAAGACGGTGGTCGCCCCGAGCCCGGCCAGGGTCTCGACGACGAGGTCGCCGCCGTTGCGCCCGGCCGGCGGGTTGAGCGCGGCCGCGATCTGCGTCGCGGTCGGGCGCAGTACGAGGTCGTGGTCGTGGGTCACTATGCGTCCTCTGCGTCGCGTTCGGTCGGTGTCCGGGGCGCCGGTGCTCCGGCCGCCGGACCGTGGCCGGCCCGGCGCGAGCTCTCGGCGGCGCCGAAGCCGGACGAGGTGGAGGTCACTTCGCGGCTTCTCCCGCGCCGGAGGCACGGTTCGCGGCGATCTGGCGGGACATGATCGTGGTCAGCTCGTACGCCGTGTGGGAGGCCGCGACCGAGGTGATCTCGGCGTGGTCGTACGCGGGCGCGACCTCGACGACATCGGCGGAGACCAGGTTGCAGGAGGCGAGCCCGCGCAGGATCTCCAGCAGCTCGCGCGAGGTCATGCCACCGGCCTCGGGGGTGCCGGTGCCGGGGGCGTGCGCCGGGTCGAGGCAGTCGATGTCGATGGAGATGTAGAGCGGGCGGTCGCCGATGCGCTGGCGCAGCTGGTCGGCGACCTCGTCGGCGCCGCGGCGGTAGACGTCGGACGAGGTGACGATGCCGAAGCCCATCTTCTCGTCGTCGGTCAGGTCCTGCTTGCCGTACAGCGGGCCGCGGATGCCGACGTGGGAGAGCGCCTCGGTGTCGAGGATGCCCTCCTCGACGGCACGGCGGAACGGGGTGCCGTGCGTGTACTCGGCGCCGAAGTACGTGTCCCAGGTGTCCAGATGCGCGTCGAAGTGGAGCAGCGCGACCGGGCCGTGCTTCTTGGCGACCGAGCGCAGCAGCGGCAGCGCGATGGTGTGGTCGCCGCCGAGGGTCATCATGCGGGCGCCGGTGCCGAGGATGTCGTCCGCGGCGGCCTCGATGGTCTCGACGGCCTCGTTGATGTTGAACGGGTTGGCGGCGATGTCGCCCGCGTCGGCGACCTGGGCGAGCGCGAAGGGCGAGGCGTCCTGCGCCGGGTTGTACGGGCGCAGGAGCCTCGAGGCCTCACGGATGGCATTGCCGCCGAAGCGCGCGCCGGGGCGGTACGAGACCCCGGCGTCGAAGGGCACGCCGACGACGGCGACATCCGTGGTGCCGACCTCGTCGAGCCGTGGCAGCCGGGCGAACGTCGCAGGTCCGGCGTACCGCGGGATGCGGGACGAGTCGATGGGGCCGCGCGGCGTCTCGTTGCTGCTCATGACGTATGCCTTCTTCCTACGCTTTTCCTACTGTTCGCAGTCGATCGACTGTAACGGGCTTCAGGGGGCGGCCGGGACGGCCGGCTCGGCCACCGGCTCGTCGACGGCCTCGGGGCCGCGGCCCGCGAGACGCTCGCGCCAGTGGGCCAGGATCGCCTCGTCCGTCGGCCTGGTGGCCAGCGAGACGATGACGTACGTGGCGAGCGAGGCGAGCAGGCCGTAGTAGACGGGCTGGTTGGCGAGGATGCCGTAGTGCCACATCAGGCCGATGACCGCGAGGCCGCCGACGACGACGGAGGACAGCGCGCCGTGGACCGTGCCGCGCTTCCAGAGCAGTCCGCCGAGGATCGGGACGAGCAGTCCGCCGACGAGCAGGTTGTACGCGACCGTCAGTGCCTCGATCACATTGTTGAGGGCGATGGCGATGACGATCACCGCGACACCCATCATCAGGATGAACGCCCGGTTGCCCTTGACCTCGTCGTGCGCCTCGCCGTCCTCGCGCTGGTGGGTGACGGCGCCGCGCAGCCGCTGCCAGATGTCGTTGTTGGCGACGGTGGCGCAGGCGATCAGAGCGCCGGACGAGGTGGACATCACCGCGGCGAGCGCGGCGGCGAGGACCAGGCCCCGCACGCCGAGCGGCAGTTCGTCCTTGACGATGGTGGCGAAGGCGTCGTCTGCGTTGGCGAGGTTCGGGTAGAGCACCTTGGCCGCGGTGCCGATGACGGCGCCGGCGAGGGCGTAGACGAGGCAGTACGTACCGGCCACGGTGCCGCCGTAGCGGGCGACCTTGTCGTTGCGGGCGGTGAAGACGCGCTGCCAGATGTCCTGGCCGATCAGCATGCCGAACGTGTAGATCAGCACGTACGTGAAGATCGTCTCGCCGCCTATGCCGAGCGGGGCGAAGTACTCGGTGGGCAGCTGGGCCTTCATCTCGGCGAAGCCGCCGGCCTTGACGACCGCGATGGGCAGCAGCAGGAGCAGCACACCGATCGTCTTGACGACGAACTGCACCATGTCGGTCAGGGTGATCGACCACATGCCGCCGAGCGTGGAGTAGACGACGACGATCGAGCCACCGAGGATGATCGCGAGCGTCCGGTTCATGTCGAAGAGGACGTCGAAGATCGTGGCGTAGGCGATGGTCGAGGTGACCGCGAGCATCAGCGTGTACGCCCACATCACGACGCCCGTGATGAGACCGGCGCGGCCGCCGTAGCGGAGGTCGAGCATCTCGGAGACGGTGTAGACCTTCAGCCGGGCGATACGCGCGGAGAAGAAGATCGAGAGGGCGAGGAGCCCGAGGCCGATGGTGAAGACCATCCAGGCGCCGGAGAGGCCGTACTTGTAGCCGAGGCCGACGCCGCCGATGGTGGAGGCGCCGCCGAGGACGATGGCAGCCATCGTGCCGGAGTACATCCAGGGGCCGAGCCTGCGGCCCGCCACCAGGAACTCGCTCTTGGACTTGGCGCGGCGCATGCCCCACCAGCCCATGGCCAGCATGCCGGCCAGATAGACGACGATCACTGCGTAGTCGACGGCCATGGGGCCCTCCTTCGTTCACCTCGGTGGCGTGTCGTGCAGATGTGAGGGGGACGCAGCAGCTCTTGTGCGGGGACATCCGCCCGTACCCGCGGCCGCTGGACGTCTCGACGATAGGTGGCCGAAAACCGACGATGAAGTGTACGTTTCCTCCATTCTCGAAGACGATCACGGATGGAACGTCCACCATGCCGGACCCCACCGCTTCACCCGTCACCCCTTCGGCCCCACCGGCCCCTCCCATCCCACTGGCCGCACTGCTGGCCCGCGAGGACCTCGGCCTGCGTCTCGTCGCGGGCACCACGGACCCGGAGAACGCGACCATCCAGTGGGTGCACACCTCGGAGATGGACGATCCGTACCCCTATCTGCTGGGCGGCGAGCTGCTGCTGACGGCGGGCGTCCAGCTGACCGACGCCAACATGGACAGGTACGCGGCCCGCGTGGTCGAGGCGGGCGGTGCGGCGATCGGCTTCGGGGTCGCTCCCGTGTACGACACTGTCCCGCGCGCGCTCGTCGAGGCGTGCGAGCGGCACGGACTGCCGCTGGTCGAGGTGCCGCCGCAGACCCCGTTCACGGCGATCGCCCGCGCGGTCTGGCGGCTCATGGCCCAGGTCCGCCTCCAGGAGGTGCGCCGGGTGAGCGAGGCCCAGCAGGGCCTGGCGACCGCGGCCGCCCGCCCGGACCCGGTCCCGGCGGTGCTGCAGCAGCTGGCGTCCCGGCTGGGCGGCTGGGCGGTGCTCCTGTCCCCGGAGGGCTCGGCCCTGTACGCCTCCGGGCGCCGGCCGCCCGCCGATGCCCGCACGGCGCTGGCCCGGCTGGCGGCGGTGGTCAGGCCGGCGGCGGACGAGGAGCCCGGGCCCGGGGGACCTGCGTCGGCGCCGCGTACGACGGGAGCGGCCGGTACGGAGCCCTCGGCAGCACCCGCCGACTCCCCCGGCGGCAGCGGCCGCCGCACGCCCGCCTCCGCGACCGACACCGTCGACGGCGTCAGCCTTGCCGCGTACGCGCTCGGCGGCGGCGAGGGGCTGGTGCTGGGGATCGCGACCGAGGCGCGGGAGCCGGGCGGACACACGGTGGCCGGCGTGGCCGTGGTCCTGCTCTCGCTGCTGACGGCACCGCACCAGGGCGTGGACGCGACCGGACGGTCGGCGGCGCTGGTGCGGCTGCTGCTGGGGGCGGCCCCCGCCGAGGTGGCGCCTGCGCTCGGGCCGGGTCCGTGGACCGTGGTCCACGCTGCACGCCCCGGCCCGCCGCCCGACCGGATCGCGGCGTCGGCGCTCGGCGCGGTGCTGGGCAGTGCGCTGGTGGACGCGGACGGCGCGACCGTACGGATCCTGCTCTCGGGTGACCGCCGGGTCGAGCCGCAGCCGGGCTGGACCCTCGGCGTGAGCGACCCCGCAGCCCCCGCCGACCTCTCCGCCGCCGACACGGCCGCCGCGCGCGCCCTGCGCCGGGCCGAGGCGACCCGGGAGCCGCTGGCCCGCCAGCGCGCCACCGGGCTCGGCGAGCTGATCGCGCCCGACGAGGCCGCCGTGCACGCCCGCGCCCTCCTCGCGCCCCTCGCGGGCTCCCCCGCACTCACGGAGACCCTGCGCGTCTGGCTCTCGCTGCACGGCAGCTGGGACCGGACGGCGGTCGCCCTGGGTGTTCACCGCAACACGGTGCGCCAGCGCATCACCCGGTGCTCGGCGCTCCTCGGGGTGGACCTGGACGAGGCGGACGTACGGATGGAGCTCTGGTTCGCGCTGCGGTACGGACCACACACGTGAACCCCCGGTTCCGTAGGACGTCCACGGTTCCGTAGGGAATCCACCAACGCCGCACCCGAAGACTGTCGTGAACAACCCAAGTCCCTTCCGGTGCAGGGGTGTTGGAATGCCTTCATGGTCACTCCCGCACACGGAACCACGCTCCGCGCTCCGGACGGCCCCGGGCGCCGCCTGCGTGCCGAGATCGAGCGCCTACGGGACGAGGCAACGCGGCAGAAGACGCTCGCCCACCGGCGCGCCGAGTTCTGGGCCAAGGCCGACATCGCCCTCGGTTTCCCCGCCGCCCTGCTCGCCGGCTCGGCGGGGGCGGCAGGACTGGCCACGGCTGACGCACGGATTCCCGCGGCCCTGCTCGCCCTGGCCTCTGCCGGGTTCGCGGCCGGGGCGGGCTTCCTGCGGAGCGCCACCAGGTGCAAGGCGAACAAACGCGCCCGGCACGCCTGGGCAGCGGTGGAGGGCATGGCCACGGTGAAACTGGCGCAGGAGCAGCCGACCCCCGAGGCCCTCGGCGAGCTGCTGGGCTGCCGCCAGGCGGCTCTGAACGCCTACGACGGCGAGGACCCGCAGCCGGGCCCGCCTCCGCTCGCCGCGGGCTGAGCCGGGGTGGGGGCGCGAAGCCTGGAGCCGCGACTCTCCGCGATCCGATGTACGTCGCGCAGCGCTTCGACCATGCGGGCCACGACGAAGCGGAGTTGTGCGGGGGCGACCTGAGAGAGCAGCAGCGAAGGACTACGAGCATCATGGCTGAACGCATCGTCCCGGACAGCTCCCAACTGACCGGCCGGCGCAAGTCGTCCTACAGCGGGTCTGATCCGGGCAGCTGCGTCGAGGTGTTGGACAGTCACCTCTCAGGCGTCCCCGTCCGCTACTCCAAGACCCCGCACGGCCCCGCCCTGGTCTTCCCGCCCTCCCGTTGGTCATCGTTCATCGCAGCCGTAAGGGGCAACGAGTTCCCCTCCTGACTTGACTCTGTCGGGGATCTTGCAGTCGTCGAGGTCAGCCGCTGACAGACAAGATCCCCGGCAGAGTCAAGCTAGGGTCAATTCCGGTGATTTAGGTCGTTTTTAGTCGGTTGCTGGTTGGTTTGGTGCGTGGCGCCAGTGCGGCGGTGAGCGGCGTCCAGGGGTGGGGCGAGCCCCACGTCGGCGGATGCGGGGCTGGGCGCTGGGCTGTCAGACCGGGGTGCGAGGGTCCGTGAGCCGGTCGGTCACGCGGGAGGTGGCGGGGACGAAGACCGGGACGTCCTGCTGGTAGAAAATGTCGATGTCCGCCTCCTCACCGCCGACGATCAGCGTGTCCCACGCGCCGCTCTCCTGGAGCGTCCGCAGGGTCTCGGGGGCCATCGTGGAGAGGTGGGCCTGCAGTTCCTCGTCGTCGGGCAGGCCGGGCAGGCGGGCGGCGAGGCGGTCGCGGATCGCCCGCACGCGGTCCATGAGGATCTTCAGGTCCGCCCCCGCTGCTCCCGGAGACACGGAGCCAGCAGTCGATCCGGCGACTCCGGCTGCCGGCCCCGCCGTGCTCTCCATGCTGCGGTCGATGATGTCCTTGATCGCTCGGGTCACGCCCCGCTCGTCCGTCGTGACCATCGCGTTCCACGCGCGACTCTTGTGGCGGTACTGGAGCATCGACATCGCCGCCTCGTGCCGGATGAAGTCCGCGTCGCGCAGCGGGCGGCCCTGCCAGACGCGGCTGAGCGAGCGGGCCAGGGAGGCGGCTGAAGCGAGGCCACTGTTCAGGCCGCGGCCGGGCCAGAAGTGGATGGCGTTGGCCGCGTCACCCAGCAGGAAGCCGTACGTCCCGGGACTGCCGGCGGTCGGGCGGGCGAGCTGGGCGGTGAACCGCGGGCGCTGCACCATGTCCAGCCGAAACGATGTGATCGCGCTGAGGTCGTCCTCGGCGACGCCGAACAGCCGCAGCCCTTCCTGGATCTGCTTCCACAGCGGCGAGCTGCGCAGCAGCGCGGGCAGGAACAGCGTCCCGTGCGTCGGGCAGACGAACTCGTTGTCCTCCTGGCGGCTCATCACGCACGGCCGGGCTGCGATGCACTCCTCGAAGACCTGCCGCACCGGGTCGATGCCGATGACATTGCGCGCCTCATCGCGGGTCAGCCGCATGTTCAGGAAGCCCTCGCCGCGCAGCGAGTTGAGCAGGAACCGGTTCTGTGCCACCGTCAGCAGGACGCTCATCGGGTCCGAGAGCCTGGACTTGACCTGCAGCCCCAGCACCACGTCCTGCAGGTGCTCCCCGTCGAGGGAGTAGATGGAGGCGTCGGCCGCGCCGAAACGGTCCGCGAAGTGCTCGCGGGTGCGCGACCGGCCGCCCTCGCAGATCACCAGCACGTGGTCGCTGGTGATGAGGTGTTCGTGCTCCGCCGGGTCGAACCGCTTGGGCACCAGCCGGATCGCGGACTTGCCGTTGGCCAGCTCCAGCAGCCGGTCCTCGATGTAGGCGATCCTGATGTTGCGGGGCGGCCGTCCGTTCACGGAGTCGGGCCCCAGCGGCCACATCTCGGAGAACTGACCGTCCCTGAACAATGCCGACCGCATCTCCTCCGTCAGCGCCATGTACTGTCGGCTCTGGACGGTGACGACCTGCTGGCGGCGGACGTTGCCATGGGTCTCGTCCTTCCAGACCACGGTGGTGCCGCTGCGGACCCACCGGCCGTCGTAGACGGTGACGGAGACCCGCCCCGGCAGCGCCTCCTCCAGTAGCAGCGCGAAGGCGAGGCCGACCGGCCCGCCACCCGTCACCGTGACTCGCAGCACACCGGGGTCCACGGCAGCGTCGGCGCGGGGCAGGGCGAGCTGGGAGAGGTCCATGACCGTCTCCACGGCCTCCTGCGTCTCGAACAGGAACGTCTCGTCGCCGATGCGTATGGTGTCGCCGGGCGTCAGCTCGTGCCGGGTGACGCGCTTGTCGTTGACGTACGTGCCGTTCCTGCTGCCGCGGTCGTGGAGCACATACGCGCTGTCCTCCGTGACGATCTCGGCGTGCAGCCGGGAGGCGCTGACGCTGACGATGATGACGTCGTTGTCGCTCTTGCGTCCGAACGTCAGCGGAGCGTCGCCGAGGACCACGCTCTGACCGGCGAAGGGACCAGTGCGTCCCACGATGACCGACAACACGGAGACTCCTTAAGCGAAAGCCAGGTTGGTTGAAGTATGTACGACGTGTCGCCGGGTCACTCGCCGTTCGGACGGCATGTCACCGAGAACGCCACCGCGTTGGACTTGGCGTCGAACGGCGACCGGATCTCCACTGCCATCGCGCTCCGCAGCGTCCCCTCATGCGCGTACGTCGACAGCCGCACCGTCTCCTTCTTGGTGGTCGGGTCTCCCTCCCGGAACGTCAGCGTCCGCCACTGCCGGTCGACCACCGACCCGTTCTCCGAGACCCACCGATAGGAGAATTGGACGGGAGGCCGGGCCGTCGTGAACGTCGCTGTGAACCAGGGCGCCTGGCTGTCCCCCGGCGGGCAGTTCCCGTCGTAGGTGGTCGCGCCGCCCGTCACCGTCACCGACACGGGCTGTGACGTGCTTCCGCCGTTCCCCGTCCCGCCGTCCCCGTCGCCGCCCTTGCCCACGAGCGCGTAGGTCAGGCCCCCGCCGAGCAGGACCAGCACGGCCGCTCCGCCCCCGATCAGGTATGCGGTACGGCGGTTGCGCCGCGCGGTGGCGGGCGCGGCGCCGGTGTCGTGCCCGAAGCCGGGGCCGGGCGCCGCGATCACGGGCCCGAACCCCGCCCCGCCGGGAGGAGGACCGAACGACGGCACCGGCGCGGTCGCCGTCCCGCCGGTCCCAGGCGACAGTGCCGTGGGCTTGCCCGCCGTGGCAGTGGCGGCCGTCGTCCCGGCCGTGGCCGTCGTATCCCCATCGGCCGCCGTCGGCGCGGTCTCTCCGGGCACGGACGCGGCGGTGGGCAGCGTCTCCGCCGTCACCGCGGCCGTCACCGCGGCCGTGGCCGCGGCCGTGGCCGAGTTCGTGGCCGAGTTCGTGGCAGCGGTGGTGCCGGTGGCGGTGTCCGCCGCCGGCGGGGCCGCCGGCCCCTCGGCGGCCAGGCGCAGTTCCCGCCCGGCCTGCTCGGCCGTCATCCGCTCCGCGGGGTCCTTGCGCATCAGGCCCTCGATGACCGACGTGAGCGGCCCGGCCCGGTGCGGCGGCGGCAGTTCGTCGTCCACGACGGCGCGCAGCGTCGCCAGGGCCGTCGTCCGACGGAACGGCGAACGGCCCTGTACGGCCGTGTAGAGAAGCGCGCCCAGCGACCACAGGTCGGACGCGGTGCCCGGCGTCCGGCCCAATGCCCGCTCCGGCGCCAGGTACTCGGGCGAGCCGACGACCTCGCCGGTCATCGTCAGCGCCGAGTCCCCCTCCACGGTGGCTATCCCGAAGTCGGTCAGCACGACCCGGCCCTCGTCGGCGAGCAGGACGTTGGCAGGCTTCACGTCGCGGTGCAGTACCCCCGCGCCGTGCGCCGCGCGCAGCGCCGCCAGCACCTCGACGCCGATGCGCGCGGCCTGTTTCGGCGGCAGGGCGCCCCCGGCGCCGATCACGTCGGCCAGCGACCGGCCACGGACGAGTTCCATCACGATCCACGGCCGGCCGTCGAAGGTGGCCACGTCGTAGACGGTCACCACTCCACGGGCGTTGACGCGCGCCGCCGCCCACGCCTCCCGCTCCAGCCGGGTGTACATCCGCGCGCTTCGCTCCGCGGGCAGTTCGGCGGAGGCGCGCACCTCCTTGACCGCCACCTCGCGGTGCAGCACCTCGTCGCGGGCGCGCCACACGGTGCCCATACCGCCCTCGCCGAGCACGGACAGCAGTCGGTACCG
Organism: Streptomyces sp. NPDC001970; assembly: GCF_053594115.1. Classification (NCBI taxonomy): domain Bacteria; kingdom Bacillati; phylum Actinomycetota; class Actinomycetes; order Kitasatosporales; family Streptomycetaceae; genus Streptomyces; species Streptomyces sp. NPDC001970. The sequence goes on along the minus strand of NZ_JBSFDW010000014.1, from coordinate 81,473 downwards.
CCCGGCGACCAGCCGTTCGCCGACGGAGTCCGGCGAGGCCGCGTCCTGGTTGTGCATGGGGCAACTCCCTGTCTCTGCGCACTGCCGGAGACAGTATGATGAATGCGTCGACGTTGACTGAATGCGCAGGGGGGCGGGCCGGTCGCCGTCCAGGATCCTGTCGGGATCTTGGATGCCCGCGCCCTCGAAGAACACCACCGGATCGTGATCGCTGTATGCGATGCCGAGGATCTCGTCCCGGCCCTGGGAGTGCACGGGGGGCGGACAGGTTGAAGATCCGGGCCCTCGCGAAGCGCCCTTCCTGGACCAGCACGGATCCCTCGACTGAAGTCTTGGCGGGCCGTCAGCGGCTGACCTCGACGACTGCAAGATCCCCGACAGGGTCAAGCCAAGGGCCGTTCCCCTCACCCCTGTTACTCCTGGCCGCCCGTGCTGTTACGTCCACCCCGGTGCTACCCACCGCGCGTTGAGGCGGTACCAGGCGTTTCTGGAACCGCCGGGACGTCGGCCCCTCTACCCGCAGGATGCGGAGTGCTCGTGCCGCGGCTGTTCCTTCGACGACGTGCGACATGCCCGCGATGGGCTCGAGGAAGTCCTGCAGGAACTGCCCTCCTGGGCACGCGCTGAGCTGAAGCGCCGAGTGGCGTCCCTGGACACCGTGTACCTCAAGCGCACTCTGCCGGATCCGTTCGCCGGTCGTCGGCAGTGGCGCTCTGACCGGTGGTGGCGTCGCCGTCTCGCCGGCGGCAGGGAGTCTGGATGAACGGCACTTCCGTCGTGCGCAGTCGCAGTGTGGCCTTGTCGGCTTGCTTGGGGAGCTTGCTCATACCTGAGATCTGCCGAGGTGAAGGTCTCGCGGGGCACGAGGGCAGCGCCATGACCGGCAGCGTTCGGCCCCATGGGGCCACGCACCCAGGGGTGGGGCGGGTGAGCTGGTGTTGGCGCACTCGGGTCGTGAGCACCGACGGGTCGTCCGAGACGGCCGACAACGACATCGGCTTGTGTCCGGCGGCACAGGAGCGTGCTCAGACTCACTCTGGACAGGCTTGCGAACCGCCGGGTAACTTAGGCTGAGCAAGCGCTTAGACATTCATCAAGCCCGTCAGCTCAGAGGGAGGCGTCCGGTGCGTCGGACCGTATTCAACGAGGACCACGAGGCGTTCCGCGAGACGATCCGCGCCTTCATCGAGGCCGAGGTCGTCCCCGTCTACGACGAGTGGTTCGCCGCGGGCCAGGCACCGCGCGACTTCTACGACAAGCTCGGCGAGCTGGGCATCTTCGGGATCAACGTCCCCGAGGAGTTCGGCGGTGCGGGCATGGACACGCACAAGTTCGAGGCCGTCCTCTACGAGGAGACCTCGCGCGCGGGCGTCCAGTTCGGCGGTTCCGGCGTGCACGTGCTGCTCGCCCTGCCCTACATCAAGATGCTCGCCACGGACGAGCAGAAGAAGCGCTACCTGACGAAGTTCGTCACCGGCGAGGAGATGTGGGCGCTGGCGATGACCGAGCCGGGCACCGGCTCCGACGTCGCGGGCATGAAGACCACCGCCAAGCTCTCGGACGACGGCACGCACTACGTCCTCAACGGCGCCAAGACCTTCATCACCGGCGGTGTGCACGCCGACCGCGTGATCGTCTGCGCCCGCACCTCCGCCCCGCGCGAGGACGACCGCCGCTTCGGCATATCCCTGTTCGCCGTGGACACGAAGTCCGAGGGCTACTCCATCGGCCGCAAGCTGGACAAGCTCGGCCTGCGCACCTCCGACACCGCCGAGCTGGCGTTCGTCGACGTGAAGGTGCCGGTCGAGGACCTGCTCGGCGAGGAGAACAAGGGCTTCTACTACCTCGGCCGGAACCTGCCCTCCGAGCGCTGGGGCATCGCCTTCGGCGCGTACGCGCAGGCCAAGGCCGCCGTCCGGTTCGCCCAGCAGTACGTGCAGGACCGCACGGTCTTCGGCAAGCCGGTCGCCAGCTTCCAGAACACCAAGTTCGAGCTGGCCGCCTGCCAGGCCGAGGTGGACGCCGCCGAGGCCGTCGCCGACCGCGCCCTGGAGGCCCTGGACGCCGGCGAGCTCACGCCCGCCGAGGCCGCCTCCGCCAAGCTGTTCTGCACCGAGGTCGCGCACCGCGTCATCGACCGCTGCCTCCAGCTGCACGGCGGCTACGGCTACATGAACGAGTACCCGATCGCCCGCCTCTACGCCGACAACCGCGTCAACCGCATCTACGGCGGCACCAGCGAGGTCATGAAGTCGATCATCGCCAAGGACATGGGTCTGTAACCCGGTCGACTCGGCCGACTGATACCTGCTCAAACATGAACGAAGCTCTGCAGTCCCTGCTCGATCTGCTCGACCTGGAGCAGATCGAGCAGGACATCTTCCGCGGCCAGAGCCGCTCCGCAGTCGTGCCGCGCGTCTTCGGCGGCCAGGTCGCCGCACAGGCCCTGGTCGCCGCGGGCCGCACCGTCCCCGGTGACCGGGCGGCGCACTCCCTGCACGCGTACTTCCTGCGCCCCGGCGACCCGGGCGCGCCGATCGTCTACACGGTCGACCGCATCCGCGACGGCCGCTCCTTCACCACCCGCCGGGTCGTCGCCGTCCAGCACGGGCATCCGATCTTCCATCTCTCGGCGTCCTTCCAGACGTACGAGGAGGGACTCGACCACCAGGCGGAGATGCCGCCGTCGCCGGACCCGGAGACGCTGCCGACGGCCGCCGAGATGCTGCCGCTCCACCTGCCGGCGCACATCGCCGAGCGGATGGTCCAGGCCCGCTCCGCGGTCGATCTGCGCTACGTCGACGCGCCGCCGTGGGCCAGCGTCGGGGAGCCCCGCGAGCCGCGCTCGCAGGTGTGGTTCCGTACCAACGGCAAACTCGACGACTACTCCGACGACCCGCTGCTGCACGTCTGCCTCGCCACCTACGTCTCCGACATGACGCTGCTCGACTCGGTGCTGCTCGCGCACGGGCGGGGCGGCTGGGCGGTCGGGGACGTCGTGGGCGCCTCGCTGGACCACGCGATGTGGTTCCACCGGCCGTTCCGCGCGGACGAATGGCTGCTGTACGACCAGGAGTCGCCGTCTGCGCACGGCGGGCGGGGCCTCGGCCAGGCCCGTATCTACACGCAGGACGGGCGGCTGGCCATCTCGGTGATCCAGGAGGGCGTGGTCCGCGTCCCGCACGGCTCGTCCTGACGCTCGGGCACGCCGGTGTGTGCGTGTCCCCCGACGGCTGTGCAGTGATCACCACGAGGCCGGCGTCGACAACGGCAGCACCGCCTCGACGGCGAAGCCGCCGTCCGCCGCCGGGGCCGTGGTGAGGGTGCCGCCGAGAGCCGCCGTGCGGGCCCTCAGGCCCGGCAGGCCCTGGCCGCCCGCGAGGTCGGGGCGCGGACCGGGCACGGACGGTGGCCCGTTGCGGACGGAGATGTGCACTGAGTCAGGTGTGTAGCGCACCGCGACATCGGCCCGGGCGCCCGGCGCGTGTCGGCGCACGTTCGTCAGTGCCTCCTGGACGATGCGGTACGCAGTGTGCTGGACCTCCGGCGAGCAGCCCGCGAGGTCCGCTCGGGCGAGGTCCGCGCGCACACCGTCGCCCGCGGCCACGACAAGTTCGGGGAGCTGCGCCAGGCCGGGGGTCTCGTGGCGGATCGCCTGGCGCAGGTCGGCCGCCGCACGTCTGCTCAGCTCGCCCAGCGCCTCGGCCTCCTGGCGGTAGTCGGGGGAGTCCGCCGCCGCGGCGAGTGCGGTGCAGCGAAGGCTGATCAGGCTCAGGTGATGGGCTGCGGTGTCGTGGACGTCCCGGGCCAGGCGCTCCCTTTCCCGCAGCGCCGCCTGCTCGGCGGCGTACCGGCGCTCGCGTTCCCGGGACAGGGCCAGTTCGGCGAGGCGGGCGGCGAGTTCGCGGCGGGCGCGGCCGAGCAGGCCCAGCGCGGCGGGGGCGACCGCGAGCAGCCCGGCCAGCAGTACGCCGAGGGTGGTGTCGGGGAGCGTCCAGGCGTACCCGTCGAGGTCCCGCCACGGGACGAACGCGACGACCGCGACGGCCGCCGACCCGGCGATCACCTCGCCGCGACGGCGTCCGGATGCGGCGAGTGCGTGCAGCGCGCACATCGCGGGCAGCCACAGCACGCCGGTGGCGAGGGTGGGCAGCGCGAGAGCGAGAACCGTCCGGGGGAAGCGCCTGCGCAGGACGAGGACGACCGCGACGGCGAGCGCGCCGGCGAACATCCAGTCCTCCAGCCAGTGCCGGGTCGCAAGTGCCTCGGCGACGGCGACGACAACGACGAGCGCTTCGACTGCCCAGAGGCGGGCGGTCATCCTGAACCTCGCCCGGCGGCGGATCGGTGGACCACGTTGGCGAGGGCCACCCGGCTGGTGACGGCGAGCTTTCGCTTGAGCGCCCCGATGTGGGTCTTGACCGTGGTCACGCCCATGCCGAGGTGGGCGGCGATGTCGGTGTTGGGCAGACCGGCCGCGATCAGTGCAAGCACCTCGCGCTCGCGGTCGGTGAGCCCGGCCGGCCCGTCGGACGCGTCGGACGCGTCGGACGCGTCGGGGCCGAATATCGGCGCCGAGCCGGCGTAACGGGCGAAGACCGCCGCGCTGCCTGGCGGTGTGCAGATGACGCCACCCGCGGCCAGCAGCCGCACGGCGTCCACGAAGAGCCTCGGCTCGGTGGTCTTGAGCAGAAATCCGGAGGCGCCGCCCCGCAGCGCGCGCTCGACGTGGTCGGCCCGGTCGAGGGCGGTGAGCATGGCCACGACGGGCGGCCGGGGAAGTGCGCGCAGACGGCGCAGCACCTCCAGGCCGCCGACGGACGGCATGTCGATGTCCAGCAGCACCACGTCGGGGGCGTGTCGCCCGACCGCCTCGACGGCATCGGGGCCGTCACAGGTCCCTTCGACGGTGATCGCGTCGGCGGCGTCGAGGATGCGCTGCAGTGCGGCGCGTACGAGCTCCTCGTCGTCGACGACGAGCACACGCACCGGCGGCCTCAAGTCGTAGAGCAAAGGTCGTCCTGTGGTGTGAGCGATGTGGTGCCTGGGGCTGCGAGCCTGGATGCAGATCCTAGGACGCCACAAGCGCCCACCGGGATCCCCGGGGCCCGACCAAACTCCCGGGACCCTCGCTGCACGGGCCGCCTGGCCCGCCCGCGAAGGGGATTCGCGCGCGGTGCCACCGGCCGAGGAGGAACCGTCGCACGCCGATGAGTCGGCCTGCGACGCGGCCAGGACCGCCGCCCGGGCGAGGCGACGCCTGCGCCCGGGCGGCGTGGCCCGTCGGAACCGCGCAGATCACCAGGACCGCCGCCGTTGCCGGTGGCACCGCGGTCGGTCGGCCGTCGCCGGGTGGCGTTGCCCTCGCCGTTCTCGGCGGAGGAAGGGGTGGGCGGTCCGGCCGGCGTGCGGACCGCCGTCAGGAGCAGGCCCGCCTGTTCGGCGGAGCTGAGCTCCTCCGAGTGACGTCCCCCATGGGTCACTCGGAGGAGCTGAGTCCCGCCGCGTCCAGGAGGTACGCCGTCATCGGCTCGTAGAAGCGGGGGTCGGTGACGTGGTCGTCCAGCGGGACCGTCACCCGAAGGGTGCCCTCCGCCTCACCGATGAACAGCGCCGGGTCGTTGCAGTCGGCATAGCCGATGGCGTCGATGCCGCGCTGGCCAGCGCAGCCCGCCCAGCCGTGGTCGGCGACCACGAGGTCCGGCAGTGGCCGGCCCTCCCGCTCCAGGCCGTCCAGGATCGCGGCCATCGGCTCCGGTGAATGGGTGTGCCACAGGGTCGCGCCGCGCTCCAGCATCGCGACGTCGGCGAACTGGTAGACCATGCCTTCGTCCGCGGTGAGCCCTGACGGGATCCGTACGATCTCGCAGCCCGCGGCTCTCAGCGCGTCCGCGGTCTGCCGGTGCACATCCAGCAGCCCGCCCGGGTGGCCGGTCGCGAAAAGCACCGATTCCCCGGCGGCCGCAGCCTCCTTCAGCCGCGCCGCCATCCGGTCCAGGGCGTCGACGGTCAGCTCGGGATCGATGGTGTCCTGCCCGAACCGGTGCTGCGGATCGTCGACGACGCCGCAGCGCTCGGCCATCACGGCCAGCACGTCCTGCTCGTCCGTCCAGCGGTCGCCGAGCTCGAGCCCCAGCCAGTAGTGGCGGTCTCCGTTGGCGAGCTTGCGGTAGTGGGAGAGGTTGTTGTCGCGGGGTGTGGCGACCTCTCCGGCAATTCGTGTGCGGACGAGGTGGTCGACGAGGGCGGCGCGGTTCGGTATCGGCATGAGCCCATTGTGCCGTCAGGTGTGCGGAGCGTGCCGGACGTCCCGGTGGCTGGACGCGCGCTGCGGCCGCATCATGCGGACAGCGAGGCGAACGCGCCGTGCGCCAGCTTGCGCAGCAGCTCCTCCATCGAGGCACGGTTCGGCAGGCCGTTTCCGTACGACCCGAGGTGCGGGGTGGAGTTGAGCAGCCCGAAGACCGCGTGGACGGCCGCCCGGGCCTGACCCTCGGGGACCTCCGGGTGCAGCTTGCGGACGACGTCCACCCACAGCTCGACGTACTGCCGCTGCAGCTGTCGCACGAGCTTGCGGTCGCTGTCCCGCAGGCGGTCCAGCTCCCTGTCGTGCAGGGTGATCAGGGGGCGGTCGTCGAGGGCGAAGTCGATGTGGCCGTCGATCAGCGAGGCGAGCACCTGCTCGGGCCCGCCGTCGCCGTCCGCCTCGGCGACCCGGCGCCGACCGCCGTCCAGCAGCCGGCCGGAGATGCCGACCAGCAGCTCGGCGAGCATCGCGTCCTTGCCGGCGAAGTGGCGGTACAGCCCTGGGCCGCTGATGCCGACGGCCGCGCCTATCTCGTCGACGCCCACGCCGTGGAAGCCGCGCTCGGCGAAGAGGCGGGCGGCCTCCCTGAGGATCTGCTCGCGCCGGGTGGAGGTGTCGGTCCGGGTGCTCATGCCATTGATTCTAGACAACGCAGTTAGCGCTCGTTAACCTGAAGGAAATGGGTTAACGCTCATTAACACGAAGGGAGCCCTGCCGGATGCAGCAGGCACCTGTGCTGGCGAGCGCGGCAGACCCCGCCTCCCAGGCTTGGCAGGCCAATGAAGCGGCACACCGCGCCCTGGCCGACACACTCCGCGCGAAGCTGGCCGCGGCCCGGCTGGGCGGCGGCGAGAAGGCCCGCGCCCGGCACACCGCGCGAGGGAAGCTGCTGCCGCGCGACCGGGTGGACACGCTGCTGGACCCGGGCTCGCCGTTCCTGGAGCTCGCGCCGCTCGCGGCCGAGGGGATGTACGAGGGACAGGCCCCGGCGGCCGGCGTGATCGCCGGGATCGGCCGGGTCAGCGGCCGCGAGGTCGTGATCGTCGCCAATGACGCCACGGTCAAGGGCGGCACGTACTACCCGATGACGGTGAAGAAGCACCTCCGCGCCCAGGAGGTGGCGCTGGAGAACCGCCTTCCGTGCGTCTATCTCGTCGACTCGGGCGGCGCCTTCCTGCCGATGCAGGACGAGGTCTTCCCCGACCGTGAGCACTTCGGCCGGATCTTCTACAACCAGGCGCGGCTCTCCGGCGCCCGCATCCCGCAGATCGCGGCGGTGCTCGGCTCCTGCACGGCCGGCGGGGCGTACGTCCCGGCGATGAGCGACGAGGCCGTGATCGTGCGGAACCAGGGCACGATCTTCCTGGGCGGCCCGCCACTGGTGAAGGCCGCGACCGGCGAGGTGGTCACGGCCGAGGAGCTCGGCGGCGGCGAGGTCCACTCCCGGATCTCCGGCGTCACGGACCATCTGGCGGAGGACGACGCCCACGCGCTGAGGATCGTGCGGAACATCGTGGCGACCCTGCCGGAGCGCGGCCCGCTCCCCTGGTCGGTGGAGCCCGCCGAGGAGCCGAAGGTCGATCCGTACGGGCTGTACGGCGCGGTGCCGGTGGATTCCCGCACCCCGTACGACGTGCGGGAGGTCATCGCCCGGGTGGTGGACGGCTCGCGGTTCGCGGAGTTCAAGGCCGAATTCGGTACGACCCTGGTCACCGGCTTCGCCCGGATCCACGGCCACCCGGTCGGGATCGTCGCCAACAACGGCATCCTGTTCTCCGAATCCGCCCAGAAGGGCGCGCACTTCATCGAGCTGTGCGACCAGCGCGGCATCCCGCTGCTGTTCCTGCAGAACATCTCGGGCTTCATGGTCGGCAAGGACTACGAGGCAGGCGGCATCGCCAAGCACGGCGCGAAGATGGTCACGGCCGTGGCGTGCACGCGGGTGCCGAAGCTGACGGTCGTCGTCGGCGGTTCGTACGGCGCGGGGAACTACTCGATGTGCGGGCGGGCGTACTCGCCCCGCTTCCTGTGGATGTGGCCCAACGCCAAGATCTCGGTCATGGGCGGCGAGCAGGCCGCCTCGGTGCTCGCCACCGTCAAGCGCGACCAGATCGAGGGCCGCGGCGAGGAATGGCCCGCCGGGGAGGAAGAGGCCTTCAAGGCCCCGATCCGCGCCCAGTACGAACAGCAGGGCAGTGCGTACTACGCGACGGCCCGGCTGTGGGACGACGGCGTGATCGACCCGCTGGAGACCCGGCAGGTGCTGGGTCTGGCCCTGACCGCCTGTGCCAACGCCCCGCTGGGCGAGCCCGGCTTCGGCGTCTTCCGGATGTGAGGGACTGCTGTGACATTCAAAGGACAGGCGATGTTCGACACTGTTCTGGTCGCCAACCGCGGCGAGATCGCGGTGCGCGTCATCCGCACACTCCGGGCCATGGGGGTGCGTTCGGTCGCCGTCTTCAGCGACGCGGACGCGGACGCCCGGCACGTCAGGGAGGCGGACACGGCGGTGCGGCTGGGCCCGCCGCCGGCGGCGGAGAGCTATCTCTCGGTGGAGCGGCTCCTTGACGCGGCCCGGCGCAGCGGCGCACAGGCGATCCACCCCGGCTACGGCTTCCTCGCGGAGAACGCACGGTTCGCACGGGCCTGCGCGGACGCCGGCCTGGTCTTCATCGGGCCGCCCGCCGAGGCGATCTCCCTGATGGGAGACAAGATCCAGGCCAAGGAGACGGTGCGGGCAGCCGGGGTTCCGGTGGTGCCCGGCTCCTCCGGGTCCGGGCTGACCGACGATCAGCTGGCCGACGCGGCCCGCGAGATCGGCATGCCGGTGCTGCTGAAGCCCTCGGCGGGCGGCGGCGGCAAGGGCATGCGCCTCACGCGCGTCGAGTCGGCGCTGCTGGAGGAGATCGCGGCGGCGCGGCGCGAGGCGCGGGCGTCGTTCGGTGACGACACGCTGCTCGTGGAGCGCTGGGTCGACCGCCCCCGGCACATCGAGATCCAGGTCCTCGCGGACGGGCACGGCAATGTGGTGCACCTCGGCGAGCGCGAGTGCTCGCTGCAGCGCCGGCACCAGAAGATCATCGAGGAGGCGCCCTCGGTCCTTCTCGACGAGAAGACCCGGGCGGCGATGGGCGAGGCGGCGGTCCAGGCCGCACGGTCCTGCGGGTACCGGGGCGCGGGCACAGTGGAGTTCATCGTCCCGGGCGGGGACCCTTCCTCGTACTACTTCATGGAGATGAACACCCGCCTCCAGGTCGAGCACCCGGTGACCGAACTGATCACCGGCATCGACCTGGTGGAGTGGCAGCTCCGGGTGGCCGCCGGCGAGCGGCTCCCCTTCACGCAGGAGGACATCAGCCTCACCGGCCACGCGATCGAGGCCCGTATCTGCGCGGAGACTGTGTCCATCAAGGAGGGCTCCCGCGGCTTCCTTCCCTCGGGCGGCACGGTCCTCGCCCTCCGCGAGCCGCAGGGCGACGGCATCCGCACGGACTCGGGCCTCAGCGAGGGCACTGAGGTCTCCAGCCTGTACGACCCGATGCTGTCGAAGGTCATCGCGTACGGCCCCGACCGCCCGACCGCCCTGCGCAAGCTGCGGGCGGCCCTCGCGGACACGGTCACCCTCGGCGTCCCGACCAACGCGGGCTTCCTCCGCCGGCTGCTGGCCCACCCCGCAGTCGTGTCCGGCGAACTGGACACGGGCCTGGTGGAGCGCGAGGTGGACGGGCTGGTGCCGGACGGCGTGCCGGACGAGGTGTACGAGGCGGCGGCCCTGCTGCGCCGGCCGGCCCCGTCCGCGGGCCCGGACGGCTGGGTCGACCCTTTCTCGGTCCCGTCCGGCTGGCGCCTGGGCGGCGAACCGGCCCCGACGGTCCGCCACTTCCGCGTGCCCGGCCACGACCCGTTGACGGTCCGGGTGCCCGACATGCCTGCCGGAGGCACCTCCCAGGCGCAGCTCCAGGGGGGCTCGAGGACGGACACACGCGCCGCCGGCTCGGAGAAGATCGGCACCGTCACCGTCGAGGTCGACGGCGTCACCCACACCTTCACCTGCGCCGCCACCCCCGGAGGGACCTGGCTCGGCAGGGACGGCGACTCCTGGCACGTCCTGGACCACGACCCCGTCGCGGCGAGTCTCAGCGGCGCCGCCCGGCAGGGCGCGGACACGCTCGCCGCGCCCATGCCCGGCACCGTCACGGTCGTCAAGGTGGCGGTCGGCGACGAGGTCATCGCAGGCCAGAGTCTGCTCGTCGTCGAGGCGATGAAGATGGAGCACGTCATCTCCGCCCCGCACGCCGGCACCGTCACCGAGCTGGACGTCACACCGGGGGCCACGGTCGCCATGGACCAGGTGCTCGCTGTCGTCGCCCCGCGCGAGGAGGGCGAGAAATGACCGCCGGACTGCCGATGGAGGTGCCCGTCGCGGACCTTCCGCCGCGGGTGCGGATCCATGAAGTGGGCCCGCGTGACGGGCTGCAGAACGAGAAGACATCCGTCCCGACGGACGTGAAGGCGGAGTTCATCCACCGCCTGGCCGACGCCGGCCTGACGACCATCGAGGCGACCAGTTTCGTGCACCCGAAGTGGGTGCCTCAACTGGCCGATGCCGAGGAGCTGTTCCCGCGGCTCGCCGGCATCGAGGGCGTCACCTTCCCCGTCCTCGTACCGAACGAACGCGGGCTCGACCGCGCCGTCGCCCTCGGCGCACGCCGGATCGCCGTCTTCGGGTCCGCGACGGAGACTTTCGCCGCCCGGAACCTCAACCGGACGATCGACGAGTCGCTCACGATGTTCGAGCCGGTCGTCGCCCGCGCCAAGGCCGACAAGGTGCACGTCCGCGGGTATCTCTCGATGTGCTTCGGCGACCCCTGGGAGGGCAGGGTGCCCGTCCACCAGGTCGTCCGCGTCGCCAAGCGGCTCATGGACCTGGGCTGCGACGAGCTGAGCCTCGGCGACACGATCGGGGTCGCCACGCCCGGCCATGTCCTCACCCTGCTCGCCCAGCTCAACGAGGAGGGCGTGCCCACCAGCGCCATCGGGGTGCACTTCCACGACACGTACGGCCAGGCACTGGCCAACACCTTTGCGGCGCTGGAGCACGGCGTCACGACCGTGGACGCGTCCGCGGGCGGCCTCGGCGGCTGCCCGTACGCGAAGAGCGCCACCGGGAACCTCGCCACCGAAGACCTCGTGTGGATGCTCAACGGCCTCGGCATCGAAACCGGGGTCGATCTCGGCCGGCTCACCGCCACCAGCGTGTGGATGGCCGAGCGGCTGGGCCGTCCCAGCCCTTCCCGCACCGTTCGTGCCCTCGCGGGCACGGCCTCCCACAAGGAGTCCTAGTCATGTCGCTCGACCACCGCCTCGCTCCCGAGCACGAGGAACTGCGCCGCACCGTCGAGGAGTTCGCCCACGACGTCGTCGCCCCGAAGATCGGCGACTTCTACGAGCGGCACGAGTTCCCTTACGAGATCGTCCGCGAGATGGGCCGCATGGGCCTGTTCGGCCTGCCCTTCCCCGAGGAGTACGGCGGCATGGGCGGCGACTACCTCGCCCTCGGCATCGCCCTGGAGGAGCTGGCCCGCGTCGACTCGTCCGTCGCGATCACGCTGGAGGCGGGCGTCTCTCTCGGCGCCATGCCGGTCTACCGATTCGGCACGGAGGAGCAGAAGCGCGAGTGGCTGCCCCGGTTGTGCTCCGGTGAGATCCTCGGCGCCTTCGGGCTGACCGAGCCCGAGGCCGGTTCGGACGCGGGCGGCACGAAGACCACCGCCGTGCGCGACGAGGCGACCGGAGAGTGGGTGATCAACGGTTCCAAGTGCTTCATCACCAACTCCGGCACGGACATCACGGGCCTGGTCACGGTCACCGCGGTCACCGGCCGCAAGGCCGACGGCCGCCCGGAGATCTCCTCGATCATCGTCCCCTCCGGCACCCCCGGCTTCACCGTCGCCGCGCCCTACTCCAAGGTGGGGTGGAACGCGTCGGACACGCGTGAGCTGTCGTTCTCCGACGTCCGGGTCCCGCCGGCGAACCTGTTGGGCGAGGAGGGCCGCGGGTACGCCCAGTTCCTGCGCATCCTCGACGAAGGCCGGATCGCCATCGCGGCGCTCGCGACGGGCCTCGCCCAGGGCTGTGTGGACGAGTCCGTGAAGTACGCCAAGGAGCGGCACGCCTTCGGCCGCCCGATCGGCGACAACCAGGCCATCCAGTTCAAGATCGCGGACATGGAGATGCGCGCCCACATGGCCCGTATCGGCTGGCGTGACGCGGCCTCACGACTGGTGCTCGGCGAGCCGTTCAAGAAGGAAGCCGCGCTCGCGAAGCTCTACTCCTCGACGGTCGCCGTCGACAACGCCCGTGAGGCCACCCAGATCCACGGCGGGTACGGCTTCATGAACGAGTACCCGGTCGCCAGGATGTGGCGGGACTCCAAGATCCTGGAGATCGGCGAGGGCACGAGCGAGGTCCAGCGCATGCTGATCGCGCGGGAGCTGGGGATCGCGGGCTGACGCGCCCCGCCGGCGTGCACCGCGCCCTCATCCCCGCTCGCGGGAATCCGCGTGCACCACGCCCTTCGACAGCGGTCCGATCCTGCTGATCGGAGGGCCGCCGAGGAGTTCCGCGCCCATCGGGGTGAGGGTGTGCAGGACCGCGCCCCCCAGCCGTCGGGAGGCGATCAGCCCCGCCTCCCGCAGCACGGCCGTGTGGTGGCTCACGGTGGCGGGGCTGATGCCGGCCCTCCGGGACAGCTCGGTGGTGCTCAGCCCGTCGGCGACGGCTTCCAGCACCGCGGCCCTCGCCCGGCCGAGCAGCGCGGCGAGCGCGCGATGGGGCGAGCCGCCACCGCTGCCCCGCCCGCGGTCCTCGCCTCCGTACGCGGAGGGTGCCGGCCAGCGCGGATCGTGGGTGAGGGGATGGACGAGCACGGGTGGCAGCGTCCGGTCCCTGAGCACGATCGGCCCGGGCCAGCAGAAGAACGAGGGGACGATCCGCAGGCCGCGTCCGTTCAGGTGCAGATCGCCGTCGAGGTGGGGGCCGCCGACCTCCAGGACCGGCGGCATCCACCGGATCGAGGGGTGCAGGCCCTGTGCCATGGCCGCGAACCCGCTCTGCAGCAGGACCCTGACGGCGGTGGACCGCTCTTCCTCGAACTGCGCCCGGATGTGGGTCCAGTACGGGGCCACGTGGAGCTCGTGATGCCGCCGCACCAACCCGGCCGTCCCGCGCAGCGCCTGGGGGTCGCCATCCGCCAACGGCCGCACCCAGCCCGGTAATCAGCGCGCGAGGGCAAGTTCCGTCAGGTCGGTGCGGAGCCGGGCCCGTGGCGTGGACAGCAGAGCGTCGATCCCCGCCTCAAGGCCAAGGGCCCCCTCGGCAGGGGTGAGAAAGTCAGCCGAGTAGCCCACCGGCGGGGCCAGCGTCCGCAGTCGGAGCAGCGCCGGCTCGACCGGACGCCCCGCGGCCGCACGCCGCCAACTCCCGAAGACCAGCGGCCCGTCGCGGTTCTGCAGCAGATGCAGGCTGAGCAACGCTTCCCAGAGGGGGTCCGGCGCGTCCGCCAGTACCACCCGGGTCAGGTCCTCGTACGTGAAGTGGATCCGCAGTCCCATGGTCGTCCCCCGTGTCCCCCGTTCCGTCCTGTCTCACGCGGGCGGCCCGGCAGCGGTTCCATGCCCCCCTCTGGACATCACGTGAGGTTAGGCTAACCTACCTTCGAACTTGCCCAGTGGCCGAAACCCGGCACGTACGAAAGCGACTCCGCCATGCCCCACGCCCGAGCCACCCATCTCACCCGACGCGGCCTGCTGGCCGCCGGAGGCGCCCTCGGGCTCGGCGCCGCGCTCACCGCCTGCGGTGGCGAGAAGAAGAGCGACTCGGCCGCCGACGCGAAGTCCGGCCCCTGGGAGTTCAAGGACGACCGCGGCCAGACGGCCAAGACCAAGGCGACCCCGAAGAACATCGTCGCCTTCAGCGGCGCGGCCGCCGCCCTCCACGACTTCGGCATCGAGGTCAAGGGCGTCTTCGGCCCGACGTACGTCGAGGACAAGGCGAAGGGCACGAAGGTCCCCGACGTCCAGGCGGGCGACCTCGACATCAACAAGGTCAAGGTTCTCGGCAATGTCTGGGGCGAGTTCAACGTCGAGGAGTACGCGGCGCTCGCCCCGGACGTCCTGATCACCGACATGTGGGAGAAGGACGCCCTCTGGTACGTGCCGGACCAGTCCAAGGACAAGATCCTCAAGCTGGCCCCGTCCGTCGCCCTGTGGGCCTCCGACTACTCGATGCCCAAGGTGCTCCAGCGCCACGTCGACCTGGCGAAGTCGCTGGGCGCCGACGTCACGGCCAAGAAGGTCACGGACGCCAAGGCCGCCTTCGAGAAGGCGGCGGCCCGGCTGCGCGCCGCCGCGAAGGCCAAGCCCGAGATCACGGTGCTCATCGGCTCCGCGAGCGCCGACCTCTTCTACGTGTCCACCCCGGGACGGCCGACCGACACGCTCTACTTCAAGGAGCTCGGCGTCAACTTCGTGACGCCCACCAAGCTCGACGCCGGCGGCTGGTTCGAGGGCCTCAGCTGGGAGAACGTCGACAAGTACAAGGCCGACATCATCATGATGGACAACCGCGCCTCGGCGATTCAGCCCGACGCCCTGAAGGCCAAGCCGACCTGGGCCCAGCTGCCCGCCGTCAAGGCCGGCCAGGTCATCCCGCGTGTCACCGAGCCGATCTACTCGTACGAGAAGTGCACGCCGATCCTCGAGGATCTCGCGAAGGCCATCGAGAACGCGAAGAAGGTCGCCTGACGATGTCGACAGCCGTAGCCGCCCCGTTCCGTTTCTTCCCTCTTCAGGTCGTACGGACGAGGCGGCTCGGCCCGTCGTTGATCCGTGTCACCTTCGGAGGGGAAGCCCTCGCGGACTTCGCCTCCGGTGGCCGTGACCAGTCCCTCTCGCTCTTCCTGCCGCACCCCGGCCAGGACGCGCCCGTCGTGCCGGTTCCCGAGGACGGGGACATGTACGCCGCGCTCGGCGCCTGGCGTGCGCTGCCGGACGGCGTACGGGCCGTGATGCGCTCGTACACCGTGCGGGAGCAGCGCCCCGACGCCGGTGAACACGGCGAGATCGACATCGACTTCGCCGTCCACGAGGACGGCGGGCCTGCCTGCCGCTGGGCGCAGAGAGCTGCCGCCGGTGACCGTGTGACCGTGCTCGGCCCCGCGGTCGCCGACAACACCGCCGTACGCTTCCGGCTCCCCGACGACGCCGACTCGGTGCTGATCTGGGCCGACGAGACGGCGCTGCCCGCCGCCGCGGCCGTCCTGGAGTGGCTGCCCTCAGGAATCCGCGCCCAAGTCTGGCTCGAAGTCCCTTGTGCCGCCGACCGGTTGGATCTCACGACCGCCGCCGACGCCACCGTCACCTGGCTGGTGCGGGCGGAAGGAGCGCCGTCCGCCGTCGAGGCCGTGCGCGCCGCCGGGTTCGCCGGCTCGGACCCGTACGCCTGGATCGCGGGCGAGTCCGGTTCGGTCAAGGCGCTGCGCCGCCATCTGGTGAACGAGCGCCAACTCGACCGCCGCCGCGTCACGTTCGTCGGCTACTGGCGCAAGGGCCTCAGCGAGGACGCCCTGCGCGAAGTCCCGGACGACGAAGCCTGATCCGCGTATCCCCTGACTGCGCAGCTCCGTGGCTCTGCCCGACGGAGCTGCACAGTCGTACCGGCCCGTGCGGCCGACGCGCGGCCGCGCGCCGAGTGTGACCCGAGTCGCTGCGCTTCTGGGACGGAAAGGACCTGAAGGGGTCGGCAAGGACCTCGAACTTAGGTTAGGCTTACCTAAGTTCGAGTCGCCCCTCTGCCTCCATTCCTGTCCCCGGGGGCGACCACGTCCCCGCACCGGGAGGACCCCCACCATGCGCTCGCACCTGCTCAACGACACAACGGCGGAGCGTTACCGGCGCTCCGTGACCGAAGGAGTCGAGCGGGTGGCGAACAAACTCGCCACGACCCGGCGGCCGTTCACCGGAGTCACCCCCGACGAGCTCGCCCCGGCGATCGCCGCCGTCGACCTGGACCAGCCGCTCGGCGACACCACCGCCGCGCTCGACGAGCTGGAGCAGGTCTATCTGCGCGACGCGGTCTACTTCCACCACCCCCGCTACCTCGGCCACCTCAACTGCCCGGTCGTCATCCCCGCCCTCCTCGGCGAGGCGATCCTGTCCGCCGTCAACTCCTCGCTCGACACCTGGGACCAGAGCACCGGCGGCACCCTGATCGAGCGCCGACTCATCGACTGGACGGCGGGCCGCATCGGCCTCGGCCCCGCCGCCGACGGCGTGTTCACCAGCGGCGGTACGCAGTCCAACCTCCAGGCACTGCTGCTGGCCCGCGAAGAGGCCAAGCCCGCCGACATGACCGCCCTGTCGAAGCTGCGCATCTTCTCCTCCGAGTGCAGCCACTTCAGCGTCCAGAAGTCCGCGACCCTCCTCGGCCTCGGCCGCGACGCCGTCGTCTCCGTCCCGGTCGACCGGGACAGGCGCCTCCAGACCGTGGCCCTCGCCGCCGAGCTGGAGAAGTGCAAGCAGAACGGACTCGTCCCGATGGCCGTCGTCGCCACCGCCGGCACCACCGACTTCGGATCCGTCGATCCGCTCCCCGAGATCGCCGACCTGTGCACGCTGTACGGCACCTGGATGCACGTCGACGCCGCCTACGGTTGCGGACTGCTCGCCTCCCCCACCCGCCGCCACCTCCTGGACGGCATCGAGCGCGCCGACTCGGTCACCGTCGACTACCACAAGTCCTTCTTCCAGCCGGTGAGTTCCTCCGCCCTACTGGTACGGGACGGGGCCACCCTGCGCCACGCCACGTACCACGCGGACTACCTCAACCCGCGCCGCACGGTCGAGGAGAAGATCCCCAACCAGGTCGACAAGTCCCTCCAGACCACCCGCCGCTTCGACGCCCTCAAGCTGTGGATGACGCTGCGCGTCATGGGTGCCGACGGTGTCGGCCGGCTCTTCGACGAGGTCTGCGACCTGGCGGCGGAGGGCTGGCAGCTGCTCGCCGGCGACCCGCGCTACGACGTCGTCGTCGAACCCCGGCTGTCCACGCTGGTCTTCCGCTACAACCCTGCGCGCGTCACCGCCCCGGCCGAGATCGACCGCGCCAACCTCTACGCCCGCAAGGCCCTGTTCGCCACCGGCGAGGCCGTCGTCGCCGGGACCAAGGTCGACGGCCGCCAGTACCTGAAATTCACCCTGCTGAACCCCGAGACGACCGTGCACGACATCGCCGCCGTCCTCGATCTGATAGCCGGCCACGCCGAGCAGTACCTGGGAGAGACCCTTGTCCACGCCTCTTGATTTCATCGGGATCGGTCTCGGTCCGTTCAACCTCGGCCTCGCCTGCCTGACCGAGCCCATAGACGAGCTGAACGGATTGTTCCTGGAGTCCAAGCCGGACTTCGAATGGCACTCGGGGATGTTCCTCGAAGGCGCCCACCTCCAGACGCCGTTCATGTCGGACCTGGTCACCCTCGCCGACCCGACCTCCCCGTACTCCTTCCTCAACTACCTCAAGGAGAAGGGCCGGCTCTACTCCTTCTACATCCGCGAGAACTTCTATCCGCTGCGGACCGAGTACAACGACTACTGCCGCTGGGCCGCCGCCGAACTGAGCAGCATCCGCTTCAGCACGACGGTGACGAAGGTCGCGTACGAGACCGGGAGCGAGCTGTACGTCGTCCACACCGCCGACGGCGAGACCTTCCGCGCGCGCCGGCTCGTCCTGGGCACCGGCACCCCGCCGTACATCCCGGACGCCTGCCAGGGCCTCGGCGGCGACTTCCTCCACAACTCGCGCTACCTCCAGTCCAAGGAGGAGCTGCAGAAGAAGCGGTCCATCACCCTCGTCGGCAGCGGCCAGAGCGCCGCGGAGATCTACTACGACCTGCTCGCCGAGATCGACGTCCTCGGCTACCAGCTCAACTGGGTGACCCGCTCCCCGCGGTTCTTCCCGCTCGAGTACACCAAGCTGACGCTGGAGATGACGTCCCCCGAGTACATCGACTACTTCCACGCGCTGCCGGAGGCCACCCGCTACCGGCTGGAGACGCAGCAGAAGGGCCTGTTCAAGGGCATCGACGGGGAACTGATCAACGAGATCTTCGACCTGCTCTACCAGAAGAACCTGAAAGGCCCGGTCCCGACCCGGCTGCTCACCAACTCGGCTCTGCACACCGCCTCGTACGAGCCCGCGACCGGGACGTACACGCTGGGCCTGCGCCAGGAGGAGCAGGGCAAGGACTTCGAGATCAGCACCGAGGGCCTGATCCTCGCCACCGGCTACACGTACGCGACCCCCGAGTTCCTGGAGCCCGTGCGCGACCGCATCCGCTGGGACGGTCACGGCCGCTTCGACGTCGCCCGCAACTACTCCGTCGACACCACAGGACGCGGCATCTTCCTGCAGAACGCGAGCGTGCACACGCACTCGATCACTTCGCCCGACCTGGGCATGGGCGCGTACCGCAACGCGTCCATCATCCGCGAGCTGCTCGGCAGCGAGTACTACCCCGTAGAGAAGACCATCGCGTTCCAGGAGTTCGCCGTATGAGCGCCATCGCCCCCGCCCTGGGGACATTCACCTTCCGGCCCCTCGACCCTTCCCCTACCTCCGGTGGGGAGACCCCGAGCGACGCCGAGCTGCTGCACGGCTGGGTCACCCACCCCAAGGCCGCGTTCTGGATGATGCAGGACGCCAAACTCCACGACGTGGAGCGCGAGTACATGGCCATCGCGGCCGCCGAGCACCATCACGCCTTCCTCGGCCTGCACGACGGGGAGCCGGCCTTCCTGATGGAGCGGTACGACCCGTCGAAGGTCGAGCTGGTCGGCCTGTACGAGCCCCTGCCGGGCGACGTCGGCATGCACTTCCTCGTCGCTCCGACGGACACCCCGGTGCACGGCTTCACGCGTGCCGTGATCATCGCGGTGATGCGTGAGCTGTTCGCGGACCCGGCGACCCGGCGCGTCGTCGTCGAGCCGGACGTGTCGAACAAGGCCGTCCACGCGCTGAACGAGTCAGTCGGCTTCGTACCCGAACGGGAGATACAGAAGCCCGAGAAGAAGGCCCTGCTGAGCTTCTGCACGCGCGAGCAGTTCGAGGCCGCCGTACGGGAGGAGGCCCGGTGACCACCGCGATCGACAGCGTCTCCCATCTCACGCCCGAGCTGTGGGCCGAGGCCAACCGTCAGCTGATCCGCAAAGGCATCGCCGAGTTCTCGCACGAGCGGCTGATCACCCCGAAGGCGCTCGGTGGGGGCTCTCCCCCTGGCTCTTCCCCCGGAGCTCACGCCTGGGGGCGCCCCCAGGGGACCCCCACCCAGGCCGGAGGCTCTGGGGGAGACCGCTACGCGGTGCTCAGCGACGACGGCAGGACCGAGTACCGCTTCACGGCCGTCCGGCTCGCCCTCGACCACTGGCAGGTCGTCGCCGAGTCCCTCACCCGCCACCGGGACGGCGGCGAGCTCCCCCTGGACGCCCTGGAGTTCTGCACCGAACTGCGCGGCGCGCTGGGCCTGTCCGACGAGATCCTGCCGGTCTATCTGGAGGAGATCTCCTCCACCCTGTCCGGCACGGCCTACAAGCTCACCAAGCCCGAGGTGTCCGCGGCCGATCTGGCCCGCGCCTCCTTCCAGGCGATCGAGACCGGGATGACCGAGGGCCACCCCTGCTTCGTCGCCAACAACGGACGGCTGGGCTTCGGTGTGCACGAGTACCACCGGTACGCCCCCGAGGCCGCGGCCCCGGTCCGGCTGCTGTGGGTCGCCGCGCACCGCTCCCGCGCGACCTTCACCTCCTGCGCGGACCTCGGCTACGAGAACCTGGTGCGCGCCGAGCTGGGCCAGGAGACGCTCGACCGCTTCGACGCCCGGCTGCGCGGGCTCGGCCTGGACCCGGACGCGTATCTGCTGATGCCGGTCCACCCCTGGCAGTGGTGGAACAAGCTGTCCGTCACCTTCGCCGCCGAGATCGCCCAGCAGCGCCTGGTGCCGCTCGGCGAGGGCGACGACGAATATCTGGCCCAGCAGTCGATCCGTACCTTCTTCAACACGAGCGACCCGGCCAAGCACTACGTCAAGACGGCGATGTCCGTCATCAACATGGGCTTCATGCGGGGCCTGTCCGCCGCGTACATGGAGGCGACGCCCGCCATCAACGACTGGCTGGCCGCGCTGATCGCGAGCGACGACGTGCTGAAGGCGGCCCGGTTCTCGATCATCCGCGAGCGGGCGGCGGTCGGCTACCGGCACCTCGAGTACGAGGCCGCCACGGACCGATTCTCCCCGTATCGCAAAATGCTCGCCGCGCTCTGGCGCGAGAGCCCGGTGTCCACGCTGGAGCACGGTGAGCGGCTCGCGACGATGGCCTCGCTGCTCCATGTCGACCGCGCCGGGAAGTCGTTCGCGGGCGCGCTGATCGCGGAGTCGGGTCTGGCGCCCGAGGTGTGGCTGCGGCGCTACCTCGACGCGTATCTGCTGCCGGTGCTGCACTCCTTCTACGCGTACGACCTCGTCTACATGCCGCACGGCGAGAACGTCGTCCTCGTCATCGGCGACGACGGGACCGTGCGGCGGGCGATCTTCAAGGACATCGCCGAGGAGATCTGCGTGATGGACCCGGACGCGGTCCTTCCGCCGGCGGTGGAGCGGGTCCGCGCCGAGGTCCCCGAGCACATGAAGCTGCTGTCGATCTTCACCGATGTCTTCGACTGCTTCTTCCGCTTCCTCGGCGCCACGCTGGCGACGGAGGGTGTCGTCGACGAGGAGACGTTCTGGCGGGCGGTCGCGGAGTGCGTGACGGCCTATCAGGAGTCGGCGCCGCATCTGGCGGACAAGTTCGCCCAGTACGACATGTTCGCGGACGAGTTCGAGCTGTCCTGCCTCAACCGGCTGCAGCTGCGCAACAACAAGCAGATGGTCGACCTCGCCGACCCTTCGGGCGCGCTCCAGCTGGTGGGCAGCCTGAAGAACCCGATAGCGCGCTTCGCGCGCTGAAACAGCGCGTCCCGCGCACCGAAGACAGGTCGGCGCCCGGGGTTACGGTCCCCCGGGCGCCGACGCCTGCGTCGGGGTGCCGCCGGCGATGTGAGGTGGAGGCCCTCCACCTCCGCCAGGGCGCCCCTCACTCAGCCGGCCACGGCACCTGCGGGGAGCGGTAGTAGTCGATGCCCAGCGCCGCGAAGCGAGGCCCCTGCGCCGCGAGCCGCACCTTGTACGCGTCCCAGTCGTGCGTCGACGCCGGGGACCAGCCGAGCTCCGCGACGCCGGGGAGCCTCGGGAAGGCCATGTACTCGATGTGGTCGCTGGTCGAGACGGTCTCCGACCAGAGCGGCGCCTCGACCCCGGCGATCGCCGACGGGGGCGCGCCGGGCAGATAGGCCCCCGGGTCCCAGTCGTACGCACGCTGCACCTCGACGTACCCGGCCCAGGCCAGGCCCAGCGGGGTGTCCTTGGTGTACTTCATGTCGAGGTAGATCCGGTCGGCGGGCGACAGGATCAGCCGGGTGCCGTTCCGCGCGGCGGCCGCGACCTGTTCCTTCTCGGCCGCGCCCGTGCCGTCCAGGCCCCAGTACTGGGCGACCGCGCCCTTTGCCGTCGTCGCCCCGGTCAGCTGGTGCCAGCCGACCACCGTCTTGCCGTACTTGGCGACGACGGCCTGTGCCTTGTCCATGAACGCCACGTAGTCGGCGTGGCTGGTGGAGTGGGCCTCGTCGCCGCCGATGTGCAGGTACCTGCCGGGGGTGAGCGCGGCGAGCTCGCGTACGACGTCGTCGACGAAGTCGTACGTGACGGCCTTCGACACACAGAGCGAGCTGAAGCCGACGCCGGTGCCGGTGTAGAGCGGCGGGGCGATCCCGTCGCAGTTCAGCTCGGCGTAGGAGGCGAGAGCGGCGTTGGTGTGGCCCGGCATGTCGATCTCCGGGATCACCTCGAGATGGCGGGACGCGGCGTAGGCCAGGATCTCCTTGTACTGGGCCTTGGTGTAGTGGCCGCCGGGGCCGCCGCCGACCTGGGTGGAGCCGCCGTAGGTCGCGAGCCGCGGCCAGGAGTCGATGGCGATCCGCCAGCCCTGGTCGTCGGAGAGATGCAGATGCAGCTTGTTGATCTTGTAGAGGGCGAGCTGGTCGATGTAGAGCTTGACCTGATCGACGGTGAAGAAGTGCCGGGAGACGTCGAGCATCGCGCCGCGGTGGCCGAAGCGCGGGGAGTCGGTGATGGTGCCGCCGGGAACCCGCCAGGGGCCTGCCTGCCGGGTGTCCTTCTCGACGGTGGCGGGCAGCAGCTGACGGAGCGTCTGGACGCCGTGGAAGAGGCCCGCCGGCGTGCGGGCGGTGATGGTGACCCCGCCGATGCCCGACTCCAGGCGGTAGCCCTCGTCACCGAGGCTCTTGTCGCGCGACCCGAGCGCCAGCCTGATTCCGCCGCGTCCGTGGTCGTCGTCGGTGACGGGCAGCGCGTACCCGGTGGAGGGCCGCAGCACGGCGGCCAGATACGCGCCGATGCGCCGCGCCTCGCGCGAGTCGTCGTCGACTCTGATGCGGGTCGCGGAGGTGAGGGCGTACGGAGCTCCGGAGGGCCTGACGGACGCGGGGGCGGGGACGACCTCGCCGAGCGGTCTGACGGCGGCGGGCGCGGTCTCGGGAGCCGCACCGGCGCCGCCCGGTACGGCTCCGACGCTGGAGATGCCGGCCGCCGCGACGAGAAGCAGCGAGCCGAGGAGCCGGGGAAATGTTCTGTGCTGTCTCACAGGCTGGGTCCCTTCCGAGGGCGTCACAACTGTGGTGCCGAGCAACCGAACGGTCACCATCCGTACCGCGCACCCCATGAGCGGTCAAGGTGTAGACCACTTCCGGTCCTTGGCGCGCCACCGGAACCGAAACCTCCGCCACCCCCGGTGCGACAATCACCGCCATGGCGACCCCGCCTCCCTGGGGACAACCCCCAGACCCCCGGCAATCACCACCACCCACGGAACCGAAACCTCCGCCACCCCCGGTGCGACAATCACCGCCATGGCGACCCCGCCTCCCTGGGGACAACCCCCAGACCCCCGGCAATCACCACC
>NZ_JBSFDW010000014.1:35861-57941 GCF_053594115.1 Streptomyces sp. NPDC001970 | reverse complement strand
CACCCACGGAACCGAAACCTCCGCCACCCCCGGTGCGACAATCACCGCCATGGCGGAAATCATCCAGAAGGACGGGACCTGGACCTTCGACGGCGACGTCGTCCGCGTCGTGCCCGGCAGCGGCGGCAAGACGCATCCGGTGCGGCAGGCGCTCGGTGAACTCGCCGTGCCGCTGGAGGCGCTGTCCGGGATCGCCTTCGAGCCGGGGCGCCGCAGCGGGCGGCTGCGGCTGAAGCTGCGCGATGGCAGCGACCCGTTGCTGCTGGCCGCGGACGGCCGGCTGCCCGAGAACGGCGACCCGTACCGGCTGACCGTCGACAACGACCGCAGCGGCGTGGCCGAGTACTTCGTGGACGAGCTGCGCAACGCCCTGCTGCTGGACCAGGTCCCGGACGGACCGACGGAGCGCTTTCTGCTGCCGGGCCCGGCCGTGCCCATCTCGGGCGGCGGCGGCGACGGCACCGCCTCCTTCGACGGCGAGATGGTCCGGCTCGCCTGGAACTGGAAGGCCGAGGAGTCGAAGGGCGCCTCGGGTGCGAGCACCTTCCCGCTCTCGGAGGTGACCGCGGTGCAGTGGCTGCCCGCGATCGGCCTGGAAAACGGTCATATGCGCTTCGTCATGCGCGGCAGGACCTCATCGGGCCCCGCCAAGTACGACCCGTACGCCCTCGACCTGTGGGGGCTGTCCCGCAAGGAGCACACCGCCGTCCTCGTCGCGGCCGCGGTGATCGCCCGGCTTCCGCATCCGAACGCCCCGGAGGAGCCCCCTGCACGGGAGCAGGCCCCGGCGATCCCCGTCGCCGCCGACGATCATGACGTACTGCTCCGGCGGCTGCGCGAGCTGGGGGAGCTGCACCAGGCCGGGATACTCACGGACGAGGAGTTCACCACGGCCAAGCAGGCCGTCCTCAAGCGCATGTGAAGCGTGATAAAGCAGGCATAAGGCACGACTGAAATCATGATCACGCAGGCTTCTGCCCGAAATCGGGCAGAATTCTTGCGTTCGGGCCCTGCCAGCCCTCAATATCTACGGGTGCTCGAACGTCGCCCGCCGTCGCATGACGATCTCGTCGACCACCTGGTGCGCAGCACCGCGCTCCAGCGCGGTGAGGCGGCCCGGGTGGTGCTCGACGTGCTGGCGTTCTTCGACGAGACGACCGAGGACTTCGTCCGCCGACGCCATCGCGAGCTGCAGGCCGGCGGGGCCGTGAACACGGAGATCTTCGAACGGATCGCGGCCGAGCTGCCGTACCGCGCCGTGGCACCGCCCGAGCTCTCGCTCCGGCAACTGCGTCGCATCGTCTACGGCTGAAACGGCCGGGCACACACCTGAACGTCATCGGAGGGGCATAGCTCTATGTGCGGAATCGTCGGTTACATCGGGAAGCGTGATGTCGCGCCGCTGCTGCTGGAAGGCCTGGCGCGGCTGGAGTACCGGGGTTACGACTCCGCGGGCATCGTGATCACGAGCCCCAAGTCCACCGGGCTGAAGATGGTCAAGGCCAAGGGCCGGGTCCGCGACCTCGAGGCCCGCGTCCCCAAGCGCTTCGCCGGTACCACCGGCATCGCCCACACCCGCTGGGCCACCCACGGCGCCCCGAGCGACCACAACGCGCACCCGCACATGGACCCCGAGAACAAGGTCGCGGTCGTCCACAACGGCATCGTCGACAACGCCGCCGAGCTGCGCGCCAAGCTGGAGGCCGACGGTGTCGTCTTCGCCTCCGAGACCGACACCGAGGTCCTCACCCACCTGATCGCCCGCTCCCAGGCCGATTCCCTGGAGGAGAAGGTCCGCGAGGCGCTCAAGGTCGTCGAGGGCACGTACGGCATCGCCGTCATGCACGCCGACTTCAACGACCGCATCGTCGTCGCCCGCAACGGCTCCCCGGTCGTCCTCGGCATCGGCGAGAAGGAGATGTTCGTCGCCTCCGACGTCGCCGCGCTGGTCGCCCACACCCGCCAGGTCGTCACCCTGAACGACGGCGAGATGGCCACCCTCAAGGCCGACGACTTCCGCACCTACACGACCTCGGGGACGCGCACCACCGCCACCCCCGAGACCGTCGAGTGGGAGGCCGCCTCCTACGACATGGGCGGCCACGACACGTACATGCACAAGGAGATCTCCGAGCAGCCCGACGCGGTGGACCGCGTGCTGCGCGGCCGCATCGACGACCGGTTCTCCACGGTGCACCTGGGCGGCCTGAACCTGGACGCCCGCGAGGCCCGCGGCATCCGCCGCGTCAAGATCCTCGGCTGCGGCACCTCCTACCACGCGGGCCTCATCGGCGCCGGGCTCATCGAGTCCCTGGCCCGTATCCCCGCCGACTCCGAGCCGGCATCCGAGTTCCGCTACCGGAACCCGGTCGTGGACCCCGACACCCTCTACATCGCCGTCTCGCAGTCCGGTGAGACCTACGACGTGCTCGCGGCCGTCCAGGAGCTCAAGCGCAAGGGCGCGCGGGTCCTCGGCGTCGTGAACGTGGTCGGCTCCGCGATCGCCCGCGAGACGGACGGCGGCGTGTACGTGCACGCCGGCCCCGAGGTCTGCGTCGTGTCGACGAAGTGCTTCACCAACACGGTCGTCGCCTTCGCGCTGCTCGCGCTGCACCTGGGGCGCATCCGGGACCTGTCCGTCGCCGACGGCAAGCGGATCATTGAGGGCCTGCGCAGGCTGCCCGAGCAGATCTCCGAGATCCTCCAGAGCGAGGACGAGATCAAGAAGCTGGCGGACCAGTACGCCGACGCCAAGTCGATGATGTTCATCGGCCGGGTCCGCGGCTACCCGGTGGCGCTCGAGGCCTCCCTGAAGCTCAAGGAGATCTCGTACATCCACGCCGAGGCCTACCCGGCCTCCGAGCTGAAGCACGGACCGCTGGCGCTCATCGAGCCCTCGCTGCCGACGGTCGCGATCGTCCCCGACGACGACCTGCTGGAGAAGAACCGCGCCGCGCTGGAGGAGATCAAGGCCCGCAGCGGCCAGATCCTCGCGGTCGCGCACCAGGTGCAGGAGAAGGCCGACCACACGATCCTCGTCCCGAAGAACGAGGA
This sequence comes from Streptomyces sp. NPDC001970, assembly GCF_053594115.1. Lineage (NCBI taxonomy): Bacteria > Bacillati > Actinomycetota > Actinomycetes > Kitasatosporales > Streptomycetaceae > Streptomyces > Streptomyces sp. NPDC001970. The sequence goes on along the minus strand of NZ_JBSFDW010000014.1, from coordinate 54,887 downwards.
CGAGCTCGACCCGATCCTCATGGGCATCCCGCTCCAGCTCCTCGCGTACCACACGGCCCTGGCCCTGGGCCGGGACATCGACAAGCCGCGGAACCTGGCGAAGTCCGTCACCGTGGAGTGATCCCTCCCCCGGCGCCGGACGGGTCGACGAAGTAGGCACAGCGCGGGCGCGGTCCTGATCAGGGACCGCGCCCGCGCTGCTCCGTCACCTCCTGTCAGTCCCAACCGTCGTCGCCGTCGTCCTCCCAGCAGTCGTCGTAGTCGTCCCAGCTGTAGTCGTCCCAGCCGTCGTCGTAGTCGTCCCAGCCGTCGTAACTGTCGTCGTCCCAGGAGGCGTAGGTGGCGGCTGCCGGCATGACCGCGGTAGCGGCAGGCGCCGCTGCCGGCGCGGCGAACGCGCTGGAGGGCAGCAGCGCACCTCCTGCCGCCAGTGCGGTCGCGGCGGCGAACATCACCAGGCGCTTGGCTCGCGAGTTGCGGGTCATGGGGATTCTCCTTCAGTGATAAGCGGTGTGGTCATGTGCTCCGGATGAGCCCGTGTCTCAAGTAAGCCCGCCCGGGTGACGTGCGTCACGGCACGGCAATTCGGGACTTGACAAAAGGGGGCGACCCCTTCTGCGCACGCCACCTGCGCGCAGAAGGGGTCGCCCTTTTCGTCGCCGGCGCTGCCCTCACGCCGGCCCGTGGCCGCTCAGCCGGTGGCCGTCACCCCCCGGCCGGCAGCGCGCCCGGTGAAGGTGGGCCAGTGGGCGAGCGCCGCCGTGGCGCCGTACCAGGCCGCGAGGCCCGCGACCGCGCCGACCCAGCCGCCGGCCTTCGCGAGACCGTCGTTCTCCGCGAACGACGCGATGGCGAGCAGCAGCAGCGAGACGAACAGGAGCCCGTAGACGCCCTGTCCGAAAAGTCCGCTGCCCGCGGAGGCGGCGGTGAGCGTCAGTGCCAGAAGCGCGAACAGCAGCAGGAACAGTCCCGCGGCCTCCGCCGAGACCTCCGAGCCGGCGCCGTTGCCCCAGGTGAACCAGAAGGCGCCGAGGCCCGCGAAGGCCGTACCCGTACCGCCGTTGCCCGCACGGAACTCGAGCAACCCGACGATGAACAGTGCGACCCCGCCCACCCAGGTCGCGAGTGACGCGGCATCGGACGCCGCGACGTTGTCGATCACACCGGTGTGGCCGATACCGAAGGCCAGCAGGGTCAGTCCCAGTGCGAGGTGGCCGAGAGTGGTTGACGTTGCGCTTCCCGCGGAGACTTCATTGTCCACGGCGGGCTCCCTTCATGCGCGCGTAGGTGCTGCTTCCCAGCCACCCTTATGTACCCTTCACAAGCGCACAATCCACCTGTACGGGCGAGTAGATTTGACGGTCGTCAAAAAGTTATGAACGCTGCCCGACCTGGGCGAACGAGGGGTGTCCGGCAGGCCACGCCGAAGGTCAGGGAATGACGACCACGGGCCGCTGCGCGCGCCGGGCGAGCCGGCCGGCCACCGACCCGAAGATGCGCCCCACGATGCCGTGCGTGGAGCCGACCACGATCGCGTCCGCCGAATACTCCCGTCCGACTTCCTCGAGCTCATGGCAGATGTCGCCGCCGCGCTCGACGAGGATCCACGGCACCTCGGAGAGATAGTCGGCGCAGGCGAGCTCGAGGCCGAGCACCTCCGTGCGGTGGTCCGGTACGTCGACGAAGACCGGCGGCTCGCAGCCCGCCCACACAGTGGTGGGAAGGCGGTTGGCGACGTGCACGATGATCAGGCCGGAACCGGAGCGTTTGGCCATGCCGATGGCGTACGCCAGGGCCCGCTCACTGGAGGTGGATCCGTCGAAGCCGACGACAACTCCGTGCCGGAAGGCGGGATCGCAGGAATGGCGTGACTCTTCCGCCGCTCGCAGATCCGACATGTGATCGGCGACCTGCTTGCGGTCCGCGGGTTCGTGGAATTCGTGACCGGCCATCGGTGTCTCGGCGATTGGATCCTCGTGGGAGGGCGACGGTGGGCGGCTGAGCTGTGTCCGGGAATCATCTTCCCAAGCCCATACCCCAAGGGTACGGCGACACTCCTCCTCTGCCCAGGGGCAGCAGCCCTACTCACGGCGTTCCAGGGAGCATGCACGAGCATGCTCCGTATGGCAATGGCGCCTGTCCCATACAGGCTTCGGCGGCTGCGCCGGCGCGGGCCGTGCGGCCCTCCCTGCCACGCGATGACCGCGCAGTGACCGGAACGTTCCGCTCCTCGTTGGTACTCGGTCGCCCCATCACGTCCAGGAGCTGTCCGTGCCCGCATCACCGGCCGCCCGCGCCTCCGTCCCGACGCCCACTCAGGCGCAGGCGCGGGCGCCGAAGCCGAAGTCGAAGCCGAAGCCGAAGCCGCCGAGGGGCCGTCGGGGAGTGCCACGCCAGGAACGGCGCCACGATCGAAGCCAGGAACAGCGTCCGCACTCGCACAACCCGCCGGAGCGCGTCCCCTGCTCCGGCACGGACAGCCGCGCCGACTCCGCGGGCGACGTGGTGCGCTGGGGGACGTTCTGCTGCCTGCTCGTCCCCGTCGTGCTCGTGGCGTACGGCACGTCCGTCGTCGGGGCCGCGGCAACAGCGGCCGGACTCGCGGCCATGACGGCCGCCTGCCGGGTGCTGCTGCGCCGTTCGGAACGGGCCGCGGCACTGCCCGTTCGCACGGGGGCGCACAGGGGCGGAGGCCGACGAGCGCGGCAAGCGCCGGGGGATTGACGAGCCCGTCACGCGCGCACCCGTATGTTTTCAGCCAACTTCCCGTCTGCGGCCGATCCTTGCCCGAACGCCCCGTCAACCCCCTTGCCACCAGCCAAGAAAGGACCGACACCATCGCTCGCACCCTACGGGGACGGGCCATGCATGCGAGACCCACTTCCCTGCGCGGCCCGCGAGTGGAACGCTTCGTGATCGAATGCTTCGCGCCAAGTTGCCTTGTCGACAATGTGCCGGATTCGGAACTTGTCACGCCGGCACCACGGGACGCAGTAGATTCGATCATGAGTATCGAAGGCTGGGGACTCGTGCAGAACCGAGGGGAAACGTGCAGGAGCGACAGGCACGAAACGAACGGGGAGACGCGAACACCGAGGGGGGCTTAGCGTCATGAGTCAGGACTCCGCCGCACCGGAGGTCGCGCGGAAACTTTCCGGGCGCCGCCGCCGTGAGGTCGTCGCGGTGCTTTTGTTCAGCGGCGGCCCCATCTTCGAGAGTTCCATTCCGCTCTCGGTGTTCGGAATCGACCGCCAGGACGCCGGAGTTCCCCGCTACCGGCTGCTCGTGTGCGCCGGTGAGGAAGGACCCCTGCGGACCACAGGGGGACTCGAACTCACCGCGCCGTACGGGCTGGAGGCGATCGGCCGAGCGGGGACCGTCGTCGTACCGGCCTGGCGGTCCATCACCTCACCGCCGCCGGCGGACGCGCTCGACGCGCTGCGCCGTGCCCACGAGGAGGGCGCGCGGATCGTGGGGCTGTGCACCGGGGCGTTCGTCCTGGCCGCCGCCGGGCTGCTGGACAGCCGCCCGGCGACCACCCACTGGATGTACGCGCCGACGCTGGCCAAGCGCTATCCGTCGGTGCACGTCGATCCGCGTGAGCTCTTCGTCGACGACGGCGACGTCCTCACGTCCGCCGGGACTGCGGCCGGAATCGATCTGTGTCTGCACATCGTGCGGACGGACCACGGCGCGGAGGCCGCCGGGGCACTGGCCCGCCGGCTGGTCGTACCGCCGCGGCGCAGTGGCGGGCAGGAGCGCTACCTCGACAGGTCTTTACCCGAGGAGATCGGCTCCGACCCGCTCGCCGAGGTCGTGGCCTGGGCCCTGGAGCATCTCCACGAGCAGTTCGACGTGGAGACGCTGGCGGCGCGTGCCTACATGAGCAGGCGGACCTTCGACCGCAGGTTCCGCTCGCTCACCGGGAGCGCTCCCCTGCAGTGGCTGATCACCCAGCGGGTGCTGCAGGCGCAGCGGCTGCTGGAGACGTCCGACTACTCGGTGGACGAGGTCGCGGGCCGCTGCGGCTTCCGCTCGCCGGTGGCGCTGCGCGGCCACTTCCGGCGCCAGCTGGGCTCGTCCCCGGCCGCCTACCGTGCGGCGTACCGGGCCCGGCGCCCGCAGGGCGAGTCCGGTGCGCCGGCGCCGGCGGTGGAGGCCGTCGTTCCGGCGCAGGCCCCGGGTCCGCAGGCGAGGCGCCCCGCGGCGGCCACGGCGACGGCGCCGGGCGGGCTGCCGGAACCGGGCAAGCCGCACTCCGACGCGTACGCCCCCGGACGGCCCGCGCTCCCGGGCCAGCGGACTGCGCACCAGGCCTGATCCGGAGGACACCCTGGGCCGACCGGTGATCGGGGGGCACGCGACACCGCCCGTCGAACGCCGGTCGGCCTAAGGTAGGACGCATGAACGATCGCATGGTGTGGATCGACTGCGAGATGACCGGGCTCTCGCTGTCCGACGACGCACTCATCGAGGTGGCCGCACTGGTCACCGACTCGGAACTGAACGTGCTCGGTGAAGGGGTGGACATCGTGATCCGCCCGCCGGACGCGGCACTGACGACGATGCCCGAGGTGGTGCGGCAGATGCACACCGCCTCGGGTCTCCTCGACGAGCTCGCGGCCGGCACGACACTCGCCGACGCCGAGGAGCAGGTGCTGGCGTACGTACGCGAGCACGTCAAGGAGCCGGGCAAGGCGCCGCTCTGCGGGAACTCGGTCGGCACCGACCGCGGCTTCCTGCTGCGCGACATGCCGAAGGTGGAGGAATACCTCCACTACCGGATCGTCGATGTCTCCTCGGTCAAGGAACTGGCCCGCCGCTGGTACCCGAGGGCGTACTTCAACAGTCCGGAGAAGAACGGCAACCACCGGGCCCTCGCCGACATCCGCGAATCCATCGCCGAGCTGCGCTACTACCGCGAGGCGATCTTCGTCCCGCAGCCCGGCCCCGACTCCGACACCGCGAGGTCGATCGCGGCGCGCCACGTAGTCCCCGCGACGTAGCCGTGCACCGCTCGCGCCCCGCTCGCACGCAGGTCCCCCGACAGGGGGACGTAAACACGGGCGCGAGCACCCTCTCGGACCCTGTACACTTTTTCTCGGCCGGTCGGAAGAACGACCGGTCGTGGTGGGTGTAGCTCAGCTGGTAGAGCACCTGGTTGTGGTCCAGGATGCCGCGGGTTCGAGTCCCGTCACTCACCCTGATCGAAGGGCCGGTCCGCGCAGGCGGACCGGCCCTTCGGCGTGGTGCGCGACGCACACGCGGCGGCACGGAGCACGCGGCATACCGCATGGTCACGACGAGTCGCGGACCACCAGCTCCGTGGGGAGCACCATCTTCGGGCGGTCCGGTCCGCCGCGGGCGGCGATCTGGTGGATCAGCAGGCCGGCCATCGTGCGGCCCATCTCCTCGATGGGCTGGCGCACGCTGGTGAGGGCAGGGTCCATGTGGCGGGCCACCGCCGAGTCGTCGAAGCCGACCAGGGCCACGTCGTCCGGGATGCGGCGGCCCGCCTCGCGCAGGGCCTGGCGGGCGCCGGCGGCCATGACGTCGGAGGCGGCGAAGACCGCGTCCAGATCCGGGCGGCGCTCCAGCAGGGCCCGCATGGCGCGGCGCCCGCCCTCCTCGGTGAAATCGGCGGGCGCGATCAGACGCTCGTCGGGGGGCAGGCCCGCCGACGCGAGGGCCTCGCGGTAGCCGTCGAGGCGGCACTGGGCGCCGTACACATCGAGGCGGCCGGTGATCGTCGCGATGGCGCGGCGCCCGCGGGACAGCAGATGGCCGACGGCGGCGCGGGCGCCCTCGGTGTTGTCCGAGTCGACGGCGGCGAGCGGTTCGTCCGCCGAGCGGCGGCCGCTGATCACTGCCGGGATCATGAGCTGTTCCAGCAGGTCGGGCAGCGGGTCGTCGGCGTGCACGGACACCAGCAGGACACCGTCCACGCGGTCCGCGGCCAGGTACTGGGCGAGCCTGCGGCGCTGCGGGTCCGAGCCGGCGAAGGTCAGCAGCAGCTGCAGGTCGGTGTCGGCGAGGGCCGCACCGACGCCGCGGACGATGTCGGAGAAGTACGGCTCGGCGAAGAACCGTGCCTCGGGCTCGGGCACGACGAGGGCGATGGCGTCGGTGCGGTTGGCCGCGAGCGCGCGGGCCGCGCGGTTGGGTACGTAACCCAGCTCGGCGACCGCGGCCTCGACGGCGGCCCGGGTCTCGTCACTCACCCGCGGCGATCCGTTGATCACCCGGGAGGCCGTGCCGCGGCCGACCCCGGCGCGTGCGGCGACCTCTTCGAGAGTCGGTCTGCGCCCGCTCCTGCCTCCGGACCGGGCGCCCGCAACGCCCGCCCGGACACCGTTTTTCCGGCGATCCACCATGTCCGCCTCCCCGAGGTCCCCTGGCCGAGAACATAACGTGTCGGGTGCCTTGACACCCTTCCAGGGAGCCGCGACCCTTCAACACATCACGCATGGGAGCGCTCCCACCGTACCTCACTCATACAGAACCCGCACGTTCCCCGCCCGAGCCGCATGCTTCAACGAACGGGCGCAGTACGTCAGTTGGCCGGGGGGTCGGCACGTCAGGGCACAAGGAGGACGCAATGCGCAGGACCGTAATCCTCGCGGTCGTCGCGGCGCTCGGCGCCGGGCTGCTGGCCGGGTGTGCCGAGGACAGCGACGAACCCGCCGGCGGCAGCTCGAAGGGCGGGGGCGACGCCAAGGGCAAGACCACGATCACGGTGGGAGTCTTCGGCGCCTTCGGGCTCAAGGAGGCCGGGCTCTACGACGAGTACATGAAGCTCAACAAGAACATCGTCATCGAGCAGACCTCCATCGAGCGGAACGAGAACTACTACCCGCAGCTGCTCACCCACCTGGGCACCGGCAGCGGGCTCGCCGACATCCAGGCCATCGAGGTCAACAACATCGCCGAGATCACCGCGACACAGGCCGGCAAACTCGTCGACCTGGGCAAGGCGGAGGGCGTCGGCAAGGACAGCTTCCTGCCCTGGAAGTGGGCGCAGGCCACCACCAAGGACGGGAAGACGGTCGGGCTCGGCACGGACATCGGCCCGCAGGGGATCTGCTACCGCAAGGACCTCTTCGCCAAGGCCGGGCTGCCCACCGACCGCGAGGCCGTCGGCGAGCTCTGGGCGGGCGACTGGAACAAGTACCTGGCGGCAGGAAAGCAGTTCAAGGCGAAGGCACCCAAGGGCACGGCCTTCGTGGACTCGGCGACCGGTGTGATGAGCGCGATCACCGGCAGCAGCGCCGAACGCTTCTACGACGCGGACGGCAAGATCATCTACAAGACCAACCCGGCCGTGAAGGAGGCCTGGGACATCGCCGCCGCCTTCGCCACCGAGGGTCTGACCGGCAAGCTCCAGCAGTTCACGCCCGCCTGGGACCAGGGCTACGCCAACGGGACCTTCGCGACGGTGTCCTGCCCGGCGTGGATGCTCGGCTACATCCAGGACAAGGCGGGGGCGGCCGGCAAGGACAAGTGGGACGTCGCCCCGGCGCCGAAGCCCAGCAACTGGGGCGGCTCGTTCCTGGTCGTTCCCGAGGCGGGCAAGAACAAGACCGAGGCGGCGAAGCTCGCGGCCTGGCTGACCGCCCCCGAGCAGCAGGCGAAGCTCTTCGAGAAGCGCGGCAGCTTCCCGAGCGCGTCCGCCGCGTACGCCCTGCCCGCCGTGTCCGGCGCCAAGCACGAGTACTTCGGAGGCGCCCCGATCGGCGAGATCTTCTCGAAGGCCGCCGAGGGCATCCCGGTGACCATCGTCGGCCCGAAGGACCTGGTCATCGCCCAGAACCTGGGGGACATCGGCATGCTCCAGGTCGACCAGAAGGGCAAGTCCTCGAAGGAGGGCTGGGACGCCGCGGTGAAGGCCATCGACAACGCACTGGACCAGTGACAGGGACCGGACCGTTGACCGGTATGGCAAGGGACGCCATAGCCGCCGCGCCCTCCCGGGGGGAGGAGGGCGCGGCCCCGGCGCGACCCCCGATCGAGGACACCGCCGCGGCGCAGCGACGCCGCGCGCGGCGCAGCCGCTGGTACCGGCGGGACGTGCGGTGGAGCCCGTACGCCTTCGTCGCGCCGTTCTTCGTGTTCTTCGCGGCCTTCGGGCTCTTCCCGCTGCTCTACACCGGCTGGGCCTCGCTGCACCGGGTGGAGCTGACGGCGCCGAACGACATGGAGTGGGTGGGGCTGCGCAACTTCTCCCGCCTGCTGGAGGACGAGTTCTTCTGGAACGCGCTGCAGAACACCGTCACCATCGGGCTGATATCCACCGTCCCGCAGCTGCTGATGGCCCTCGGCATCGCGCATCTGCTCAACTACCGGCTGCGCGCCTCGATGTTCTTCCGGGTCGCCGTCCTCACGCCGTACGCCACGTCGGTGGCCGCGGCGACGCTCGTCTTCGTGCTGCTCTTCGGGCGCGACTACGGAATGATCAACTGGGCGCTGGGGACGGTGGGGATCGACCCCGTCGACTGGCAGAACGGCACATGGACATCGCAGCTCGCGGTCTCGACGATCGTCATCTGGCGCTGGACCGGCTACAACGCGCTGATCTACCTGGCGGCGATGCAGGCCATCCCCCACGACCTGTACGAATCGGCCGCGCTGGACGGGGCCTCGCGCTGGCAGCAGTTCGTCCACGTCACCATCCCCTCGCTGCGGCCGACCATCCTCTTCACCTGTGTGGTGTCGACGATCGGCGCGACCCAGCTCTTCGGCGAGCCGCTGCTGTTCAACGGGAGCGCGGGTGCGACAGGCGGCGCGGACCACCAGTTCCAGACGCTCGGGCTCTATCTGTACGAGCAGGGCTGGGTGAATCTCCATCTCGGCCGGGCCTCGGCGATCGCCTGGTCGATGTTCCTGATCCTGCTGGTGATCGGCGCGGTGAACTGGCTGTTGGTGCGCCGGCTCCGCAAGAGCGTGTAGGGGGCTGGTGTGCTGACCACGACCACCAAGCGGCAGCGGGTCCGCGCGGGCAGGCAACTGCGCGGCGGGCGGATCACCTACGCCGTACTGATCGTCTTCACCGTGGGCTCGCTGTTCCCCCTGGTGTGGACGGCGATCGCGGCGTCCCGCAACAACACCCGGCTCGCGCAGACTCCCCCTCCCTTCTGGTTCGGCGGCAATCTCTTCAAGAACCTGGAGATCGCCTGGACCGACGCCAACATGGGCACGGCGCTGCTCAACACCACCGTCGTCGCGGGGTCGGTCGCGGCGGGCACGGTGCTCTTCTCCACGCTCGCCGGATTCGCCTTCGCCAAACTCCGGTTCCGCTTCAAGAACCTCCTCCTGCTGCTCGTGATCGGCACGATGATGGTGCCGCCGCAGCTGAGCGTCGTTCCGCTGTACATGCTGATCGCCGAGCTGTCCTGGACCGACCAGCTGCAGTCCGTCATCCTTCCCACCCTGGTCAGCGCCTTCGGTGTGTTCTTCATGCGGCAGTACCTGAGCGAGGCGCTGCCGACCGAGCTGATCGAGGCGGCCCGCGTGGACGGCGCCGGCAGCTGGCGGGTGGTGTGGCACGTGGTCTTCCCGGCCGCGCGGCCCGCGATGGCGGTGCTCGGCATGCTGACCTTCGTGATGGCCTGGAACGACTTCTTCTGGCCGATCATCGCGCTGACCCAGAACGGCAGCCCCACGGTGCAGGTCGCGCTGACCGGGCTCGGCCGCGGCTACATCCCCGACCAGTCGGTGATCATGGCCGGTGCGCTGCTGGGCACGCTGCCGCTGCTGATCGCCTTCGTGATCTTCGGCAGGCAGATCGTCGGCGGCATCATGCAGGGCGCGGTCAAGGGCTGACACCTGACGTCTCCTCACTTTTCTTGTCGCTACGTACCGTTGGGAGCTCTCCATGTCCGAGTCCGTCAGCTTTCCGCCCGGCTTCCTGTGGGGCGCCGCCACCGCCGCTTACCAGATCGAGGGCGCCGCGCGGGAGGGCGGCCGTACGCCGTCGATCTGGGACACCTTCAGCCACACCCCCGGCAAGGTGGAGAACGGGGACACGGGCGACGTCGCCGTCGACCACTTCCACCGCCGCGCCGAGGACGTCCGGCTGATGGCGGACCTCGGCGTCAACGCGTACCGCTTCTCGGTGTCCTGGCCGCGCGTGCAGCCGACCGGCCGCGGCCCCGCCGTCCAGCGCGGCCTCGACTTCTACCGGGCGCTCGTCGACGACCTGCTGGAGCACGGCATCACGCCCGTGCTCACCCTCTACCACTGGGATCTGCCGCAGGAGCTGGAGACCGCGGGCGGCTGGCCGGCGCGGGACACCGCGAGCCGCTTCGCCGACTACGCCCGTATCGTCGCGGAGGCGCTGGGCGACCGGGTCGAACGGTGGACCACCCTCAACGAGCCCTGGTGCAGCGCCTTTCTCGGATACGGCTCCGGCGTCCACGCGCCCGGTCGCACCGACCCGGCCGCCGCACTGCGCGCCGCGCACCACCTCAACCTGGGCCACGGTCTTGCCGCCCAGGCCCTGCGCACCGCGCTCCCCGCCCGGGCGCAGCTTTCGGTGAGCCTCAACCCCAGCGCGGTCAGGGCCCGCACCCAGTCGGACGCGGATCTGGACGCCCGGCGCAGGATCGACGCGCTGGCCAACAGGATCTTCACCGGTCCGATGCTCCACGGCTCGTACCCCGAGGATCTCCTCGCGGACACCGCGCGTCTCACCGACTGGTCGTTCGTCCACGGCGACGATCTGGCCCTCATCCGGCACCCCCTGGACTCGCTCGGGATCAACTACTACTCACCCGCTGTTGTATCAACCACCACCGACAGTGACGTCCGGACTCCCGAGCGGAACGACGGCCACGGCGCGAGCGAGCACTCCCCCTGGCCCGGCGCGGACTCCGTCGCGTTCCACCAACCGCCCGGCGACGTCACGGAGATGGGCTGGGCCATCGACCCGTCCGGGCTGTACGACCTGCTGCTGCGCTACACGCGCGAAGCGCCGGGACTGCCGCTGGTGATCACCGAGAACGGCGCGGCCTACCCCGACAAGCCCGCGGCGGACGGCATCGTCCACGACCCCGAGCGGATCCGCTATCTGCACGGCCACCTCGCCGCCGTCCACCGGGCGATCGCCGACGGGGCCGACGTCCGCGGCTACTTCCTCTGGTCCCTGATGGACAACTTCGAGTGGGCGTACGGCTACGGCAAGCGCTTCGGCGCGGTCTACGTCGACTACGACACCCAGGCCCGCACCCCGAAGTCCAGCGCCCGCTGGTACGGACAGCTGGCCAGGACGGGCGTGCTGCCCGACGCGTGACGCGTGCCCCGGCCGGGTGGGGGGCGGCTCCGGCCGGGGCACGCTGTGTGGGGGCGGGCAGTGGCTACCTGTAGGCGGCGAACGCCTTGGTGAAGGCCAACGGCTCCTGGAGGATCGAACTGCAGGTCGCGTCGGCGCGGTTGACCGCGCCCTCCGCGCACTGCTTGTCACGGGTCGAGGACCACATGGCCAGCCGGCCGATGCCCTTCGACTTCGCGAAGTCGACCAGCTGGGTCGCGTCGTCGACCTTGAAGACCTCGGTCGTGACGTCGTTGACGCCGATCATCGGGGTGACGGCGACGGTCTTCCAGGCTGCCGCGTCCGAGAGCCCGAGCACACCCTTGATCTGCGCCTGCGTCGCGGTGGCGGCCTGGATCGCGTACGTGCCCATGTCGCCGCTGTACGCCGGTCCGTAGTCCATCGCCATGATGTTGACCGCGTCGACCTTCACGCCGTTCTTCCCGGCGTCCGCGAGCAGGTCGACACCGGGCTGCGTGAGGCCCTCCGGCATGACCGGCAGGGTGAAGGAGACGTCGAGCCCCGGGTGTTCCTTCTGGAGCTGCGCGATGGCCTGCGAGCGGCGGGTGTTGGCGGCGGTGTCGGGCAGGGCCGCTCCCTCGATGTCGAAGTCGACCTTCGTGAGCTTGTACTGGTCGACGACCTTGCCGTACGCCTTCGCCAGCTCGCCCGCCGACGCGCAGTTGAGGGCCAGCTCGTGTCCTGCGGCACCGCCGAAGGAGACGCGGACGTCGCCGCCCTTGGCGCGCAGGGCCGCTGTCTGCGCCGCGACCTTGTCGTCGGTGAGGCCTGTGACGCCGCCCCACAGCGGGGCGCAGCCGCCGCCGGAGGTGATGAAGGCGAGCGTGAAGTCCTTCACCCCTGTCTTGGCGGCGGTGTCGAGCATGTCGTACGCCGGATGGAGGGAGGTGTCGATGTACGGCGCGAACCTGGCGCCGCCGCCCGCCGGAACGGTGGCGGTCGCGGTCGGCACCGGGGTCGGCGTCACCGTCTGCGTCGGCGTGCCGGTCGGGCTGGGCGGAGTCGTGGGAGCCGTCGCGGTCGGGGCCGGGGTGGGCTGCTCCGTGGGGCGGCCACTGGGCTGCGGCGTCGCGCCCTCGTCGACCGAGCACGTGGTGTCGTTGATGCGGCAGCCGGACGGGTCGCCCGCCTTGCCGCTCGCCGAGGTCACGAACCCGACGGTGACGGACGCGCCGGGCGCGAGCTCCTTGTTCCAGCTCGCGGGCCGCACGGTGACGTGCTGACCCTGCACGGTGTGGTCGCCGTTCCAGAGGGAGCTGATCGTGGTGCCGGCGGGCAGGTCGAATTCGAGGGTCCAGCCGGACCGGGCCATGCCGGTGTCGTTCATGATGACGTACTGGCCGGTGTAGCCACCGTCCCAGGAGCTGGTCCTGGTGTACGCGGCACCGACCGCGGCCGCCTGCGCCGTGCCGGTGAGGGCGAACGCCGCGCCGCCGATGATCGCGGCGGCCACGACCGCGCCGATCGCCTTCGCCCTGCCGCTCGCCCTGCGCCGGTGCGTGCTGCTGCTGCCCATCGCGTGCCTGCCTCTGTGTAACGGGGGTGGGGTGCGGCAGCACGCTAGCGGCAGCGGATCGGGCAATTGCCCCGATCCGGACAGCGGTTGAGGTTCTTAGGGTGCGCTTAAGGACCGCATGGGTGGCGATTAATGGTGGGGACCTCTGCGCTTGCGCCGCCCCGCCCTGCGGCCCAGCCGCGCCTGCGAAGGGCCGCGTGTCGCGTCGCCGAGACCGATCCAGATCCGGACCTCCGTGCCGCCGAGCACCGAGCGCCCGATGCGCACATCGCCGCCGGTCGACTCCGCGACCCGCCGCACGATGTCGAGGCCGAGCCCCGTCGAGCCGTCCCTGCCGCCGCTGTTGCCCCGTTCCAGCGCCGCCTCCGGGTCCTCGATACCGGGTCCCGCGTCCGAGACGAGCACGATCACGGCGTCCTCGCCGTTGTGCACGTCCACCGAGAAGGCCGTGCCCTCCGGGGTGTGGCGGAAGACGTTGCCGAGCAACGCGTCGAGCCCGGCCGTCAGATCGGGCCGGGCGACGGGGACGCGTACGGGACGGTCCACGCCCGCGAGCCGCACCTTGCGCCCTTCGTCCTCGGCAAGTGCCGACCAGAACTCCATGCGGTCACGGACGACTTCGGAGACGTCGCAGCCTGCGCCGGGACCCGTGGCCTGCGTCTGCGGTTTGGCCTCCCGCGCCGTGCGGATGATCGTGTCCACCTCGCGTTCCAGCTGCTCGACGGCGGCCCTGGTCTGGTCGGCCGCGGGGCCCGTGCCCAGCGAGGCGGCGTTGAGCCGGAGCACGGTCAGCGGCGTGCGCAGCCGGTGCGACAGGTCCGCGGCCAGCTCCCGTTCGTTGGCGAGCAGCTGCACCACCTGATCGGCCATCGAGTTGAACGCGATCGCGGCGGACCTCAGCTCGGTCGGCCCCTCCTCCGGTACGCGCGCCCCGAGCCTGCCCTCGCCCAGGTCGTGCGCGGCGCCCGCGAGCCGCTGGGCGGGCTGCACCATCCGTACGCCGAGCCGGTCGGCGACCGCGACCGAACCGACCACCAGCGCCACGCCGACCACCGCGAGGACCAGCCAGGCCGTGGTCACGCCGTTGCTGACCTCGTCCTCCGGTACGAACACCTCGACGACCGCGATCTTCCCGGAGCTGAGGGCCGTCGGCTGGAGCAGTGCGGAGCCACCGGTGACCTCGGTGATGGAGGCGCGGCCCATCTGCTCGGTGGTGACGACATCCCGTACGGCCGCGCGCCGGATGCCGATCGCCGGCTCCTGGCCGCCCGTCTCGTCCGACGCGGGGATGTGGAGGGCCATCCGCCCCGCCGCGCCCGCCTGGGTCGACGCGACGGCCCGCTCCAGCTGGTCGCGGTCGACGGTGATGGACAGCGTGGGGCCGATGGCGGCGGCCTGCCGCTCGGCGTTGGAGAAGGCCCGGTCCCTGGCCATCTCCTGGATGACGAGTCCGAGCGGTATCGCGAAGGCGATCACGACCATCGCCGTGACCGCCAGGGACACCTTGACCAGCGCCCATCTCACTGCGGTGGCTCCAGCTTCACTCCCACCCCGCGAAGGGTGTGCAGATACCGGGGGCGAGCGGCCGTCTCCCCCAATTTCCTTCGCAACCAGGACAGATGCACATCGATGGTCTGGTCGTCTCCGTACGACTGCTGCCACACCTCGGCGAGCAGCTCCTTGCGCGGCACGACGACACCCGGCCTCCCGGCCAGGAAGGCGAGCAGGTCGAACTCGCGGCGAGTCAGGTCGAGTCGGTCCCCGTCGAGTTCGGCCTGCCGGCGCAGCGGGTCGACCGTCAGTCCACCGACCCGGATCACCCTGCTCGGCGGCGCCTCACCTGCCGCCGCCCGCGAGCGCCGCAGCACGGCGGCCATCCGCGCCGACAGATGCTCCACCGAGAACGGCTTGGTGAGGTAGTCGTCGGCGCCGTCGTTCAGCAGCCGTACGATCTCCGTCTCGTCGTCGCGAGCGGTCGCGATGATCACCGGTACGTCGGTGATGCCGCGGAGCATCTTCAGCGCCTCGGCCCCGTCCAGATCCGGCAGTCCGAGGTCGAGAATCACCACGTCGAACCGGAAATGAGCCACCTCGCGCAGCGCCTCCAGGGCCGTCCCGACGCTCCGTACGGTGTGGGAGGCCTCGGTCAAGTGCCTGATCAGGGCGGATCGCACGAACTGGTCGTCCTCGACCACGAGCACACTTGCCATGGGCGGCACCGTACGCCATCCGGAGTACGAGGGTCCCCCTCGGGACAGGCGGCGCACGGGCGTAGTGCAGTATGGCCGGGATGCGGAGAGGACTTGTCCACGCCATGGCGTGGTCGCTCGCCACGGGCGCGGCGGTCACGCTCTCGTGGTGGGGTGTGCACACGGTGATGGCGGGGACGGCGTACGACCGGCCCCGCGCGTTGCCGATCACGACGGACGGCCGCACCACGCGGGCCGTCCCGCCCGAGTCGTCGTCGACGCAGAGCCCCAAGTCGCCGTCGCCCTCGGCGGCCACCGGTGCGAAGCCGGACAACACCCGGACACCCTCGACGTCCTCACCCGCCGACAAGCCGGGCGACAAGCCGGCCACGACCAAGCCGCCGTCGTTGCCGACGCCTTCGGGGAACGTGAAGAGCTACTCGGTCGAGGGCGGCCGGGTCGCCTTCGACATCGGAACCGCTTCGGCGGAGCTGGTCTCGGCGACCCCGGCCTCCGGCTGGACGATGCAGGTCTGGAAGCAACCCACGTACATCCGCGTGACGTTCTCGCAGGGCGGGCGGGAGATCGACGTCTTCTGCACCTGGCACGACACGGCTCCGCGCGTCGAGATCGAAGAGCGCTGACGCCAGGCGGCGAGGGCCGCAACAGGCCTTACGTCCGGGACAGCCCCTACGGCCGGGACAGGCCCTACGTCCCGAACACCGACGGCGGCGGTGCGGGCGAGGGCCTGGCGGTCGCGTCGGTGACCGCGGCCGCGCCGCCGGTGAAGTCGGCCAGCGCCCTTCCGTGTTCGACCCTGCCCGCGTGCGGGTCGCCCGCGACCCGGCGGGTCAGCTCGGCGACCGGCAGCGGCACATCGGAGGCGAGCAGTACGGCGTTGCCGAAGCGGCGCCCGCGCAGCACGGTCGGGTCCGCGGCCAGCGCGAGCTCCGGGAAGACGGTGGCCGCGGTCGCGATCTGGCCGCGCAGATGGGCGAGCGGCGGGCCGTCCGCGAGGTTCGCGGCGTAGTGCCCGCCGGGTTTCAGCACCCGGCGCACCACGGCGAGGAACTCCGTACTGGTGAGGTGGGCGGGAGTGCGGGCCCCGCTGAAGACGTCCGCGATGACGAGGTCCGCCCAGCCGTCGGGGAGCTTGCCGAGCCCCGCACGGGCGTCGGCCGACCTGACCCGTATCCGGGCGTTCGGGTCGAGCGGGAGGCGGGCGCGGACGAACTGGACGAGAGGTCCGTCAACCTCGACGATCTGCTGCGTCGAGCGCGGGCGGGTGGCGGCGATGTACCGCGCGAGGGTGAAAGCGCCGCCGCCGAGGTGGACAGCGTTCACGGGCCGCCCGGCGGGCGCGGCGAGGTCGATGACATGACCGAGGCGGCGCTGGTACTCGAAGGTGAGCAGGGCGGGGTCGTCGAGGTCGACATGGGCCTGGGGGGCGCCGTCGATGACGAGCGTCCAGCCGCGGGGGCGCTCACGGTCGGGTATCAGCTCGGCGAGCCCGCCGTCCACGGCCTCGACGACGGTCTCGGGAGCCGCCGTGCGACCGCGCTGCTTCTTCCTTGCCACCCGGCCATTATCGGTGCCGCCCGCCCCGGGCCCCTGCACGGCCTGGGGCCCGGGGCCGGCGGCGGGCGGGTGCAGTGCTGCGGCGCGCAGCGCGCCAGGGCCTGATCCCGAGGACGGGCCTCAGATGCTGTCCGCCGCCTCGATCATGCGGGCCGCCTCGCCGAGGGCCTCGCGGAGCACCACCGGGTCGGTGACGGGGCCGCTGTCGCCGGGAGGCAGCAGCCAGCCGCTGCCGGAGACGGGGGGCTCCGCGGGGATGCGCAGTCCACGGCCCGACGTCTGCGTACACGCACTGCCCGGCATGTCCCAGCCGTCCGCGGTGCCGGGCGGCACCAGGAAGCCGAGGGTGTCGCAGCTGCCGTCGTGGAGTACGGGACCGACGGCCGGGGAGCCGCCGCGGCGCAGGATGTCGACCGCCTCCAGGCCCTGGCGGGCCGGAACGGTCACCAGGTCGCAGGGCACGGAGGGCTCGCCGCCCTCCTCGGTGCCCGGACGGGCCTGGCCCGGTGCCGCGCTGTACTCCTCGGTGGGCAGGTGCTGCGCGCTCGTCGCAGTCGTCCGCGGGCCACTGCTGGTCTCCATGCCGACCTCCAACAAGGGAACCCCTCCTCGCCGAGTGGGAACACGTTCCGTGTCTCCGCATGGTTCAACGCCCACCGGCGTCAACGGCTACGGCGGCACGCCGCCGCAAAGGATGGCAGTTCATGGCGGATCGTGGGTGAGATATCCCGTTTGTAGCCAAACCCTGCGTATCCGGCTCGTCACAGCAGGTACGTTCTTCCTCCGCCGGAGCATGGAAAGTCTCCGTACCGGAGAGGGCGCCGGCAGTACCAGGAGAGGGCTCGGCCATGGCGTCGTCACGGGCAGTTCCCAACCTCACCTTCCGGCGGCTGCGCGGACAGCGCTCGCCGGGGGAGTTCGCGGCTCTCGTGCGCCGGGCCGCCCGGGAGATCGGCGAACAGGTCGCCTGCGACGCCCGCTACATCGGGCGCGTGGAGGCGGGTGAGATCCGCTGCCCCAACTACGCCTACGAGCGGGTCTTCCTGCACATGTTCCCCGGCACGACCCTGGCGGATCTGGGGTTCTCGGCCCGCGAGACGGTACGGGGCCGGGCGGCGCGCACCACGGACGACGGCCCCACGGGCGCCGGCGGCGCCCCCCCCCACAGCGCCACCGACCCCATCGGCTCCGACAGCAGCAACAGCACCTACAGCAACGAGGAGAGCGACGTGCTACGTCGCGCATTCATGACCAGCGGCACGGTCACCATGGCGGCCGCATCCCTGGGGTTCGGCCCCCTGCCGGGCACCGAGGCCCTCCGTGCCGACGGGCTCCGCGCCGATGTGCCCCGGCCGCGGATCGGCGAGCCCGAGGTGCGGGCCGTCGAGGAGGCGGTGCGCCAGATCCGGCTGCTCGACGACCGCCACGGCGCCGACGGCCTCTACCAGCGCGCCGCGCAGCCGCTGCGTACCGCCTACGCGCTGCTCGACGCGGGCACGACCACGCGTGGTTCGACCGCCGACCGGCTGGCCGCGGGCGCGGGCGAGCTCGCCATCTCCGTCGGCTGGCTGGCCCATGACTCGGGCCGCAAGGACGAGGCCCGCTCGCACTACGCGGAGGCCCTGGCGACCGCGCGGGTCGCCGGTGACCCGGCCCTGGAGGCGCACGCCTTCTGCAACACGTCCTTCCTGGCCAGGGACGCGGGCCGGTACCGGGAGGCGGTGCGGGCCGCGCAGGCCGGGCAGCGCGCGGCCGGCAAGCTGTCGTCGGCGCGACTGCTGGCGCTGCTGAACCTGCGGGAGGCGGGCGCCTGGGCGGGGCTCGGCGACCGGGCGGGCTGCGAGCAGGCACTGTCCCGGGCCCATACGTTCTTCGGCCGGGGGCCGTCGGACACGGACCCCGAGTGGATGTCCTTCTTCGGCGAGCCCGAGCTCCACGCGCTGGAGGCCCAGTGCTGGTCGACGCTGGGCGAGTGGGCCCGCGCGGCCCGCCACGCCCATCGCGCGGCGACCCTCCAGGACCCGCACTTCGCCCGCAACCTCGCCCTCTACCGCGCCCAGCTCGCCGCCGACCTCGCCCGCGCGGGTGCGCCCGCGGAAGCCGCAGCGGCGGCCGGCCAGGTCCTCGACCTGCTCGACGACGTCCAGTCCTCCCGCATCCGCGCGCTGCTCGCGGAGACGGCCCGCGTGCTGACCCCGCGGCGCCACGCGGCGGGGGTCGCCGACTTCCTGGACCGCTACGCACGGACACCCAGGGCGACAGCGGTGGCCACCCGGTAGGCCGGCAAGGCGTCCGGCCCCGGTGACGCGCCCAGGGCGCCAACGGTCCTCGGGGACGAACCACCCACCGACCCGCGGCGCGGCACGCGCCCGGGGTCAGGTCCCCATGGTGGCCACCCGGTAGGCCGGCGTCCGGCC
>NZ_JBSFDW010000014.1:0-35763 GCF_053594115.1 Streptomyces sp. NPDC001970 | reverse complement strand
CGTCCGGCCCCGGTGACGCGCCCAGGGCGCCACGGTCCTCGGGGACGAACCACCCACCGACCCGCGGCGCGGCACGCGCCCGGGGTCAGGTCCCCAGGTGCCCCGTGTCGTTCCAGCGCTCCAGCGCCGGGGCCCCGTACGCCCACCCGAGAGCGGACAGGCTGGTCGGATCCAGCTTGATCCGCGCGGCGAAGGACACGTCCTCCCCGATCCAACGCGCGCCCAGCACCCGCAGGATGTGCCCGTGCGCGAACAGCAGCACGTCCCGGTCGGCCGAGCGCGCCCACTCGATGATCCCGTCCGCGCGGGCGGAGAGCTGCTCCAGGGTCTCGCCGTCGCGCACGCCGTCGCGCCAGATCATCCAGCCGGGCTCGATCGCCTGGATCTCGTCCTGCGTCAGACCCTCGTACGCCCCGTAGTCCCACTCCATCAGCGTGTCCCAGGGCTGCGCGCGGTCGGCGAACCCGGCGAGTTCGCAGGTCTCGTACGCCCGGACGAGTGGACTGGTGCGGATCACGGCGTCCGGGAGCCCCGACCACGGGGCCTTGTGCAGCCGCTCCCCCAGCAGCTTCGCGCCCCGGCGCCCCTCGTCCAGGAGCGGAATGTCCGTCCGCCCCGTGTGCCTGCCGAGCAAGGACCATTCCGTCTGCCCGTGCCGGGCGAGAAATATGCGCGGTGCCATATCCCCATCATCGCCCAACTGAACTCGCGGTGACGTCCAGGCAACCTCCACCCGTCCCCTCGCGTCCTGTACGCCGTACGGCTGATCGCCGGCCTCTGGCCGCCCCGACGACACGATGGAGACGCGTCCGGATGCCGCAGACCGCGCACAGCAGCCGCCGACCGCGCCGGGCCCCGGACAGCGGGCCGGGCCGGCGGCCCGCGGGAGCGCCGGGCCCGCAGTCGCTTCGGCAGCCCGTCGGACAGCGGCCCCGGTGGTGGACCGAACTGCCGCTCATCGTCGTGGTGTACGCCGCGTACTCGGCCGGAAGGCTGCTCGCGCGCGGGGACACGGCGGACGCGGTCGGGCACGGTGTGGGGATCCTGCGCCTGGAGGAACGTTTCCACATCAACTTCGAGCACCCGCTCAACCGGCTCTTCACCGGCACCCCGGGCCTCGGCATACCCGCCGACTTCGCCTACGCCTCGCTCCACTACCTGGTCACGCCCGCCATCCTGGTCTGGATGTTCCGTCGGCGCCCCGCCGGCTACCAGGCGGCGCGGACCTGGCTGATGGCCTCCACCCTGCTCGGGCTCATCGGGTTCACGCTCCTGCCGACCTGCCCGCCACGACTGCTGGACGCGGGGCACGGGTTCGTCGACACGATGGCGCAGTTCAGCTCGTACGGCTGGTGGGGCGGGGAGGCGAGCGCGCCGCGCGGTCTCGGGGGGATGACCAACCAGTACGCGGCGATGCCGAGTCTGCACGTCGGCTGGGCGCTGTGGTGCGGGGTGATGATGTGGCTGCACGGCCGGGCCGTGCTCACGAAGATGCTGGCGGTCGCATATCCGACGCTGACCACGCTGGTGGTGATGGGCACGGCGAACCACTACTTCCTCGACGCGGTCGGGGGCGTCGCCGTGATGGGGGCCGGGCTGCTGCTCACGAGGCCGGCGATGCGGTTCGCGGACCGGATGAGGGCCAGGTTCGGACGGGGTGCCCGGGTCAACAGGTCCACGATTGTCGGTGGCGGATGCGAGACTTCCGCGGGTGAGCACATCCCTGGACAGCGGACCTCCTCCGCAGGCGCCGGTGACAGCACTCCGGCAGCGACTCGCTGAGCTGCGCGGCCCGTCCGCCGCGCCGCATCCGCTCGACGCCCGCGCGCTGGCGGCCCTCGCCGCGAACCCCGGGTGCAAGCGACGCGCGCTGCTGGACGGAGCCGGGGTGGACAAGGCGGCGCTCGCGCGGGCGCTGGGTTCGCCCGCGGCGTTCGGCCAGTCCCAGTTCGCGTTCATGCGGGGCAATGCGTTCGAGGCCCGCGTCAAGGCCGACGGCGGAGCGGAGCTGCTGAGGCTGCTCGGCGTCCCCGACCCCCAGGAGGCGCGGGTCCCCGACCTCGCGGCGGCCGGACCCGAGGGCCGTGCGGCCCGCACGGCACTGGCGCTGCGGGAGGCGACCGGGGCGGGGTTGTGGACGCTGCTCGACCACCCGATGCTGGCGCTGGAGGTGGCGGGTTCGCCGGTGTATCTGGAGCCGGACGCGGTGGTGGTGCATCCCGACGGCCGGTGGACGGTCGTCGAGATCAAGTCCTTCCCGATGGTCGACGGTTCGGCCGACGCGGCGAAGGTGGGCGCGGCGGCGCGCCAGGCCGCGGTGTACGTGCTGGCGTTGGAGCGGGTCGCGGCGCTGACCGAGGGCGCGGAGGTGCGGCACTCGGTGCTGCTGGTCTGCCCGAAGGACTTCTCCAACCTGCCGGCGGCGTCCGTGGTCGACGTACGCAAGCAGCTCGCGGTGACCCGTCGCCAGCTCACCCGCCTGACCCGTGTCGAGGACATCGCGGCCGCCCTGCCGGACGGGGTGAGCTTCGACGTGGAGGCCTGCTCGGCCGGCGAACTGACGGCCTCCGTCGAAGCGGTCCCCTCGGCCTACGCCCCCGAGTGCCTGGCCGCCTGCGAGCTGGCCTTCCACTGCCGCGAGCGGGCACGTACCGCGGGCGCGGTCGAGTCGCTGGGGCGTGCGGTGCGGGGCGAGCTGGGCGGCCTGACGGCGGTCGCCGAGATCCTCGCGGCGGCCCGCGGCGAGGCGGGCGACCCGGCCGACCCCGCGGTCGACGCCCTCCGCCGCGCCGCCGCGCTGCGGGCGGAGGCGCTGAGCACATCCGGCGCGGGCCGGGGGACGGCGTGACGGCGATGCCGCTCGCACCCGCCCGACGGTCCTGGGGCTCCTGCGGCGGCGGGCCCTCGGCAGCCGGGAGCCTGCTCGGTACCGTCCCGTCGGCCCGGGCGTCCGTCCTCGGACGCCGGACGGGCTCGTGCGGAGCCCCGCCGGCGATCGAGGCGCGGGGGCCGGGGCGGAGCCCCCACGCGGCGGAGCCGCACATCGACACAGCCCAAAAGGGGCGGGGTGGGGGAAGAAGCACCGGAGCCCGCGGGCGGGGAGCGGCCGGTACGGCGAGGAGGGGCGCATGTCGCTGATCTCCACCCTCGCGCGGCTGGAGGCCGTCGAGAGCGGCCGGGCGCAGCCGATCGCCACCGTGCGGCACAGGCACGTGGCCGAGCGGCCGCTCGTGTTCGTGCCGCTCACCACCGCCGGAGAGGCGGGCGCGCCGCTCGGGGCGCTCGTCGGGACGGACCGGGACGCACCCCGGCTGCTGACCGTCGCGCAGCCGCGCGACCGGGATCTGCGGTTCGCCTTTCTCGCGGAGCTGGCCGAGGCGGTGCTGCCGTATCTGGACGCGTATGCGGACGACGTCGAGGCCGCCGAGCGGAGCGAGACGGACCCCGAGACCGGCAAGAAGGCCAAGGTCGAGGTCGAACTGTGCGCGGACGCACCGCAGTTGATCGTGCCGAGCCGGGCCGGCGTCGAGTTCGTGCGGCTGCTGGGGCGGTCGATGCGGTTCCGGCGGACGGCCGAGCAGGATCCGGACACCCCGTATCCCGCGCCGCCGCGCGTGCCGCTGCTCGGACGCTGGCTGACGCACTACGGGGAGCGGGCGCGCGTACCGGGTTCGTCGTTGCTGTTGGCGATGACGGATCTGCTGGGGCGGCACTGGGCGACCGGGCAGTCGCATCTGGAGGACCAGCATCTGGGCGCACTGCTCGCCTGGACGGCTCCTCCCGACGGCGAGTCGGGCGTCGAGGCGGCCCTGCGGGCCGAGCTGGCGCGGGACGCCGGCGGTCAGCTGCTGTGCCCGCCGGCCGGTCCCGCCACGGACCCGGCCTTCGACAACAGGCTGCTGGCACCCGCGATGGAGCGCTACGACCGGGCCCGCCAGGCGCTCGCCGCCGCCGAGGACGGGGGCGCGGCGGACGAGCAGCTGGGCCGGCTGACGGCCGCCGAGCGGGAGATCCGCGGGCTGCTCGAGGGGATCATGCGGCCGACCTGGGACGCCGTGTGGCAGGGCCTGGATCTGCTGCGGGAGCTGCCGGTGGGCGCGCGGGTCGCCGACCGCTGGACCCGTGACCGCTGGTCGTTCACCGGCCACCGCGACCGGGTCCGCGCGGGCGAGCCGCCGCAGCCGCGCCGTGACGACGCGGTGACCGCGGCGCGGAAGCTCGCCGCGCGAGAGACGGCCCAGGCGCAGTTGGAGGCGCAGGAGGCGTTGGACGATCCGCTGGTGCTGGCGGGGCGGCGGCTCGCGGGCGAGGCGTTCGTCGGCGAGGTCACCGAGGTGGTGATGGCCTGGTCCGAGTCGAAGCGGCCGTCGCCGCGCCCGCTCCTGACCGTGCGCACGGACGACCGGCCCCATCTGGGCACGGGCGTGAAGGTGTACCGCTCGCTGGACGGCAAGCCGCAGTCCGCCGAGTTCGTACGGTCCGAGGAGGACGGCGCACTCGTGCTGCGGCTGCTGGACCGGATGGGCCGTTCCAAGGATCCGTCCGAGGGTTCCGTACCAGAGAAGGGCGAGCGGATCGCCTGGACGCTGTTCGAGCACGACCAGCGCGGCGGGCCGAAGCTCCCGGACCCGGAGGAGACGCCGTGGACGCACGGTGGTCCGCCCCGCACCGATGCCGCCGAGAGCCCCGACGCCGTGACCCCGGAGGACCTGCTGTGACGACCGGTTTCGATCCGGGCGCCGAGGCGGCGCGTGCCACCGCCGGCATCCTCGACGACACCCTCCACGGGGATGCCCGGGGCGTCGTCGTGGACTCCCCGCCCGGCGCCGGAAAGTCGACGCTCGTCGTGCGCGCGGCACTCGAACTGGCGGAGGCAGGGCGGCCGTTGATGGTCGTCGCGCAGACGAACGCGCAGGTGGACGATCTGGTGCTGCGCCTGGCCGAGAAGGAGCCGGAGCTCCCTGTCGGCCGGCTGCACAGCAACGATCCGGATCCCTACGACAAGGCGCTCGACCAGCTGGAGAACGTACGCAAGTCGGCGAAGGCCGGTGACCTCGCGGGCCTCGACGTCGTCATCTCGACGGCCGCGAAGTGGGCGCATGTGCAGGGCGTCGAGCCGTGGCGGCACGCGATCGTGGACGAGGCGTACCAGATGCGCTCCGACGCGCTGCTCGCGGTGGCCGGGCTGTTCGAGCGGGCGCTGTTCGTGGGGGATCCGGGGCAGCTCGACCCGTTCTCCGTGGTCGGGGCCGACCAGTGGGCCGGGCTGTCGTACGACCCGTCGGCGAGCGCGGTCTCCACGCTGCTGGCACACAATCCGGAGCTGCCGCAGCACCGGCTGCCGGTGTCGTGGCGGCTGCCCGCGTCGGCGGCGCCGCTGGTCTCGGGCGCGTTCTATCCGTACACGCCGTTCCGCAGCGGTACGGGCCACGGCGACCGGAGGCTCACCTTCGGGGTGGCGTCGGACGGGTCAGGACCCGACCGGGTGATCGACGAGGCGGCCGAGTCGGGCTGGGGCCTGCTGGAGCTGCCCGCCCGGCACACTCCACGGACCGACCCGGAGGCGGTGCGGGCCGTGGCGCTGGTGGTACGACGGCTCCTGGACCGCGGCGGGGCGTCGGTGTCGGAGCGATCGGAGCATCCGGTGCCGCTCACCTCGGACCGGATCGCCGTCGGGACGGCCCACCGCGACCAGGCCGCGGCGGTGCGGGCGGCGCTGACCGAGCTGGGGGTGAGCGGGGTGGCCGTGGACACGGCGAACCGGCTGCAGGGCCGCGAGTTCGACGTCACGGTCGTCCTCCACCCCCTGTCGGGCCGCCCCGACGCGACGGCGTTCCACCTGGAGACGGGCCGCCTGTGCGTCCTCGCCTCCCGGCACCGGCACGCGTGCATCGTGGTGTGCCGTGCGGGCGTGACGGACCTCCTGGACGAGCACCCGTCGACGGAGCCGGTGCAGCTCGGAGTGACGGTGAAGTTCCCGGACGGTTGGGAGGCGAACCACGCGGTTCTGTCCCACCTCGGCGAACACCGCGTGGCATGGACACGATGAGACCCGCCGCCCGAAGCCGGCGAAGGAGTGCGAGCGCGGCCGAGGAAACCGCCCGGCCGGGTACGAGGCGAATCACGCGGTTCTGTCCCCTCTCGGGGAACACCGAGCGGCATGGACGCCTTAGGTTCTTGGTGGGCCCGGCGGTTCTCGTGGGCCGCGCAGGCCCACGTAGGACCCCTTGTGCCGAGCGGGACAATAGGGGGTGGTCGGAATGTGCGAGGAGGAGACACGCATGGCGGAGTCGTCTGAGCGGAGCGAGCGGCGGATGCGGCCTGCGCCGCTGCTCTTCGAGCCCTCGGAGGCCGCCTCCGACCCGGAGCACTTCTTCGACCTCGAGTCGATCGAGGACCCCCGGGACCTGCTGTCGCGTGCGACGGAGCTGACGATGGCGTTCCAGGCCGCGGCGGACCGCGCCCTGGAGTACCAGGCGGTCGCGGCGGCACAGCTCGCCGACCCGCGCCGCTTCGACCGGCTGACCGCGGCGGACATCGCGCAGCGGGCGGAGTGGAGCGAGGACTACGCGAAGAAGATGGTCGAATTCGGCCGCGATCTCCTCCGCGCGACGGAGCCCGACGACCAGTAGGCAGGTGGCCGGCAGGCAGGCATGGGGCGCTGCGGCTCGCACACGGCAGGCCCGTGGGTCCGGCTCGCACACGACAGGCAAGATCTCGCATGGCATATGCCGCGAGGCAAGATACCCCTTCACGCCCCGCCCTGTCCCGATTTTCGGCAACCCACAGAAACCGGACGCTGACTCCCCGTAGATGTAGGCGCCATGAGTACTTGGCTGCGCGACGAGACCCCGCTGAGCCCCGCCAGTGACCACGACGAGCGGCGGCGTGACATCTTCGCGCTGCTGCGGGACGAGGGCCGGCACCAGACCGCGCACGTGACCGCGTCGGGGGCAGGGTGGCTCGCGTCGGCCAGTGCGTATCCGCGGTCCGCGCTGGCGCTGTGGGAGGCCGAGCCGACCGCGCCCGTGGTCGTGCCCTGCGGGACCGTGTTCGACGTCGTCAACGTGCCCGGGATCTTCGGACGCCGGATGCTCGAACGGCTGTGGTCGGACGGGCCCGGCTCCGGGCCCGTGGCCCTGCACCGCGGCCGGATGCTGCTGTTCGCCGCGCCCGGGACGGCCCAGCGGTTACCGTCCCTGCTGGACTGGGAGGAGTGGGGCGCATCCGTGCCGCCGCTGCTCTGTCACGGCACAGGCGACGCCGTCACGCTCCCGCCGCTGACGCCCTGCCCCGGCACCTCCGGCCCGGCCTCCCGCGCATCCGACCCGCGCTGGATCGTGGCTCCTGACACCCGCAACCCATGGCTTCCCGGACCCGAGATCCTGCTCTGGGCATGCGTACGGGCCGCCCGGGCGACCTCCGCAGCGACGGTCCGTATATCGATTTTTCCTCCCGCCGATCAGGGTGCTAAGGTCTACGACGTCAGCAGGCGCCGCTAGCTCAGTTGGTTAGAGCAGCTGACTCTTAATCAGCGGGTCCGGGGTTCGAGTCCCTGGCGGCGCACTTGCGATGTTTCATCGCTGACCTGGGCGTTCTCGGTTTCCGAGGGCGCCCTTCGGCGTTCCGCCACCGGTGCGGATGCATGGCGCGATCGGCCGGACACCCCGCGACAGCGATCCGGCGGGGTGCCGTGGCGGCGCCCATGGCGACGCCCCGCGCACGGACCCTCCGCCCGCCGACCGCCGGCCCTCCATCGCCTCGCGCTCACGCCACCGGCGTGATCTTGACCGTCCATGCTCCCGTACGCGTGCGCTCCGCGACCTCCACCCGCACCCGCTCCCCCGGCACCGTGAACGTCTCCCCCACCGTCAGCGGTGCGTCCGCCAGCGGCGGGTACACGGACTGCCCCCAGCACGCCTCCGTGTCCGGGTGCGCGTCGATCACCTCGACCGGTCCGCCGCCGGACTCGGCCTCGTTCCGTACGCGATAGATGAGCACGCCCTCGGTGCAGGTGTCCCGGTCGTTGCCGGCCGCGCCCCGCGCCTCGATCGCGAGCGCCGCGTTCTCACCCGTCCGTACGACCGCGAGGCGGGTACCGGCGGAGATGCCGGGCGACGGTTCCGCGCCGAGCGGTTCCAGGGTGAGCATCCGGTCCGAAAGCCTTCCGCCGGTGACGCACCGCACCTGCCGGTCGTCGAGCCAGCCCAGCTTCCACTTGTGCCAGCCGAAGAGCTCGGGCGCGAGCCCGAACTGGCTTCCCATCACATCCCAGTCCCCCACGTGCGTGTCCCAGTCGCCCTTGCCGTCCGATGGCCGGTGATAGAGGTCGGGCAGGTCGAAGACGTGCCCGGTCTCGTGCGCGAGCACATTGCGGTCGGGCGGGTGCCGTTCGAAGACCGTCACGACGCGCCGGATGTCCGTGCCGTCGGCGGACAGCGGCCGGTCGAAGTTGACGACCTTCGTCGCGTCGGAGTCGACGCCCGGCGCGTCCGGGTCGGCGACCAGATAGACGATGTCGTAGCGCGAGAAGTCGACCGCCGGATCGGCGACGGTGATCGCGTCCCGCAGATACGCGGCGCGGCGTCCGGCGTCCCAGTCACGCTTCATCCGGTACGCCGTCGAGGGCTGCGGCATCTGGATCCACTGCGGCAGGGGATGCGCTCGCAGGTTGAACTTCCCGTAGGAGGCACGCCGGAAGAAGTCGCTGGTCGCCGGGAAGTGGTCGGCGGCCAGTTCGTCCGGGCGGGTCAACGGGGTGGCGTCCGGAAAGGACAGGAAGACCATGGCCGCGTCGAGCGTGCGCTCGGGGCGCGGGAACGCCCCGTTCCAGCTGTCCAGTCCGAGCGAGTGATGGGCGGACGTACGCGGGAGGGCGCAGGGGCCGGCGGAGGTGTCGGCCACGGCGGGTCCCGCCACGAGCGAGGTGGCGGCGAGGGCCGCGAGGGACGTGAGAGCGGCGCCCATGGCACGCAGGTTGAGCCTTTCCACTCCCCCGGGTGTTCCGACGCGCGTCTGCTGACCCTCCACGTGGACCTCCGGCTGCGGAATACGGGACGCCTCACCCACCTTGTGATGATTTTCTGTGATTCGCACCTTTCGGCTGACCTGGTTGGGTGAGGCAGGGCGACACCCCGGCGGCTCACAGAAAGTCACAACCGATCACGACAGCGTCGTCTGAGGCCACAGCCGTGCAGAAACGATCGGTCTGGGCCTTCGCATGCGCTTGATCACGACAGAGAAGCTGGAACGGCCCCCCGGCCAGCCTCTATGATCGGCACACTTTCCCGGATTTCCGGCCTCGACCGGACCTGAACGACACGACGCACAGCGGGAGCGAGCGGTGAGCGGAAACACCGAAGGACCGAGTTCCGCGGCGGTCACGGCGCCCGGGAGCGCCCTGCCGCCGATTACGGAGCGTCATGCGTCCGGACGTGGCACACACACCGCGGGCGGCTCGACGGCCACGACCCCGGTCGCCGCCCCTCCGACCGCCTCCACGGGCTCCGCCGCGCCCACGACCTCCGCCGCGTCCGCTGCGCCCACCTCGCCGTCCGGCGCATCCGGCGCATCCGTCACATCCGGCGCGCCGAGCCTTGCGCCGCCGCCCGCCGAGCCCGCTCTCGACCCACCCGCCGCATCGGCTCCCGACGCGCGCCCCGCCCTGCCGGCCACCGCGGAACTCAGCGACTACCGCGCCGCCTTCAACACCGCCCAGCTCGCCATGGCCGTCGTCGACCACGACGGCCTCGTCGTCTCCGCGAACGACGCGCTCGCGACGCTCCTCGGCACGGAGCCCGCCACGCTCCACGAGCAGTCCGCCGCCGACCTCGTCGACCTGGCGTCCGACGGCCGCACCTGGCACGCGTACCGCGAGGTGCTGCGCGGCCGACGCTCCCGCTTCCGCTGTACGCGCCGGCTCAAGCACGCCGACGGACACGCCCTCTGGGCGGAGGTCACCGTCGCACCCGTGCCGGACAGCCGCCGCGTTCTCCTGTCCATTGCGGACATCAGCGACCGGCGTGAACTCCAGGCGCGGTTGCGCCATCTCCAGATGCACGACCCGGTGACCCGGCTGCCCAACCGCACGCTGTTCTTCGAACGGCTCAGCGCCGCCCTGGAGACGTCGTCGTACGAACACGGCGGCACGGGCCGGATCGGGCTCTGCTACCTCGACCTCGACGGCTTCAAGGCCGTCAACGACACACTCGGCCACCGCGTCGGCGACCGGCTCCTGACGGCCGTGGCGGCAAGGCTCACCGAGTGCGCGGACAGCGACGGTTACACGCGCAACGGCGGGCACCTGGTGGCCCGGCTCGGCGGTGACGAGTTCGCGATCCTGGTCGAGGACTCCACGGGCACGGAACAACTCGCCGATCTGGCACGGTCCGTACTCGTCGCGCTCCAGCAGCCGTTCGACCTGGCCGGGCAGCGGCTGTCGGTCTCGGCGTCGATCGGTGTCGTGGAGCGGGCCGCGGACGGGACGACGGCGACCGGCCTGATGCAGGACGCGGACACGACGCTGTACTGGGCGAAGGCGGACGGAAAGGCCCGCTGGACCCTCTTCGACCCCGAGCGCAACGCCCACCGGATGACCCGACAGGCACTGTCGTCGACGCTCCGGCCGGCCGTCGAGCGCGGGGAGTTCGCGCTCGAGTACCAGCCGCTGGTCGGGATGGCGGACGGAGCGGTGCGGGGGGTCGAGGCGCTGGTGCGGTGGAACCACCCGCAGTTCGGCACGCTGGCGCCGAATCGGTTCATCGGAATTGCCGAAGAAGACGGCTCGATCGTCCAGCTCGGCCGCTGGGTGCTGCGGACGGCCTGCCGCCAGGCCCGCCAGTGGCAGACGGACCACCCGGGAGCGGCACCGATCTTCGTCAGCGTCAACGTCGCCGTACGCCAGGTCTGGGACTCCGACCTCGTCGCGGACGTCGCCGGCATCCTCGCCGAGACGGGGCTCGCGCCCCATCTCCTCCAGCTGGAACTCACCGAATCGGCGGTGATGGGCTCGGCGGGCCGCCCGCTCCAGGCCCTCCAGGCACTCAGCGACATGGGCGTGCGCATCGCCATCGACGACTTCGGCACCGGCTACTCCAACTTGGCGTACCTGAGCCGGCTTCCGGTATCCGTACTGAAACTCGACGGATCGTTTGTCCGCGGCTTCCGCTACGACGACGGCGCGCACCCGAACCCTGCCGACGAGACGATCGTCGAGGCGATGGTCCAACTCGCCCACCGCCTGGGCCTGACGGTCACCGCGGAGTGCGTCGAGACGGCGGGGCAGGCGGAGCGTCTGAGACGCATCGGCTGCGACACGGGGCAGGGCTGGCTGTACTCGCGGGCGGTGGCGCCTGAACGTATCGACGGGATGATCGGCGGGGTCAGCCCCCTGGCGGTGTGACCCACCCGGTCCCGGACGCCTCGCCCGGTCCTGGACGCCTCGCCCGGTCCTGGACGCCTCGCCCGGCCCTGGGCACCTCGCCCAGTCCTGGACGCCTCGCCCCCTGCGGGCGTGGAGGGATGAGCTCCCTCGAAGCCCGTCCGGCGACTGAGGACGGACACGCGGGCCGCCGCACGGTACCGGGCACGCTCCGGGGGTTCGGGGGCGGAGCCATCGATTCGGGAAGGGGCGGGTAGGGGAAGGGCCCCGCGCAGCGGCACCCGGCACCCGGCACCCGCCATCCCGACGCCGGCCCCGGCCCCTGCCCCGACGTGGACGTGGACGTGGAACTGCCCCCGGCCGGGCGAGACGTCCCGGGCGGGGGCAGTGGTCAGGGGGTGAGGCGGGTCAGCAGGCGCCGAGGTCCTGCCAGACACCCCATTCGCCCGTAGTGCTGGTTCTTCGCCCTGGGTCCACCACTTGGCCCGCCACTTGTGGCCGTTGTGGGAGACCTGGTTGTCGGCGGTGTGGACGGCAGCCCGGTCCCACGCCGCGACGGGGCAGCCGGACGGCGGGTCCGTCGGAGTCGGGGTGGGCGTCGGAGTGGGCGTGGGCGTCGGGGTCGGGGTCGGCTCGACCGGCGAAGCGCCGACCGCCGTGACGATCTCGTTGAACAGCGTCGTGTCGGCGTCCAGGCCCAGCAGCGAGTACATCATCGCGCCCGCGAGACCCCGGCTCACATCAAGGACTAGACCCATCCGGAAGAGAAAGCCCTCGTCGGAGGGTCCCGGGCATATGCCGAACCGCTCGCCACCATCGGTGACGAGCGGTTTGAGGCTGCCTTGAGGGAGCCGTGGCGGGTGCTTCACGCGTGGACGATTCCGCCCGCGAAACCCAGGATTTACCCGACCGGCCCCGGCCGGTCCGCCCGCTCCGGCCCGTCCGGCAGTCCGTACGCGTCCGCGATCAGCTCGTACGAACGCAGGCGCGCCTCGCCGCCGTGCGCATTGGCCGTGATCATCAACTCGTCGGCGCCCGTGCGCTTCTGGAGGTCGTCAAGGCCGGTGCGGACCTCGTCCGGCGTGCCGTGGACGATGTTCACGAGCCAGCTGTCCACGAACTCCCGTTCCATGGCACTGAATTCGTACGCCTCGGCCTCCTCGGGCGTCGGGACCAGACCCGGCCGCCCGGTGCGCAGCCGAACCATGGAGAGGGCGCCGGTCAGGACCTGGCGACGGGCCTCGCGGGGGTCGTCGGCGGCGAGGGCGGAGACGCCGATCAGGGCGTAGGGGGCGTCCAGGACCTCGGACGGGCGGAAGGTGTCGCGGTAGAGGTCGAGCGCCGGAACCGTGTTCTGCGCCGAGAAGTGGTGGGCGAAGGCGAAGGGCAGACCGAGCATTCCGGCGAGCCGGGCGCTGAAGCCGGAGGAGCCGAGGAGCCAGACCGGCGGGCGGGCCGGGGACTGGACGCCGCCCGCCGCCGTGGCCTGGACCGGCCCGGGTACCGCGTGGATACGGGCGTACGGGTGGCCGTCGGGGAAGTCGTCGTCCAGGAAGCGGGTCAGCTCGGCGAGCTGCTGCGGGAAGTCGTCGGCACCCGAGTGGATGGGGGTACCTCCCGTGCCCGAAGGGCTACGGGGGAGCTCGGTGCGCCGCAGCGCGGCCGCGGTCGCGCCGTCCGTGCCGGGCGCCCGGCCGAGACCCAGGTCGACACGGCCCGGGGCGAGGGCCTCCAGGGTGCCGAACTGCTCGGCGATCACCAGGGGCGCGTGGTTGGGCAGCATCACGCCGCCGGAGCCGAGCCGGATGCGTTCGGTGTGGGCGGCCAGATGCGCCAGGATCACGGCGGGGGACGAGGAGGCGACGCCCGGCATGGAGTGGTGCTCGGCGACCCAGTGGCGGTGGTAGCCGCGGCGCTCGGCGAGCCGGGCGATGTCCACGCTGGTGCGCAGGGCCTCGGTGGCGGTGCTGCCGCTGCCGACCGTGACCAGGTCCAGTACCGACAGGGGGACGGGGGCGGTTCCGGCCGCCGAGCCACGGATGTCGTCGCCTGCGTCCACTGCGTCCACGGAGGGGCCTCCTGCATTGTCTTGCGTCGTCACAGACCTAACAGGAGGCTCTCTCCGCTTTATTCCCGGCGCCGTTCCTCCTGGTCGGGCCTCCACTCGGACCGGTCCCAGTCGGGGCGGGCGAACAGCGTGCCCAGCTCGTCCGCCCACGCCCTGCGGTCGGCCAGCCGCAGCCCCTCCCACACCGTCACCTGGTTCGCCGTGAGCACCGGCTTGCCCAGCTCCGCCTCCAGCTCCTCCAGATACGCCACGGTGTGCAGGGCGGTGTCCGGCATGAGCACCGCCTCCGCCCTCGGGTCGTCCCCCGCGCGGGCCAGGCCGACGACCTGCTCGCGCCCCCAGGTGCCGACCTCGGCGGCGGTCACGATCCCGCTCGCCCGCGCCGCGGTCACCTCGAGCCCGGCCGCCCGCAGAAACTCCGCGAAGGACGCGGTGATGTCCTCCGGGTACGTCGCCGCGACCGCGACCCGTGTGGCGCCCAGCGCCCGCACCGCGTGTACGAAGGCGAACGACGTGCTCGACGCCGGCAGCCCCGCCGCCTGCGCCAGCTCCCGGATCTGTTTCTGGGCACCCGCCCACCCCCGGATGAAACCGCCGCTCGTGCAGGCCCACACCAGCGACTCCGCCCCGGCGAGCCGCAGCTCCTCTACGCCGGCCGCCAGCCGCTCCGGCGCCCCCATCTCGATCAGCGCGTCCGTCCGGTGCGCGTCCTCGCCGATGTCGGTGTGGAAGAGCGGCAGCCGGACGTCGCTGTCGAGCAGGACCGCGATGCGCGGGTAGTCGTCCTCGGCGGAGTACCCCGGGTAGAGGAGTCCGACGGTCGTCATGTCCATCCTTCCTGTTCCTCGGGCAGTCCCTGGGCCCTGTCGCCCTCGCCGGACGACGGGGCCGGCGTGTCCATCAGCAGCGCCTGGTACGGGCCGACCGCGTACACCCCGATCCGCCGCAGCGCGGCCCACATCGTGACCTGGTTCGCGGAGATCACCGGCATGCGCAGTTCCGCCTCCAGCTGGGGTATCGCGTCGTACGTCGGCAGATTGGTGCAGCTGATGAAGAGCGCGTCCGCCGCGCCCACCACGGCCTGGCGCGCCATGTCCACCACGGACCGGTACGGCACCTTCCAGATGTGCCGGGTCAGCCCCAGGAAGGCGCGACCCGTGACCGCTACCCCAGCTTCGCCCAGGTACTCCTCCAGGGCCTGGGTCACCGACTCCGTATAGGGCGTGACCAGGGCGATACGGCCCGCCCCCAGCTCCTCGACGGCCTCGAGCAGGGCGCCGGACGTGGTGAGCGAGGCCACGTCACCCGCCTGGGTCATGGCCTCGCACATGGCACGCTCGCCCGCCAGTCCGCCGACGAAACTGCCGCTGGTACACGCGTACGCCACGACCTCCGGTTCGGAAGCGGACAGGGCCCGCACCGCCTCGCCGAGCGTCTCGTGCTCGCTGACCAGCCGGGCCAGATCGAGGGAGACCTCGACCGGCACGTACGGCGTACGCGTCAGCCGCAGCGAGACGCCGTCGGGCACCCAGCGCCACAGCTCACGGTCCAGCGCGAAGTCGAAGGGGGCGACCACGCCGATTCCCCGCTGCGGGGCCGGTCCGCCCAGCCAGGAAACTTCGAGGGACACATTCACGGCAGGCCCCCTTACGTCTTGTTGACGACGGTAGGTTCGGGTGCGAGCGTGGGTCAATCCGTACATGTCAGACGTTCAGAAACGGTTTCTCCGCGATGCCGGTCCCGATTCTTCTCGTACTGGAGGCAGACCCTCCGCCACGCCTCGGAGCGCTCGCCGGACAGGTCGACATCAGATACGCCGACGGCCGCCGCCTCGCCGCCGAACTTCCGCACGCCGACGCGTTGCTGGTGTGGGACTTCACCTCCGACGCGGTGCGCCGGGCCTGGCCGGGTCCGGGCCCGCGGCCCCGTTGGGTGCACACCCCCAGTGCGGGCGTCGACCGGTTGCTGTGCCCCGAGCTCGTCGCGTCGGACACGGTGCTGACCAATGCGCGCGGGATCTTCGAGGACCCCATCGCCGAGTACGTGGCCGGCCTGGTGCTCGCCATGGCGAAGGACCTCCCCGGCACCCTGGAGCTCCAGCGGCAGCGGCGCTGGCGGCACCGCGAGGGCCTGCCGGTCGCGGAGAGCCGGGCGGTCGTCGTCGGCGCCGGCCCCATCGGCCTGGCCGTCGCACGCACCCTGCGGGCGCTCGGGGTGACCGTCGCCGTCACCGGGCGCACGGCCCGTCCCGGTGTGCACGGGGCCGAGGACGTCGACAGGCTGCTCGCCCGCGCCGACTGGGTCGTCTGCGCGGCGCCGCTCACGCCCGCGACGCGCGGCATGTTCGACGCGCGGCGCTTCGCGCTCATGCAGCCGTCGGCCCGCTTCATCAATGTGGGGCGGGGCGCGCTGGTGGTGGAGGACGAGCTGGTCGCGGCGCTCGCGGGGCGGCGGATCGCGGGCGCGGCCCTCGATGTGTTCGAGCACGAGCCGCTGGGGCCCGAGAGCCCGCTCTGGGACGTTCCGGGACTGATCGTGTCGCCGCACATGAGCGGCGACACGGTCGGCTGGCGGGACCGGCTCGGCGCGCAGTTCGTCGAACTGTTCGCCCTGTGGGCGGCCGGAAAGCCGCTGGCGAACGTGGTCGACAAGAAACGTGGGTACGTCCCCACTCATGACTCCTGAGCCGATCGACACGAGCGACCTGACCGCCCTGACCGCCCGTCAACTCATCGCCGGCTACGAGCGGGGAGACTTCTCTCCCGTGGACGCCACCCGCGCCGTCCTGGAGCGCATCGAAGCGGTGGAGCCGGCGGTGAACGCGTTCGTCCGGGTCGATGCCGAGCAGGCCCTGGCCCAGGCCGATGCGGCCACGGCGCGCCGCCGCCGCGCGGAGCCGCTCGGCCCGCTCGACGGCGTACCCGTGACGGTCAAGGACCTTCTGCTGCAGGCGGGTGCCCCGACCCTGCGCGGATCGCGGACCGTGCGTCCCGCCACGGCCGTCCGGGACGAGGACGCCCCGGCCGTGGCGCGGCTGCGTGAGCAGGGAGCGGTGTTCGTCGGCAAGACCACGACGCCCGAGTTCGGCTGGAAAGGTGTCACGGACTCCCCGCTCGCCGGGGTCACCCGCAATCCGTACGACGTGACGCGGACGTCGGGCGGGTCCAGCGGCGGCAGCGCGGTGGCCGTCGCGCTGGGCGCGGCCCCGCTGTCGATCGGGACGGACGGCGGCGGCTCGGTCCGCATCCCGGCCTCCTTCTGCGGGATCTTCGGGCTGAAGCCGACGTACGGCCGGATCCCGCTCTACCCGGCGAGCCCCTTCGGCACGCTGTCCCACGCGGGGCCGATGACGCGGGACGCGGCCGACGCGGCGCTGCTGCTCGACGTGATCGCCGGGCCCGACTGGCGGGACTGGTCGCAGCTGCCGCCCACCGCCGCGACGAGCCAGGGGCTCGCCGTGGGCGCCGCGGGTGTGAAGGGGCTGCGGATCGCGTACTCGCCGTCCCTCGGCGGACAGGTCGCCGTCCGGCCCGCGGTCGCCGCGGCCGTCCGCGGGGCGGTCGCGCGGCTCGCGGAGCTGGGCGCGTACATCGAGGAGACGGACCCGGACATCACGGACCCGGTGGACGCCTTCCACACGCTGTGGTTCAGCGGAGCCGCCCGGCTGGTGCAGCACCTCGGCGCGGAGCAGCGGGAGTTGCTCGACCCGGGGCTGCGGGAGATCTGTGCGGCGGGGGCGCGGGCGTCCGCGCTGGACTATCTCGCGGCCGTGGACGCGCGGATGGAGCTGGGGCGGCGGATGGGGCGCTTCCACACGTCGTACGACCTGCTCGTCACGCCGACGCTGCCGATCACGGCCTTCGAGGCGGGCGTCGAGGTCCCGCGCGGCTCCGGGCACCGTCGGTGGACGGGGTGGACCCCCTTCACGTACCCCTTCAACCTCACGCAGCAGCCGGCGGCGACGGTGCCGTGCGGGGTGGACGCGGACGGTCTCCCGATCGGCGTCCAGCTGGTCGCGGCGCGCCACGCGGACGCCCTGGTGCTGCGCGCCGCCCATGCGCTGTACGAATCGGGGGCGGCGGCGATCCCGGCGCCGGCCTTGTAGGGCGTGGGGGGCGGGTGGCGTCTGCGGCAGGCCCACGCGGCCGAGCCGCACATCGGCACATCCCGCCCGCCCCGCCCCGCCCCTTCCCGAACCGGGGGCAAGCCCCCGGCCCCGGACGGCCTTCGGCCGTGTCCTCGATCCCCACGCCCGCTGGTTCTCAGCCCGTCCGGCGTTCGAGGACGGACGCGCGGGCCCGTGACAGGGCACCGGTCACGACGGGGCCCGGGGCCGGGCGGCGCGTCCGTCGTCACGCCCGACGGAACGTCAGCGTCTCCCCCAAGGCACCCGCGCGCCACAGGTCCTGGCAGGCGTCGGCCATGCGGTCCAGGCCGTCGACCACCTGGCCCCACACGGTCCCGGGGACCCAGCCCGTGTCCCCGTTCAGCAGCAGGTTGTTGCGCTCGTAGAACAGCGCGAGATCCACGGTCACCGGCCGCCGGCCGACGTCGTCCCGGTCGTAGCCGTATGCCGCCGTTCCCAGTTCCGTCCCGCTGAAGGTGAAGTAGCAGAGGTCACCCGGAATCGGCGTCACCGTCGGGTTCTCCAGCGGCGGCTCCCGGTCGGCGAAGGCGGCGAAGAGGGCGTAGATCTCGTTGCGCGCGTACTTCGCGTGGTACACGTCACCGCCCAGCGGCAGCGCGTCCCACACCATGCGGCAGGTCACGGGCGCCCGGTCGTCGAGGAGGCGCGCGGTGCAGTGGACCCCGCGCTTTGCGAGTGAAACGTCGATGAAGCGATCGGCCATTGGCTACGCATACCCCGCCTCGCGCCGGGTAGCCGCGCGCCCATGGTTCCCCACACGGCTGAACACACCAGACATGCGATACGGCGGCGCACGCTGCTGCTCGGTACGGGAGGCGCACTCGCCGCGGCGGGCTGCGCCCGGGTGCCCTCGGGCGACTCGCTCGCCCGGCTGAGATCGCAGGGCACGGTGCGTCTCGGGATCGCG
Organism: Streptomyces sp. NPDC001970; assembly: GCF_053594115.1. Taxonomy (NCBI): domain Bacteria; kingdom Bacillati; phylum Actinomycetota; class Actinomycetes; order Kitasatosporales; family Streptomycetaceae; genus Streptomyces; species Streptomyces sp. NPDC001970. The sequence goes on along the minus strand of NZ_JBSFDW010000014.1, from coordinate 17,261 downwards.
GGCGAGGTGCCGTACGGCTACATCGACGACCAGGGCGAGTTCACGGGTGAGGCCCCCGAGCTCGCCAAGGCCGTTTTCCGTCGGCTCGGCATACGTGATGTCCAGCCCGTCGCCACGGACTTCGCGTCTCTCATTCCCGGCCTCAACTCGCAGCAGTTCGACGTCGTCTCCGCCGGGATGTACATCAACAGGGAACGCTGCGCGCAGGTCATCTTCTCGGACCCCGAATACCAGATGCTGGACTCCTTCATCGTGCGCAAAGGCAATCCGAAGAAACTGCGCACTTACGAGGACGTGGTGCGGACGGGGGCGAAATTCGCGACCGGCACCGGTTATGCGGAAATCGGGTACGCGGTCGCGGCCGGCTATCCGGAGAAGGACATCGTCATCCTGCAGGACCAGGTGGCCGGACTGAACGCCGTCGAGTCCGGGCGCGTCGACGTCTTCGCGGGTACCGCCCTCACGACCCGCGAAGTGGTGCGCAAGAGCAGCAGGGCGGAGGCGACCGAACCGTTCGCGGCGGTGGTCGAAGGCAAGGAGAAGATCGACGGCGGCGGTTTCGCCTTCCGTCCTGCCGACACCGAGCTGCGGGACGCGTTCAACGCCGAGATCCACCGGATGAAGAAGAGCGGTGAACTCTTCCGCATCCTGCGCCGGTTCGGCTTCACCGAGAGCGAGATGACGGAGCTCACGGCGAAGGAGCTGTGCCGATGACAGCCGGACTGTGGCAGAACTGGGTGCTGCCGGGGATCTGGATCACCATCCAGCTCACCGTGTACAGCGCGGCCCTGGCCGCCGTCGTCGCTTTCGGTGTGGGTATGGCCAGAACTCATCGCTCGCGCTTCGTCCGCTTCCTGGCCGGCTTCTACACCGAGGTGTTCCGCGGAACGTCGGCACTGATCCTGATGTTCTGGCTGTTCTTCGTGTTGCCACTGCTGCTGGAGTGGCAGCTGGTGCCGATGTGGGCGGCGGTGCTCGCGCTCGGGCTCTCGTACGGGGCGTACGGCGCCGAGATCGTGCGCGGCGCGCTGAACGCGGTGGCCCCGGCGCAGCGTGAGGCGGGGGTCGCGCTCAGCTTCACCCCCTGGCAGCGGATGCGGCTGATCCTGCTGCCGCAGGCCGTGCCCGAGATGGTCCCTTCCTTCTGCAATCTGCTGGTCGAGCTGCTGAAGGGCACCGCACTGGTGTCGCTGCTCGGCGTGGGCGATGTGTCGTTCGCGGCGTATCTGGTGCGGCTGGCGACCCAGGAGAGCGCGCAGATCTACACGGTCACGCTGGTGATCTACTTCGTGCTCGCCTTCGCCATCACCCGTTCCATGAAGGCGCTGGAGCGCCGTACCAAGGCCAATGCCGGGATCGGGATGGTGGCGAAATGACATGGGACTGGTCCGCGGTCGCGGACTTCATGCCACGGTTCTGGGACGGTGTGCTGGTCACGCTGCAGATCCTGGTGCTGGGCTCGCTGCTGTCCTTCACGCTCGGCCTGGTCTGGGCGTTCGGGCTGCGTGCCGGTCCGCGCTTCGTGCGCTGGCCGGTCGGGCTCGTCACCGAGTTCATCCGGAACACCCCGCTGCTGGTGCAGCTGTTCTTCCTGTTCTTCGTGCTGCCCGAGTGGGGTGTGCAGTTCTCCGCGCTCACCACCGGCACGATCGCGATCGGGCTGCACTACTCGACGTACACCGCACAGGTCTACCGGGCCGGCATCGACGCCGTACCGGCCGGGCAGTGGGAGGCCGCAACGGCACTGAGCCTGCCCACCCACCGGACCTGGTTCGCGGTGATCCTGCCGCAGGCGGTCCGCCGGATCGCGCCCGCGCTGGGCAACTACGTCGTCGCGATGCTCAAGGACACCCCGCTGCTCGCCGGGATCGGCGTGCTGGAGATGCTCCAGCAGTCGCGCCTGGAGAGCGCGGCGACCTTCCAGTACACGGAACCGCTGACGGTCGTCGGCATCGCCTTCATCCTCATCGCCTACCCGGCTTCCCTGCTCGTACGGACCCTGGAGCGCCGCCTTGCCCGCTGACAGCCAGAACGAGAAGCAGAACCGGAATCAGAGCCAGAAGGAACTCATCCGCTTCACCAACGTCACCAAGCGCTTCGGGGAGAACACCGTCCTCGACAACCTGTGCTTCTCGGTCCGCCCCGGCAAGCACGTCACGCTGATCGGGCCCTCGGGCTCCGGCAAGACGACGATCCTGCGGCTGCTGATGACGCTGGAGCGCCCCGACGAGGGCACGATCGACGTCAACGGCGGCCGGCTGTACCCCGCCGACGAGAAGCAGCGGCGCGACGTGCGCAAGAAGATCGGCATGGTCTTCCAGCAGTTCAACCTCTTCCCCAACATGAGCGTGCTGCGGAACCTCACCGAGGCGCCGGTGCGGGTGCTCGGTCTGTCCCGGGACGAGGCCGAGGAGCGCGCCCGCGAGCTGCTGGATCTCGTCGGGCTCGCCGACCGCTGCGACGCCCGGCCGACCCAGCTGTCCGGCGGCCAGCAGCAGCGGGTTGCCATCGCGCGGGCGCTGGCGATGCGACCGCAGGTGCTGCTGCTGGACGAGGTGACGTCGGCGCTCGATCCGGAGCTGGTGGCCGGGGTGCTGGATCTTCTCAGGGACATCGCCCGAACCACCGACATCACGATGCTCTGTGTGACCCATGAGATGAACTTCGCCCGGGACATCTCGGACGAGGTGCTGATGTTCGACTCGGGAAAGGTCGTCGAGTCCGGGTCGCCGGAGAAAATCTTCTCCGAGCCGGAGCACGACCGTACTCGTGAGTTTCTCGGCGCGGTGCTCTGACCTTTCCTTCCTCGTGCCTACTTTGACTTTGGCATATGCCATTGTCGTGCGCCCCAGCATATGGTGCTGGGGCGCGGCACAATTCTCGCCAAGAGGCGCCCCGAGAACGGTTCTTGGCAGCTATCGTGGTACGGAAGCTTGCGGTCACAACCTGGTAGGGGGAAACCGTGGCGCTGAAGCCGGAGCCGACCGCGCCGTTCCACTCGGTGCAATACGCCCTGCGCGTTCTGGAGACGATCTCCAGGCACGGCGGCGGGGTCACCGACGTCCAGATCGCGCGCGAGACCGGTCTGCCCACCGGTCATCTGGCCTCGATGCTGCTGATGCTGCGGCGCGAGGGTTATGTGGAGCAGGTCGCGGACGGCGCATATGTGATCGGCGACTCCCTCGTCCTGGTGGGCTCCGGCGCCACGCGGCGGGAGGCCCTGGAGCGCAAGCTGCAGGAGACCCTCACCGAGCTGCGCGACTCCGTCGGCGCCGCGGTCTACATCAGCCGGTACATCGACGGCGAGGTGAAGATCACCCAGTTCGCCGACGGCCCGCGCACCCCGAAGGTCAACGAGTGGGTCGACTTCCGCTCGGCGGCGCACGCGAGCGCGGTCGGCAAGTGCCTGCTCACCCAGCTCGACCAGAACGGCCGCCGGGATCATCTGTCGCGACACAGGATCGCCCGGCTGACGTCGCGGACGATCACCAACGAGCGGATCCTCTTCTCGAAGCTGGACTCGCAGCCGCCCACGGTCCCGGTGCTGGATCTGCAGGAGTACGCGGTGGGCACGGTCTGCGCGGCGGTGCCGCTGACGGCCGGATCCTCTGTGGGCTGCCTGGCGCTCTCGCTCCCGATCGAGCATGCGCACCGGCTGCGCTCGGCGGCGGAGACGCTGAACCGGAAGGCGGCACCGGTCGTGCTGTCGCTGACGCTGTAGGCCCGGGCACGGCCCTCGGGCGCGGCTGGTCGGGAGCACCCCTCCGGACCAGGTAGTATTAATCCTGTCGTCAGCCGCGGAGAGCGGCGAGAACGGCAGCCCGCGCCGCTAGCTCAGTTGGTTAGAGCAGCTGACTCTTAATCAGCGGGTCCGGGGTTCGAGTCCCTGGCGGCGCACAACCTCACTGGAGCCCCTCGCAGTCGCGAGGGGCTCCAGTGGTTTTCCGCGTCAGCCACAGCACCCGTCTCGGCCCGTCCGCTCCGCGACCACCGCCCAGTGGCACCCGCCTGCTGGAGCGGGCGGCCGAGTCCGCGGCCGCGCGGGTCCGGTCGCCGCCGCCCGGGCATGGGACGCCTTCCCAGCTCCTCACGCGCGTGGATTCGGCACCCCACCGACCGTGACCTGCGTCACCTTCGCCGGATCGTCGACGGAGGCGAGCGGCTCAGCGGCGCGGAGGTCAGCGCAGATACGCGAGGACGGCCAGGACCCGGCGATGGGTGTCCTCGGCCGGGGGCAGGTCGAGCTTGGCCAGGATGTTCCCGATGTGCTTGCCCACGGCCGCCTCGGTGACGACCAGTGCGCGGGCGATCGCGGCGTTCGACCTTCCCTCGGCGACCAGGGCGAGGACCTCCCGCTCGCGCGGGGTGAGCTGCTCCAGCGGGTCCCGGCGGCGGCGCAGCAGCCGGCGTACGACCTCGGGGTCGACGACCGTGCCGCCCTGCGCGACGCGGACCAGCGCGTCCATGAACTCCTCGACGTGGCCGACGCGATCCTTGAGCAGGTAGCCCACGCCGATGCCGTCGCCGGAGTCGAGCAGCTCGGTGGCATAGGTGCGCTGGACGTACTGGCTGAGGACGAGGACGGGCAGCCGCGGGCGCTCGGCGCGCAGGTCGACCGCGGCCCGCAGTCCTTCGTCCTTGAGGCCGGGCGGCATGCGTACGTCGGTGACGACGATGTCCGGCTCATGGGCGGAGACGGCTGCGCGGAGGGCGTCCGCGTCGCCGACGGCGGCGACGACGTCGTGACCGAAGCGCTGGAGGAGTCCGGTGAGGCCCTCGCGCAGGAGCACGCTGTCCTCGGCGATGACTACCCGGAGCGGTTCGTGTCGGTCCGGCACGGTATCTCCAGTCGCAGGACGGTGGGCCCGCCCGGCGGGCTGGTGATCGACAGTGTGCCATCCAGGACGGCTGCACGGTCGGCGAGTCCGGTGAGGCCGGTGCCCTTGTCCGGGGACGCGCCGCCCTTGCCGTCGTCCCGGACCTCGACGGTCAGGCGGTCCCTGGTGTGCCGGGCGGTGAGCCCCGCCCGACGGGCGCCGCTGTGCTTGTCCACATTGGTGAGGGCCTCGCAGACCGCGAAGTACGCGGCGGTCTCCACCGAGCGGTCCAGGCGCGGCAGTTCGACGTCGGTGTCCACGGGTACGGAGGCGCGGTCGGCGGCGTCGGCCAGAGCCGCGCCGAGGCCGTAGTCCTCCAGGACCTTCGGGTGGATGCCGTGGATGAGCTCGCGCAGCTCCGTCAGCACGCGCCCCGCCTCCTCGTGCGCGGTGACGAGCCGCTGGGCGAGAGGGCCGCCGGACGGGGCGTCGAGCCGGGCCAGGCCCAGCGTCATGGTCAGCGCGACGAGCCGCTGCTGGGCGCCGTCGTGCAGATCGCGCTCGATACGGCGGCGCTCGGCCTCGAAGGCGTCGACGAGGCGGGCGCGGGAACGGGTCACCTCGCCGATCCTCGTGCGGAGTTCGGCCTCGCGCGGGGCGAGGAGCGCACGGGTGAGAGCGGCGCGGGCACCCGCGAGCGCGCCGAGCGGATAGAGCAGCACGGCGAGGAGTACGAGGCCGGCGGCGGCCGTGGCGAGGGCCGCGGGGTGGTCCGTGACGAGCCACAGCTTGGCCACGCGGGCCTCGTCCCCGTCGACGGCGAGCTGAATCGGCGCGGCCGTCATGGCGAGGGGCACGCCCACGCCACAGACGACGGCCAGCACATCGAGCGGCCACAGCACGATGGCGTGCACCACCCCGTACGCAAGCTCCCGCCACGTGGCCTGCTCCGTGAACCGGGTCCTGGCCCAGGCGGCTATGCCGGGCTCCGGAGGTGTGCGGTGAGGACTGTGGGTGGGCTCCAGGTCCGCGATCCGCAGGCGGCGGCGCTCGACGACGGCGAGGGCGACGCCGCTGAGCACCAGGAGGGGCAGGCCCACGGCGACGGCGGACAACGCACCGAGCAGCACCAGGCCGACGAGAGCCGGCACTCCGGTGAGCGCGCTGCTCAGGAGGTACCCGACGGCCCGCCAGGGCCAGTTGCTCCGCAGGTAGTCGCGCCGGGTCAGCGCCTGCCAGAGGGTGCGTGCTGTCATGCCGCCCACGTTATGGCCCGCCTCATGGGCCGAACCATGGCTCCAGGGGGCGTCTTTCAGGGTGTACCTGGCCCTACCCCCAGGGCCGTTCCCGAACCGGGCTCGGCCACGGACCCCCGGGAGGTGCCCTGAGCCGTCCAGTGGTCCGGATGTCCGTCCTCGAAGGCCGGACGGGCCGAACTGCGGCCCTGCCTGCGTGCGAAGCACGGGGGTTCGGGGGCGGAGAGCCCCGGCCGCAGGCGCCGCCCCCTCACCGGTCCAGCAGCGCAGCCCGGTCGTGGGACTCGTACTCGCGCAGCAGCGCCGTCACGTCGTCCCCCGTCAGCCGGCGGTAGTGCGGCTCGCCGCCCGGGCGCCACCAGAGCGGGTCGGGGCAGCGGAAGGACTCGCGGCGCAGGGCCGCGCGGTGGATCTTGTTCGTGGCGGTCACCGGCAGTCGGCGCACGATGCGCACGAAGCGGGGCGCCATCTTCGTGCCCAGGTCGGGCTGGGCGGCGAGGAAGTCCCCGAAGGCGGCCGCGTCGAAGGCGGTGCCGTCACGCAGGGCGAGGGCGGTCATGACCTGGTCGCCGGAGACGGGGTCGGGGACGGCGTAGACCGCGACGCCCGCGGCGCGGTCCCAGCGGGACAGGATGTTCTCGATCACGGCGGCGGCGAGGTTCTCGCTGTCGACGCGCAGGCGGTCGTCCGTGCGGCCCGCGAAGTACAGGAAGCCCTCCTCATCGCGGAAGAAGAGGTCCCCGGTCCAGTACCAGCCTCCCCGCACGCGCGCCGCGTCCGCATCGGGATTGCGCCAGTAGCCCTCGAAGGGGTTGCGGCCGCGGTTGACCAGTTCGCCTATCGCCCGGTCGCCGTTGAGCAGGCGGCCCTCCTCGGAGAAGCGCGCCGCCTCGCACTCCTCGCCCGTCGACGGATCGACCACCGCCAGATCGTCCCCCGGCGCCGCCCGCCCGACCGCGCCGCGCGGTGTGCCCGGCGTGCGCCGGACGGCCGCGCCGCCCTCCGAGGATCCGTACCCCTCGACGAGCCGTACCCCGAAGCGCGCCTCGAAGCGGGCCGCGTCGACCGCCCCCGCCTCCGTGCCGAAGCCGAGCCGCAGGGAGTGCGAGCGGTCGTCCTCACGCTCCGGTGTGGCCAGCAGATACTGGACCGCCCGGCCGACGTACGTGAAGTACGTGGCGCCGTGGGCACGGACGTCGGGCAGAAAGCCCGAAGCGGAGAAGCGCCGACGCAGTGCGACCGACGCACCCGCCACGAGCGCGGGCGCCCAGTCCGCGATGACGGCGTTCCCGTGGAACATCGGCATGCAGATGTAGTGGACGTCGTCCGGCCGCACACCGAAGTGCGCGACGAGCGACGCCCCGGCCGCGGCGAGCCTCCCCTGGCTGCAGATCGCGGCCTTGGGCGCTCCGGTCGAACCGGAGGTGAAGTACAGCAGCAGCCGGCTGTCGGGCTGCACCGCGCGGCCCGACAGCGCGACGGCCTCGCCGGGCTTCACGCCCTCGTACAGCGCGAGGAGGGCGGCGTACTCAGGGTTGTCGGGGCCGGTCACCAGCACCCGCACGCCCGGCAGTTCGAGACCGTCGAGCAGGGGAAGGTGCGCGCGCTCGGTGACCAGCACACGGCAGTCGGTGTGCAGGATGTCGCGGGCGATCTCGGCGCCCCTGCGGGTCGGGTTGATGCCCGCGACGGCGGCCCCGGCAAGGGCCGCCGCGCTGATCCAGAGCGGGAACTCGGGAGTGTTGTCGAGCAGGATCCCGAGGTGCGGCTCAGCACCCCGGGGCAGCAGCTCCGCGAGCAGCGCGGCCCTCGCGGCGGCGCCGGAGGCGACCTGGTGGTGGCTGAGGACGCGATCCTCGTGTCTCAGCCCGGTCCTGTGGTCGCCCCACTGGCGCTGTACCAGCTCCGCGACGGTCGTGGCGCTGTTCATCCCGCCCATGGCGCCGAACAGTAGCTGACTGTTCGTCAGAACTGAACATCCGAGCAGGCGTAGAAGGCGTTCGGGGTGTCATGGATGGTCCACACCGCCAGGATCAGATGGCGGCCGGACTTCGACGGGAGCGTTCCGGAGTGGGAGAGCGTGGACGGTGGCTGCTGGCCGTTGTAGGGGATGGTCAGGAACGGCTGAGGGTCGAGGGCCGCACGGGTGAGCGGCTGGCTCGGGTTCCACCCGCTCCTGGTGATGTAGTACTTGAAGTCGGTCGTCCTGTGGTTGGCCGTGAACTGCCACCGGAAGGTGTAGTTCTGCCCCGACGAGACCTTCGTCGAGGGCCATGCGCCGCCGCGCGGGTCGTCGAGCTGCGAGAAGCGGCTGAGACCGCCGGCGCAGATCGTTCCGTCGGCCGGGCCCGCCGCCGGGAAGCCCTTGGGGCCCTCGACGCTCTGCGGTTCCCACTGGATCTCACCGCAGTTGGTCACCGTGCCGTTGGCACAGAGTTTCTGACGGCTGATCGGTGAGTCGGTGTAGCCGTGGCTGCCGGCGCTGCCGGTGGCGAGGAAGGAGGTTCCCGCCACCGCGAGGCCGACCATGGCCGCACCTATTCGCTTTCGCATGCTGTCGCTCCTGAGAACGTGGGGGAGTTCCGTGAGGCGTGCCGTGCGGTGCGGATGCTTGTGCGGTCGTGCACGTTCCGGTCTAGACCAAGTCCCAGATTATGGGCGAACGTTGAACATGTCCAGACCAATCACGGTGCCTCCGTCCCGCCTGCCCTTGCCGTGCAGAAGGCGACGGTGAGATCCCGCACCAGCGCCTTCCGCTCGTAGTCGTCGAGCTCCACGAGGCCCCGCACGGTGAGCCGTTGCACGGTGTCGTCGACCGCGTCCACCACCGAGGTCAGCACGGTGTCCCGGTGCTCGGCCTCGATCGCGGCGATACGGCGCCGACGCATCGCCGCCGCGACCTCGGGGGCGTACTCGATACGAGTCGGCTGAGCGGAGAAGATGTCGATGCCGACCGGGACGCACTCCGCAGACAGGGTCTTCGTCAGCGCGTCGCCGACGGCCTCGGCGTTGCGGAGGGTGGGCGCGTCCTCGTGGAAGGCGTCGGTGGGGAGCTGCGAGAGCACCCGGGCCATCGCCGCCTCCACCTGCTCCCGCAGGTACTCCTCATGGTCCTCGACGGACAGTACGGCGCGCGCGGTGTCCTGGATCCGCCAGACGACGAGAACGACGGCCTGCAGCGCGGTGCCGTTCGCGTCGACGGCGGGCATGGGCTCGCTGCGCCAGTGACGAAGGCGTACGTCGACGTTCCGGCGGAGGAGAAGCGGGCTGACCCACAGGAGGCCGTTGCGGCGCACGCTCCCGCGGTACTCGCCGAACAGCGTCAGGACCCAGGCGTGACCCGCGCTGCCCCGGCCGAGGCCGCCGAGGGAGAACAGCGCGAAGACCACGGCGACGGCAAGGAGCGCCCACTGACCGCCGCCGATGCCGTGGTACGGGCGCGGCCTCAGCCGGAACAGCTCGGTCAGCTCCCGCGGGAAGGCCCCGGCCCAGTGCAGCACGGCCGCGCACCCGGTGAGTGCGACGACCCCGACGAGCAGGGCGACCCATCCGGGCAGCACGGGCCCCGGCCGCTCCCGCACCTTCGGGTCCGCGGGCGGCGCGGGCCGCCGGCTCGGCGAGACCACGGTCACCCGGGGTGCGGTCGCGACCCGGCGGCCGGAGGGAACGACAGGCGCCATGGCGACGGTGTCGGGCCCCCCGTCGTCGTCCTTGCCTGCAACGTCCTTGCCGGCAACGTCCTTCCCGGAAGCCGTCCGGGAGTCCTTCCCGGCGACCGGTGCGACCACGTGCCCCGCAGCCGCGGAGTCTCCGGGGACGTCCCGGAACAGCAGGTGCACGGGAATCGCCCCGGTCGTCTCGGCCCCGATCACGACCGTGCGCCGGCCCGCCGTCGCGGGCGCGGGCACCGCCGGCACGCCGGCGTCGTCGTCCACGGCCTCCCGCCCGGACGGCTCCCGCGGCAGGCCCGGCACATTCACGCCGACATCCGCGGAGCCACCGGACGTATCGTCAGCTCGCGGTCCGGCGAGGCGCTCACCGACGTCCGAGCCCGTGGAGTCGACCGACGCGTCGTCGCGTCGCCGGACAGCGGGGTCCGCTTCGTCTCGTACGCCGTCGGCGTCGGCGCCTTTCGCATCGGCCCGCTCGTCCGAACCGACCGCGTCGCCGTCGCCGTCGGGCCGTCCCGTCGCCAGACCGCCCACCGGCCCCCAGGCCCACACGGGGCCGGGATCGGTGCCGCTGCCATCCGGCGCCGCAGCGGGGTCGGATGGTTCGGCCGGCCTGGGACCGCCGGTCACGGACGCGGTCGCGCCCGTGGATGCGCCCGTGGATGCGGACGTCACCGCCGGGGCGGGCGCGGAGGTCGTGGTTCCGGTCGCCGTGCCCAGGTCGAGGACCGGGAGCGAAAGCTCCTGCGGGCGGGGAAGGCCGGGCGGCAGGGGGGCCGCGGTGTCCTCGGGGTTGGGGGTCGTGGGGGTCACCGGGGACGCCTCCTCGGGGTTGTGGCGTGGTCTGGTGGGCGGCGGGTCATGAGAAGAGCCGTCGCCAGGTCTCGGGGCCGGGGTAGCCGTCGGCGGCACCGCCGCGCCAGCCCTGGGCTCGCTGGAACGCCTCGACGTTGCGGCGGTCCGCCTCGGTCCACTGCCGACCGGGCGCCGTGGTGTAGTGCTTGCCGAAGCCCCGCTCCACCAACTGGCGGCCGAGCTCCTCGACATGCGCGTTCGACTGGCCGGGGCGGAAGTGCGCCCGGCCCGGGTAGGCCGACACCGGGACTGGCACCTGGGCCTGCGGCTGCGGCTGCACCGCTGTCTGTGCCCGTGTCGGCGTCTGCGCCTGCGCCTGCGGTTGGGCCTGCGCCTGCGGCTGGGCCTGCGCCTGCGCCTGTGCCTGCGGCTGGGCCTGCGCCTCCACCTGCGGCTGCACCTCTGTCTGTGCCCGTGTCGGCGCCTGCGGCTGGGCCTGCGCCTGCGGCTGGGCCTGCGCCTGTGCCTGCGGCTGGGTCTGCGCCTCCACCTGCGGCTGCACCTCTGCCTGTGCCCGTGTCGGCGTCTGCGCCTGCGCCTGCGCCGCCTGAACCTGCGGCCGTGCCTGTGCCGATGCCTCTGCGCCCGGGATGTCCCGGCCCGTGCCGTTGGTCAGAAGGCGCCAGGTGCGCAGGTCGGGCAGACCGTCCGCCTCCTCGCCCTTCCAGCCCTGTGCGCGCTGGAACGCCTGGGTCGCCCGCCGGTCCGCCTCGCTCCAGAGCGGCCCCGGGCTCTCTCCGTAGTAACTCTTCGCGCCCCGCTCCACGAGCAGCCTCCCGAGCTGGGTGATGTACGTGTTGTTCGCGCCCGGACCGAAGTACCAGGGCCCGGGGAACGCCGGGGGCATGGTCGTCGACCCGTCTGACGTCGCGTCCGTGCCGATGAGCCCTTTGTAGCGGTATGCCACATAGAAGTCGGAGTCGTTCCAGTACGCCATCGGCGTGGCCTGCTTACGGGCGTGCGGCCTCGCCTGTTCGTAGGCCACGTAATAGGTGTGCGTGTAGTCGGTCCAGCCGCCGAAGATGGTGACGTGGGAACCCTTGCCCGGATCGTCGGGATTGTGGAACAGCAGGATGTCACCGGGCTGCAGATCCTGACGGTCCGTCCGCACCCCGTACTGCGCCAGACTTCCGGTCCACTCGTTGCCCGTCAGGTTCCAGGCCATCGAGACATAGCCCGAGCAGTCCTGCCGGTAACCATCCGACCAGTACGCGTTCATGGAGTACGGCACCTCGGCGTCCACCCAGCGTTTGGCCCGGTTGATGATGTCCGCGCGGGTCGTCCTGCGGAGCTCGGGCGTGCCGGCCGGGCCGGTCACGGGGCCGGAGTCCGGGCCGCCGTACAGCGGACCCTGCCCGCCCTGCGGGGTGTCCGGTTCGGGATCCCGGGCGCTGACGGGTCCGCCGGGCGCCGGGCCCTCGACCAGGGGGACCGCCGCCCCGGCCGCCCCGCCGCCACTGCCCAGCACCACGCCCGCCGCGGCGGCCAGGACCAGCGCGCGCCGGACTCCGCGCACGGCCTGGTGAGCCCCGGCGCGTACCGAAAGGGCGGACGCGCGGGCCCGCGCGCGCCGCTCCTGGGCACATCCGGCGCAGGGGCAGTCGGCGGCGGGCTCGTACTCCTCGAAGGCCGGAACGGTCATACGCTGCCCCTCCAACACGGTCTCGTCTGTCCTGACAAGTCGCATTTTTACCGATCAAAGAGAAAAAACGACCATCCGACAGGCCGGAACGAGCAAGGAAATGGTGAGGGGTACCCCTGGACGTCAGGTAGAGTTCTCCAGGTCAGCAGGCGCCGCTAGCTCAGTTGGTTAGAGCAGCTGACTCTTAATCAGCGGGTCCGGGGTTCGAGTCCCTGGCGGCGCACTTGCGATGTTCCATCGCTGACCTGGGCGTTCTCGGCTTCCGAGGGCGCCCATTCGCATGCGCCCGCGGAGCCGCGCGGCCCTTCCCTCCCCGTGCGCCCCGACAACGTCCGCCGACAGTCGTGGCCGCAGGTCCGGGCCGCACAGACCCGCCCCACATCCGCTTGATCCCGAGCGCCCGGAAAACTTGTCGAGTTCCGGTTCTCCCGGCGGCGGGGGTTCGTCGCCCATGCCGGGCCGGACGCTGGAAGCGCCACCCACCCTCCGACATACACTCGACCTCACCCGTACGCGTCAACGCATCGCTAGCAGGAAAGAACCCTCCCGTGGCCAACGCACTGCAGGATTTGGTGAAGAGCCGGCTGGAGCAGCAGGGCTGGTCCTACGGTGACGTGGCCCGGCGCGGCGGTATCCCGCGTTCCACCGTGCATCATCTGGCCACCGTCGAGCGAGTGACCCGCATGCCGCAACAGGCCACCCTCGAAGGCCTTGCCAGAGGGCTGGAGCTGCCCCTGGACGCGGTGCGCAGGGCCGCCGCCGAAGCCTGCGGGATCCACCTGTACTTCGAGGAGCCGGCCGACACCGCCGCCGACCCCGAGGTCGCCACCCTCATCGCCAGCGTCCAGCGACTGTCCGTGGCCGACCGCCGACACGTCACCGCGCTCGTCGAATCCCTTCTGCGCAGCACCCCCGCCCCTGACGCGGACTCCACCCCCGACGCAGACGCAGACGTCGAATCCGAATCCGGCTCCGGCTCCGGCTCCGACTCCGACTCCGACTCCGACTGAACGAGACTTCGGCTGAACGAGACTTCGGAGCTCACGGCTCGCTCAGGGTCCGCAGCCAACTGATCACGGCGTTCACCGTCTGGTAGTCGAGTTCGGAGATCCGAGCGACGGCATGGGCGTCGGTCAACCGCACGGGGAGACACGCCGCGTCCAGCGCACAGTGCAGCATCACCTGGTGCGCCTGCGTTGCCGGCAGGTCCTCCCCCACGCGCAGGAACGGGCGCAGGAATGCGGAGATGGGCAGCGGGGGTGTGGGAAATGTCGGATATTCCATGTCGTGTTCCGATCGCTCTCTCGTTCAGGTACGAAGCCTCGAAGGACTCGGACAGGTCGAGGGTGAGGTCAGCCCGGGTGGGCCGCTTCGGAAGGTCCGCGACATCCGCGACGCCGGTGTGTGTCCCACCTAGGTCTCGGCGCGTCAGGCGTACGACCGCCGGCCTATGCGCGCAGGCCGGCGTCAGGTGGGACCCCGGCCGCCTCCCCGGTCACGGCGCCGCTTGTCACCGGCGAGACCCTGGATGCCGGCCCGGCGCATCAGCAGCTGCACCGTTCCGCGGCTGACCGCGATGCCGTATCTCAGGGTCAGTTCGTCGTGAATACGCCGGTACCCGTACGTCCCGTGCGAGGCGGAGTGGATCGCGGTGATGGCCTCGGTGAGCCGGGAGTGGCGGACGGACCGTGCGGAGGCAGGGCGGGAGCGCCAGGTGAAGTACCCGGACTCGGTCACCCCCAGGGCCCTCGTGGCGATCCGGACGGGCAGACCCTCGCAGGCCATCACGTGTACTGCCTCGAATCTCCTTTTGGGGACGTCGCGTCCCACAACAGCTCGGTCGCCCGCCGAAGGACGGCGAGCTCTGCCTCCAGCTCGGAGATGCGTTTGCATGCGGCGTTGAGTTCGGACCCGGTGTGCGGGACGGACCGACCGCTCCGGAAGTGCGGCAGGTACCTGCGCCGCCAGTGGTAGATCGTCCGCTCTTTGAGGCCGAGATCGACGGCGACCTTCTTCACGGGCTCGCCTACGGCGAGCAGGTCGAGGGCCCGGCGACGCAGCTCGGGTGAGTAGCTCATGGATGGTCATCCCTCCGGAAGACTGGAGACGAGGTCCATCTGCCGGCGCGGGGAACGGATCCCCGGGCCGGGAGAGGCTGAGGTGCAGTACGGAGCGTCCGTCCGGCCCGATCGGCCGGCCAGGACCTAGTCGATGTGACGCCGCAGGGTGACGGTGGGCCGGAAGCTGCTCAGCGGGTGCACGGCCGCACCGCGCGGTGCGGCTGCCACCGCCCCCTTGAGGAGGGCCACGACCTCGGAGGCGAGGGAATCGGCGCGGGCCTTGACGACGTGGACCGGCTCCCGGCTCCGCTCCAGGTCGCTCAGCCGCCTTTCGAGCGCGGCGAGTTCGTTCCTGGCCGAGCGGCTCAGGGTGAACGAGTACGGGGTGGAGACGATGAACTGATAGGCGCCTGCGAACGTCTGGCAGCCCTCGCAGTGGTCGTTGACCGCGCGGCTGGTGTTCGTGGCGTTGAGGCGCGTGATGGTACCGGTCGTGGTCACGACCTGGAAGGACAGGGCGATCGCGCGGCACGGGTTGTCGAGCGAGCAGCCTACGGAGCGGGCGAACGCCCTGTTGCGCACACCGACGCCGACGCGCGTACCGAGCTCGTGGATCGCGAACTCGTCGTCGTAGTCCACGCGATGCCTCGGACCGGCCTTGGCGCGTGCTTCGTCCACCGCGATGCCGACATGGCGCGTGCCGGTCGGTGCTGACGATGTCGCTCCGGCCGGGCTCGCGGTGGCGAAGCCGGCCGTGCAGGCGGCGGCCAGCATGCCCAACTGCGCGACTTTGCGACCGGCTCGGCTGGTGCGTGGCTTTCGGTGGTGCGTCACTGGGTGCTCCTTTACGGACGAACGGGAAAATCGGGGGTTCACGATGCGAAGGGCCACTGGCCCCCCGTGGTGCCCTGCGACTCCGAGGAGGTCACCGAGGGCGAAGGGGAACCGGACGGCGTAGCGCTCGGAGTCCCGGGCGAAGAGCTGGCACTGGTCGACGGCGACGGCGAGGCCGACGTGCGGCTGGGGCTCGGTGTCGGGCTCGTCTGCCTGGGCGTCGGAGCGGCCTGACCGGGGCCGGCGGACGGAGAGGCGCTCGCGGAGGTGGCCTCGCCGGACGGGCTGACCTCGGGAGTGGGCGCGGGCGGGACCGCCTCGGGCGGCGGGCTGGTGCCCACGGACGAGTCCGGGCGGTCAGGGCTGGGCCGCTCTTCGGCGAGTGCCGATGCCGTCGGACGGATCGTCGGGACGCCGGGCTGGAGGATGGGGGCGATGGGCGGCTGCCGCGGCAGCGCCTCGGGGGTCATGCCGCCCAGCCACGCCGCGCAGAGTGCGCCGGCTCCCACCAGCACGCCGCCGCAGATGGCCAGGCGCATCCGGGTGTTGCCCTCGGTGGCACGGGTGGTGGCCCTCACAAGTCGCCCCACCAGGCGTACGGTGAGATACGCCGCGCCGGCCAGCGGGCAGATGAGCATGAAGCTTCCGATGACGCCGACGAGTCCTGCGGTGACCTGACCGTCGAAGAAGGCGAACCAGGTTCCGCCCAGCTGCTCCGCCAGGGAGCGCAAGCTGGTGCTGAGCAACCGCGGGAGGTTCCACAGGACGTAACCGAGCTCGACGGCGATCAGCGGCACCATGATCAGCACCCAGACCGTGACGATGGTCCGCGCGGGACGCTTGAGATCGGCCACCTCCGGAGCCAACGGACGACCCGGCAGCATGCTCCTCAGGATGGGCTTGATCTTGCCGAAGAGGTCGGGAATCCCGGCGAGGTCACCGAGGATGTAGTAGCCGTCCAGCCGGACCACCGGAAGCAGCTGTTCGACGATCTCGAAGTGCACCAGGTAGATCGCGGCAAGAAAGAACGGCTGGCCGGTGAGGAAGAACGCGCAGGCGAGCCCCAGCACGAAGACGATGTTGAAGTAGATCCCGCCCAGATCGGTCCGGATCCGGCCGGCCCGCCCGATGCGGTAGACATCGGTGACTTCGGTGTACATCGACGGCCAGATCAGGAAGAGACCGCAGCCGATGCTTCCCGGTCGCGCGCCACCGTATCTGCACGCCGAGGCGTGACCGAATTCATGGAAGACCAGCGATGCCACGATCAGGATGAAGACGGCCAGCATCAGCACCGGTTGCTCCAGCACCTGCAGCACCGGTTGCATGGCTCCGTGAATGGCGAACAGCCAGAAGTCCACGCACACAGCCGCCGCCAGCACCAGAGCCACCACCCATGGCCGGTGCAGCCATGCGAGCGCCTTCGCGATACGGGCGACCTGCCGCTCACGGAAGATCACCCGATGGCCCTTGAGGACCAGGAGGAGATCGGTGGTGGGGCCGGCGACCTGGTCGCTTTCCTGGCCGAAGGGGACGGTGACGCCGAGCGGTTCGAGCTTCTGCTCAATGAGGTACTCGATGTTGTCCGCGCTGACTTCACGCCCGAATCGCCCGCTGACCCGGTGCGAGATGGTCTCGGTGTTCCGTACGCCGTCGATGGCGTCGGTCACCAGGTAGAGCAACCGGGACAGCTGGACCACCTGCCCGTCTCCGCGGCGAACCAGATACTTGCGCTCCGTGAAACCGGATCCCTGGTATTCGCCGAGGAGTTGGAGTCCCGCGCCACGCCGCGGAACGGGAAACAGTATCTCCGTGTATTCGTACGAGGGAAACGTTTCGTCCGCGTCGCAGGCCGCCGCCCCCACGGGACCGGGGTGAACCCCTTGGCTTTCGGTCACCGTCCTGCTCTTCCTCCCGGCGCGGACCGCGCCCCCAAGAACGCGGCCCGCACACTCCGGGCGTTGTTACTGGCTGATGGTGATGGACTGGGTGGCCTCGGAGGCCGCGATGGCGTCCGGGGAGTCGAAGTTCGCCGCGAGCGACTCGTTGTGGGCGCTGACGTAGGCGACGCGCTCGCTCACGTTCGTGGTCCTGGTGAAGCTGAACCGGAGCCGGCCCAGGGCCTC